>NZ_JBRKCV010000003.1:0-332736 GCF_052983275.1 Robertmurraya sp. GLU-23
TCAGACTTTCGTCCATTGCGGAAGATTCCCTACTGCTGCCTCCCGTAGGAGTCTGGGCCGTGTCTCAGTCCCAGTGTGGCCGATCACCCTCTCAGGTCGGCTACGCATCGTCGCCTTGGTGAGCCGTTACCTCACCAACTAGCTAATGCGCCGCGGGCCCATCTATGAGTGATAGCCGAAACCATCTTTCAGCTTTTCTACATGAGTAGAAAAGAATTATCCGGTATTAGCCCCGGTTTCCCGGAGTTATCCCAGTCTCATAGGCAGGTTGCCCACGTGTTACTCACCCGTCCGCCGCTAATCTTTGGGAGCAAGCTCCCAAAGATCCGCTCGACTTGCATGTATTAGGCACGCCGCCAGCGTTCGTCCTGAGCCAGGATCAAACTCTCCAATAAAGAGTAAGATTAGCTCTTAAAGTTAAAACGTTGGCTAGTGTATTTTTCAACACTAATCATTTTTTTGTTGACGTATGATTTGTTTAGTTTTCAAAGAACAATCACTGTCGCAACGAGGCGACTTTAATAATATATCATGTTTACTAAATCATTTCAACTACTTTTTTAAAAAAGTTTTAATAACAATTTAAAGTACCTGTTGAACTGACTTTTAATAGTATAACAAGTCATTGTTTATTATTCAATATCTAATAAATGGAAACATTTAAGAGCCAAATAGATAACACCTACTTGGCTCTACCATCCTAAGGAATCTTTACTTCATCGATAAAAATCATCCGGTTTCTCTGCAAATGAATAATTTCAGCAGTAGATAATACTTTTACCAGCGGCCTTGTTGGAGCATTCTCATCAATATATAGAATTTCTGCTTCTTGTCCATTTGAAAGTTTTACTAAACTTCCAATAGAAATATTCATAATTCCAGCTTGAAGTGCACGGATGGAGGCAATATCAAACTGTCCAAATAAATCTTGTAGCATCATCTCTAATACTTTAAAAGGAGACTGCTTTTTTCTATATAAGCGTTGTGAAGTCATTGCATGGAAGGTGTCAGCGACCCCAATAATTTTTGCATATTGGTGGATTTTCTGTCCTTTTTCACCAAGTGGATACCCACTTCCATCCAAACGCTCATGATGTTGAAAGATGGCAATTTTACCAGCCTCTCTAATAAAAGGTGTACTTTGAATAAGTCTATAACTATACGTTGGATGGTTTTTTACCTCTTGATACTCCTCTTGTGTAAGAGGTGTTCTTTTATTTAATATTCCTTCAGAAAGCTTTGCCATACCACAATCGCTTAAAGTCCCAGCCAAAGCAATCTGAACAATTTCCCCTTTATTAAAACCTAGTTTCTTAGAAATAAAACTACTAATTAATCCAACCGCAACCGCATGCTGGTACAAATAGTCTTCCTCAGTTGAAAAGTGATGAAGTTGAAAAAGGTCTGCTTGATTGTGTTCTATTTTTTCGATTAACGGAAATATAATACTTCGCACCTTTGTAACATCTACTGGTAAACCCGCCTGCCAGCTTCGAAACTCCTTTTTAAAGCTTCTTGATGCTTGAAGAAAGAGTTCGGTGAATGTAAGTTCCCTTTGTGCTTCATTTTCCTCATTCCTCACTTCTTCATCATCCATAAGGATCTCATTAGGTATAAAAGGATGCCCGCTAGACAGAGTCTTTTCAACCTCTAATTCGGGTATTAAGAAGGCTTTTAATACTCCGAGTAATTCGGAAGTTAATACTGTTTTCCTTTGGACAATTGCCCGTCCTGAAGACCCCATAACATCTTCAGAAAGAATGCATCCTTCTTGAACTTCTTTTATAAGAACTCGCACTAAATTACACCCTCTAGTAATAATATTCTTAGTCTATTTTACCCAATTCATAAAAAAAGAGGAACATAATAATGTCCCTCTCTTACAAATTATTCTTCTTCCGCTGGTTCAACGTCTTTTACTTCTTCTTCACCAACGATTAATTCTTCTTTTTCTTCATCTTTTTCTTCATCTTTTTCTTCTTCTTTTTCAACCATCGCTACAGTGGCTACGAATTCTTCTTCTGACTCATTCAATCTGATCAATCTCACACCTTGAGTATTTCGTCCCATTGTTGAGATATCACTAACCGCCATACGGATTAAGACTCCGCCTGTAGTAATTAACATGACATCTTCTTCACCTGTTACAGCCTTCATCGAAACTAAGTTTCCGTTTTTATCTGTAATATTGCAGGTTTTAATCCCTTTACCGCCACGACCTTGTATTCTATATTCATCAGCAGGTGTACGTTTACCATACCCATTCTTTGTAACAATTAATATTTCAGTGTTTTCCTCAAGAACTTCCATTCCGACTACTTCATCTGAAGCGTCAATGTTAATTCCTTTAACTCCTGTAGCAGTACGCCCCATAGAACGAACATCTGTTTCAGGGAAACGAATGAGTAACCCTTTCTTCGTTCCAATAATAATTTCCTTACTGCCATCTGTAAGACGAACAGAGATTAACTCATCTTCCTCACGTAAGTTCAAGGCAATTAAACCATTGTTTCGGATATTTGCAAAGGAAGTGAGTGGTGATCGTTTCGATATTCCTTCTTTGGTAGTAAAGAATAGGAACCAGTCATCTACAAACTCTGAGACAGGAATAATGGCATTCACCCATTCTCCTTTATCCACTTCTAATAGATTGATGATTGGAATTCCTTTCGCTGTTCTTGAGAACTCAGGAATTTCATATCCTTTCGAGCGATACACTTTCCCTTTATTTGTAAAGAAAAGGATTGTGTCATGTGTGGACGTTGTAACAAGATGTTCAACGAAATCATCTTCATTCGTTCCCATTCCTTGTATTCCTCGACCACCACGTTTTTGCGCGCGGTAGGTTGAAACAGGAAGACGTTTGATATATCCATTATGAGTTAACGAAATAACGATATTTTCAACCGGAATTAAATCCTCATCTTCAATGTTTTCGACTCCACCCGTTACGATTTCAGTACGACGAATATCGTTGAAGCGTTCTTTAATTTCAGATAGTTCTTCTCTAATTATTTCAAGAACCTTCTCTTCATTTGCCAAAATTTCCTTCAGCTCTGCAATTAGCTTCACAAGGTTTTGATACTCTTCTTCGATTTTTTCACGTTCTAAACCCGTTAAACGCTGTAATCGCATATCTAATATTGCCTGTGCTTGCTTTTCAGAAAGCTCGAAGGTAGTCATTAACCCCTCACGAGCAATATCTGTTGTTTGTGAAGAACGAATTAAGCTAATAACCGCGTCTAGATGATCTAGTGCAATTCGTAAACCATCTAAAATATGCGCACGTGCTTCGGCTTTTCGTAATTCAAATTCTGTTCTTCTACGAATGACTACTTTTTGGTGATCTAAGTAGTAAACTAAACATTGTTTTAAGTTCAATACCTTAGGTTGTCCACCAACTAACGCTAACGTATTGATTCCAAAACTAGTTTGTAGAGCGGTTTGCTTGTAAAGATTATTTAATAATACATTGGCATTTGCATCCTTACGAACCTCAATAACAATACGCATACCATTTCTATCGGATTCATCACGAAGGTCTGTTATACCATCAATTTTTTTCTCACGGGCTAGCTCAGCAATTTTCTCGATAAGCTTTGCCTTGTTTACCTGGTATGGAATTTCATTAACAATGATAACTTCCTTGCCATTGGCCTTTTGTTCAATAACAACTTTTGCTCGTAATGTAATAGAACCTCTGCCTGTTTCGTAAGCCTTTCGAATCCCACTTCTCCCCAGTATTAATCCTCCTGTTGGAAAATCAGGACCTGGAATAATCTCCATGAGCTCTTGAGTGGTTATCTCTGGGTCTTTACTAACTGCCAACACACCGTCAATAACTTCACCAAGCTGATGTGGAGGAATATTTGTTGCCATTCCTACCGCAATCCCTGTTGTTCCATTGACTAGAAGATTCGGGAATCGAGCAGGTAGAACAACTGGCTCCTTTTCTTCTCCATCATAGTTATCTTGGTAATCAATCGTGTCTTTATTTATATCTCGCAACAGTTCCATAGAGATTTTTGACATTCTTGATTCTGTATAACGCATGGCTGCCGCTGAATCTCCATCAACCGATCCAAAGTTTCCATGGCCATCAACAAGCATGTACCGATAGTTAAAATCCTGAGCCATACGTACCATTGTCTCATACACTGCTGAGTCTCCGTGTGGATGATATTTACCAATTACATCTCCTACGATACGAGCAGACTTTTTATATGGCTTGTCAGAGTGCATCCCAAGGTCATGCATGGCATATAGAATACGACGGTGAACAGGCTTTAATCCATCTCTAACATCTGGCAAAGCACGGGAGACGATTACGCTCATCGCATAGTCTAGGAATGAAGTCTTCATTTCTTGGCTTATATTTATTTCTTTAATTTGTGAATTTGGTGTTTCAGCCAACGTGTGTACCTCCTTTAAAGCTAATGATGATCCTTTGTAAGCCTTCTATGAAAAGAAAAGGAGGATAGTGGTTACCCTCTACCCTTTTTTAAATATCTAAGTTTTTCACGTACTGTGCGTTTGCTTCGATAAAGTTACGACGTGGCTCCACTTTATCTCCCATTAACATTTCGAATGTTTCATCAGCTTCAATGGCATCTTGAAGACTAACCTGTAACATGGTTCTCGTCTCTGGGTTCATGGTTGTTTCCCAAAGCTGATCAGGATTCATCTCGCCTAATCCTTTGTAACGTTGAATATTAGGTTTCGGTTGACTCGGAAGCTCTGCGAAAATACGGTCTAATTCTTTATCGTTATAGGCATATTCAATACGTTTCCCTTGTTGAACTTTATATAACGGTGGCTGAGCGATATAAATATAGCCCGCCTCTAAGATTTGTCTCATATATCGATAGAAGAATGTTAGTATCAGTGTTCGAATATGCGCACCGTCAACATCAGCATCCGTCATAATTACAACTTTATGGTAGCGAGCTTTCGAAAGATCAAAGTCTTCGCCAATCCCTGTTCCAATAGCTGTAATCATGGCACGTACTTCATTATTTGAAAGGATTTTATCCAATCTAGCTTTTTCTACGTTAAGGATTTTCCCTCTAAGTGGAAGAATCGCTTGGAAATGACGGTCACGTCCTTGTTTTGCTGATCCACCCGCTGAATCTCCCTCAACGATATATATTTCACTTATTCCAGGATCTTTAGAAGAGCAGTCAGCAAGCTTACCAGGTAAGCTCGATACCTCAAGGGCACTCTTTCGACGTGTTAACTCTCGTGCTTTTTTGGCAGCTAAACGGGCTCTTGCCGCCATTAAGCCTTTTTCAACTATTTTCCTTGCAACTGTAGGGTTTTCAAGAAGAAACTTATCCAGTGCCTCGGCAAAAATCGTATCTGTTGCTGCTCTTACCTCAGAGTTACCAAGTTTCGTTTTTGTTTGGCCTTCAAACTGTGGATCTGGATGTTTGATTGATACGATAGCTGTTAAACCTTCTCGTACATCATCACCAGACAGATTCGAATCGTTTTCTTTTATCTGACCATATTTTCTCGCATAGTCGTTTATGATTCTTGTAAGAGCTGTTTTAAAACCAGATTCATGTGTCCCACCTTCATGGGTATGAATATTGTTCGCAAACGAGTAAATATTACTTGTATAACTATCATTGTATTGAATGGCGACCTCGATGGTAATTCCCTCTTTTTCGCCTTCGATAAAGATCGGCTCTTCATGTAGAACTTCCTTTGATCTATTCAAGTGTTCTACATAAGACTTTATACCGCCTTCATAGTAATATTGGTTGCCTTTATTTTCTTCACGCTTATCTTCAATCGTTATTTTTAAACCTTTGTTTAAAAAAGCAAGCTCACGGATACGATTGGCAAGGGTCTCATAATCATACTCAAGAGTCTCTGTGAAAATTTCGCTATCTGGAACAAAGTGAATCGTCGTACCGGTATGGTCTGTTTCTCCGATCACTTCTAGGTCAGCTACAGGCACTCCACGCTCAAATTTCTGGTAGTGAATTTTCCCTTCTCGATGAACATACACTTCTAATAACGTAGATAGCGCATTAACAACAGACGCACCCACTCCGTGAAGTCCTCCAGAAACTTTGTAACCTCCGCCACCAAACTTTCCGCCAGCATGAAGAACAGTCATAATAACTTCAACAGCCGGTCTTCCCATCTTTTCATGGATCCCGACCGGAATTCCCCGTCCATTATCAATAACGGTAATGCTATTATCTTTTTCAATTACAACATTTATCTCTGAACAGAAGCCAGCTAGAGCTTCGTCAATACTATTGTCAACGATTTCCCAAACTAAATGGTGGAGTCCTTTGACACTTGTGGAACCTATATACATCCCCGGTCTTTTTCTTACGGCTTCAAGACCTTCCAGAACCTGTATCTGATTTTCATCATATGATTGTTCTTGGACTTCTTTTTGTTCCATTGCCATAAACCGTTCACCTACTCTTTCTTTCACAATTAAGCAAAAATCATCTGATTTTCGCGTACCAAATATATATTTTCACTTAGCAAGAGAGCTAAGATTATTCTAATACTGAGCTGCTAGTTTATAAGAGCGTTTTTTTAATGTTCCAGATGATAACGGTGAATAATAGACTTTATCTTTTGTGACCACGATAGATTTATATCCACCTTTTGAAAGATCGACAACCACTAAACAATCATGCATTAAAAATTCATTCATCTGTGATGAAGAAACGACACTTTCTTTACTTATGATGGCAACGATATCTATTGCTCGAACCAATGTCTCTTCTCCAATATGAACATACATATGACCACCTCATAAGATTTGTTTAATCGTCCCACTATCAACGGTAAAGGTTGACGCTTCTTTTAGTGTTTGATGGTCAATTCCATCTACATTTGTTGTTGTCACAAATGTTTGTACTTTACCCTGAATGGTATTTAACAAGTGAGATTGGCGATAATCATCCAGCTCTGAAAGAACATCATCAAGAAGCAAAATAGGGTATTCCCCAATTTCCGCATGAATGAGTTCGATTTCTGCAAGCTTGACGGATAATGCAGTCGTTCGTTGCTGGCCTTGAGATCCAAAAGTTTGCACATCACGCCCATTTACAAAAAAGAGCATATCATCACGATGAGGTCCAAACAGTGTAGTGCCACGTTCGATCTCTCTTCTTTTTATTTTATCAAATTTATGAGTAAATACTTCTACCATTTTCGACAAATCTTGTTCTTCTGATACATCAACAGAAGGTTTATACTCAATCTTTAATGTTTCTAACCCTCTAGAAATTCCACTATGGATTGGAATAGCCCATTTTTGAAGCAAACGGAGGAATTCATAACGTTTGGCAACGATACGAACAGCCTTGTCAATAAATTGCTCCGTTAATATATCAAGCATCGTTTCGTCTGATTGCTTTTTAATCTGCATCATTTTTAAATAATGGTTTCTTTGCTGGAGAATTTTCTGATATTGCCCCATTTCATGAAGATAAATAGGGGATACTTGTCCAATCTCCATATCTATAAATCGCCTTCTAACCTGCGGACTTCCTTTCACGAGTGTAAGATCCTCAGGCGCAAACATAACCACATTCATATTCCCTACATACTGGCTTAATTTTTGCTGCTCAAGATGATTGCATTTTGCCTTTTTTCCTTTTTTAGAAATAATCAGCTGCATTGGGAGAGGACCGTGACTTTTTTTTACCCGTCCCTCTATTGTAGCATATTCTTCATCCCAGCGAATAAGTTCTTTATCATTAGAGGTTCGATGAGATTTAGCCATGGCTAAAACGTAGATGGATTCCATGACATTTGTTTTCCCTTGAGCATTTTCACCTAAGATGACATTAACCTTGTTTTCAAAAGTCATAGTCAAATCTTCGTAATTACGATAATTTTTTAACCCTAAATGCTCAATATACATATTCAAAACATCCTTTATCCCTATACAGTAAGCGAGACTTCAACACATATGTCGAAGCCTGCTTCCTTTTACATGACAATGTATGAACCGATGGTAGGAATTTCAACAACATCTCCAGCTCTAAGCTTTCGACCTCTCCTTTGATCTTGCTCATTATTGACAAATATTTCATATTCACTAAGGAACCACTTTGCCATTCCTCCGGTATCTATAACGCCTGCTAGCTTTAAAAATTGACCTAACGTAATATACTCTGTGTCAATTTTTACTTCTTCTCTCAAATAGCCTCACTCTTTTCACGTTATTTTTCATGACGAGCGTTTTTCGTGTCTACTCTTTATTTTACTAAATAATTGGCTTATATACAAAGGGTTAAACGAAAAGCCACCAGAGACCTGGCAGCTTATTCTTAATATGTTCTTACAGGGAGAATCAATTGCAGAATCGAATCGTCATTTAAAGGTTGGATAATAAACGGTCTCATTGCCCCTGTAAAACTAATTTTTATTTCTTGTCCTTCTAAAGCTTTTAATGCATCCATTACATATTTTGCACTAAAAGATATTTTTAACTCTTCACCAGTAATGGCTTGTGCTTGCAGCTCTTCAACTACTTTTCCGATTTCTGGTGTATTAGAGGACACCTCTATCACTTTTTCTTCAATCGTTGAAAATTTAACTACGTTATTTCTCCCTTCTCTTGCCAGCAAGGAAGCACGATCAATGGATTGTAAAAACTCTTTTGTATTAACAGTTACTTCTGTCTTACTCTCTGACGGAATCAATCGAGTTGTATCAGGATAGTTCCCTTCAAGCAATCTTGAGAAAAACAATAGATGCTTGGCTTTAAATAACACCTGGTTTTCTGTTATAACGATGTCAACTAGGTCATTTGTATCATCTAGGATTTTACTCAATTCATTTAAGCTTTTCCCTGGAATAACTACATTGTAATTCACATCGTTCTCAATATCGACCTTCGCTTTTCTTAAAGCTAATCTGTGACTATCTGTTGCAATACAGATTAACTCTCCGTTTTCGACCTTCCAGTTTACACCTGTCAACACTGGGCGTGTTTCTGAGGTGGACACTGCAAAAACCGTTTGACGAATCAGAACTTTTAAGAGGTCTGTACGGATCTTAAAAGCATTTTGCTCTTCTATTTGTGGTAAATGCGGATACTCTTCTGCATCAAGACCATTTAAATTAAATTCAGATTTACCTGAACGAATAACGGTTTGAAAATGATTTTGAACATCTATTTCAACTGTATCTGTAGGTAATTTTTTTACAATTTCACTGAAAAACTTTGCTTGTAGAACGATAGAACCTGTTTGTTTGATTTCGACAAGTTCATCACCAGCTTCTTCTTTAGGTATAAATGATTCTATAGAAATGTCTGAGTCACTACCAGTTAATGTAACACCATCTTCAGTTACAACGATTTTTATACCGGTTAAGATTGGGATAGTTGTTCTGCTAGTTACTGCTTTCATAACATCTTGAACGCTTTGAACTAAACGGTCCCTTTGAATAATAAAACGCATAAAAAAAGTCCTCCCGTTATGAATGGAATATCAGCTTATTTATATATATTTTTATTATTAAAAAATAGTAGAAGTAATAGTAGGGCCTGTGAGTATGTGGATAACTCCCTTAAGTGAAAGGAAATACAGCCTATCCACATGTGGACAGACTGTGAGTAAACAAGTGAAAGTTATACACAGTATTAAATTTTCAAAAGCTCATTAATCTCATTCAATTGTTTTTGGAACTGAGCATCTGATTGAATCAGCTTTGAAATTTTTTCATGAGCATGAATAACTGTCGTGTGATCTCGACCTCCGAACTCTTCACCAATTTTCGGAAGGGAAAAGTCGGTTAATTCTCTTGATAAATACATAGCAATTTGCCTAGGAAAAGCTACAGACTTTGTCCGTTTCTTTGCTTTAAAATCCTCGAGTTTTACATTAAAGTGCTCTCCAACGACTCGTTGAATTTCATGAATCGTTATGACTCGTGGTTTTGAACTAGGAATAATATCTTTCAAAGCTTCCGCAGCTAAATCAGCATTAATATCTTTATTTATTAGAGATGAGTAGGCAACCACTCGAATCAATGCACCTTCTAGCTCTCTAATATTGGAATCAATTTGATTTGCTATATATAGCATAACTTCGTTCGGAATATCCAATCCCTCAGCTTTTGCTTTTTTACGAAGAATGGCAATCCTTGTTTCTAAATCTGGTGGTGTGATGTCTGTGATTAATCCCCATTCAAAGCGTGAACGGAGTCGATCTTCAAGCGTCGGAATTTCCTTCGGCGGGCGATCACTGGATATAACGATTTGCTTACTTTCTTCATGTAGCGTATTAAACGTATGGAAAAATTCCTCTTGAGTTTGTTCTTTTCCAGCAAGAAATTGAATATCATCAATAAGAAGAACATCTACATTGCGATATTTATTTCTAAAATCAACTGCTTTATTGTCTCGAATAGAGTTAATGAACTCATTCGTAAATTTTTCAGAAGATAAATATACAACCTTTGCTGATGGATTATGATCCTGCACATAGTGCCCAATCGCATGCATAAGGTGAGTTTTTCCTAAACCTACGCCCCCGTAAATAAAAAGGGGATTATATGCTTTAGCTGGTGCTTCAGCGACTGCTAATGAAGCAGCATGTGCGAATCGGTTCCCAGAACCAATAACAAATGTATCAAAAGTATATTTCGGATTGAGCATATTTAACGGTAGCTCTTGATGGTCATCATCTTTAATATTGCGTTTTTGTGGGATAGGAATATCATCTTCCATTTCATTTTGATTTTGCGGAATGATGAATTTTACCCCTAATTCTTCTCCAGTTATATCGTAGAGAATTCCAGCGATTAATTGCGAATAACGTTCTTCTAGCCAGTCACGAGCAAATTCATTTGGAGCCGTTACGGTTAACGTATCACCTTGCAAAGAATGGGCTTTAGTAGATTTTAGCCACGTTTCAAAGCTGGGTTTGCTTATTTTTTTCTCTATATTGGCTAACGCGTTATTCCAAAGATCCGAAATATTTTCCACACTGATCCCTCCTTTTAGGAATATAAATGCCATCTTTGAAGCGGCTAAACAGTCTACTAATTTTTCTATGTTTCCCGTAAGGATTACAAAAAAACATAGGTTATACAAGCTGTACAACCTATAAATTTATAAATATACAAATCTGTTAATGTGGGTAAGTATATATATAAGAAGTAATGAGGGATTTCGACAATATCCACGACTTGTGGACAACGTTCTACATAGGCTCTGAATAACCTATCCACAAGATATCCACAATCTGTGGATAGTCTATTTATCCACATGTTTTTATCCAGAGTGAAAACACAATAATAATATCAAATAAATTAAGTAGACGCAATGGTTTTTTAAGTTTATCCACAACAAGTACAAGCTGTGAGTATTAATTGTCCACAGCAAAAGAATCTGTGAAAAAGCTGTCAATAAGCGTTGTGGATAATGGAGAAACGTGTCGAAAGTTATTAACAGGAGCTAAAAAAGCTGTTTGGAGGACACTACATCAAAACATTAAAATAAAGAAAATCGTATCTTTTATTCTGTTCGTCAAAAGGAGTCGAAGATAGGCTATTGACTTTTTTTATAGGTCGCCTCTATAATTAGAAGGACTGTCTTTAAAGTTATTCCTCAGGGAGGTGTCATATAATGAAAAGAACGTACCAACCAAATAAGCGTAAACACAGCAAAGTTCACGGTTTCCGTAGTCGTATGAGCTCTGCAAACGGACGTAAAGTATTAGCACGTCGTCGTCGTAAAGGAAGAAAAGTATTATCTGCTTAGGCCACTGAAACGTCAGTGGTCTTTTTTCTCATTCAAGTGGAAGAAGAGTTCGATTTATGTATAGATGTTCACACAGAAGAAAATAATGGGAAGGGCAGTGTGCGCCTCCAGAAGCTAGAGCACTTGCTTTAATCTAGATCGTAGGTGTAATAAATGAAAAAGGAATTTCGAATTAAAAAGAATAAAGAATTTCAAGAGATATATAAAAAGGGAAATTCTGTAGCAAATCGTCAATTTGTGGTTTATTTGCGAAAAGTTCCAGAACAAACTCATTTTCATGTGGGTTTGTCTGTTAGCAAGAAGATTGGAAATGCTGTAACTCGTAATCAAGTGAAAAGGTATATTAGACAATCCTTACTAGAGCTTCAAGAATATATGAAAAATGACTTGGATTTGATTATCATTGCGAGAAAACCAGCTTCTGACATGACGTTTCATGAAGTGAAGGGAAGTTTAACTCATGTTTTAAAACTTGCGAAGGTTTTAAATGGTAGAGTAGAAAGAAGGAAATAAAATCTTTGTGTTTGCATTTTTTTAAGGAAATGTACTTATAAAAAATGATACAATACACTTGGATTATTAATAGACGAACAAGTAGTGTGTTTCTTTTTTTATCTAAAGATTGAAGTGGACATACTTGGAGGATATAAGATATTAAGGAGGAAAAAACGGTTGAAAAAGAAACTTCTTCTTTTAATCGGCCTCATATTTCTGATGGCACTACTTACGGGCTGTACAGAGTATAATAAGCCGATTACAGCAGAAAGCGAAGGTTTTTGGAACGAGTATATTGTATACCCATTATCGTTATTAATTGTCAAAACAGCGGAGTTTGCTGGTGGAAACTTTGGTTTAGGTATTATTTTAGTTACACTTTTGATTCGTTTGGTGATTTTGCCATTAATGATCAAGCAAACAAAGAGCTCAAAGGCTATGCAAGCTATTCAGCCTGAGATGCAAAAGTTAAGAGAAAAATATAGCTCAAAAGATCAAAAAACGCAACAAAAGCTTCAACAGGAAACAATGGCGTTATTTCAGCAGCATGGAGTAAATCCGCTTGCTGGATGTTTTCCATTAATCATTCAAATGCCAATATTAATTGGTTTTTATCATGCTATTTCTCGTACAAGAGAGATTGCAGAGCATAACTTCTTATGGTTTGACCTTGGGTCTCCGGATCCGTTTTATATTTTACCGATTGTAGCGGGGATCACAACATTCATCCAACAGAAAATTATGATGGCGGGTGTAGAGAATAATCCTCAAATGCAAATGATGCTTTACATTATGCCAGTCATGATTGTCGTGTTTGCATTTACTTTCCCAGCTGCTTTATCACTATATTGGGTAGTCGGGAATATCTTTATGATTGTTCAAACTTATTTTATTAAAGGTCCAGATTTAAAAAAGGTTGCTGAAACTGGTAAATCAGGAGGAGCGAAAAAGTGAGAGAGGTAACTGCTACGGGTAATTCCGTTGAGGAAGCAGTAGCGTCAGCTTTAGCTCAACTAGAAACAACAAGAGATCGTGCAGAAATAGCGATAGTTGACGAAGGGAAAAAGGGGCTATTTGGTATTTTTGGTACCCGCCCGGCTATTGTTAAAGTAACTAAAAAGATTGATGCGATTGAAGAGGCAAAAAACTTTTTAACTGATGTAGCAAACAAAATGGGTTCGCCAGTTGATATTGAAGT
The DNA here is from genome assembly GCF_052983275.1 of Robertmurraya sp. GLU-23. Lineage (NCBI taxonomy): Bacteria > Bacillati > Bacillota > Bacilli > Caryophanales > Bacillaceae > Robertmurraya > Robertmurraya sp. GLU-23. Next base: position 13,449 of record NZ_JBRKCV010000003.1, read on the forward strand.
GATAAAAGAAGGCAAACAAGTTCAATTTATTCTTTCTGGGGACAAGATTGCTCTCCTAATTGGAAAAAGAGGACAAACTTTAAACTCCCTTCAATATTTAACGCAGCTAGTCATTAATCGATATGCGGAGCAATATGTAAATGTATTGCTTGATGCAGAAGATTATCGAAAAAGAAGAAATGATACACTAATGCAATTAGCTGAAAGACTTGCTTTTAAAGCTGTTCGTACAGGCCAAAGAGTATCACTTGAACCAATGCCATCGTATGAAAGAAAAGTGATTCATACCGCTTTAGTGGATAATAAGCGAGTGAAAACATACTCTGACGGAGTCGAGCCAAATCGTTATATCGTTATTACACCGAATAAATAAGAGTTAGGGCGATCCCACTTAGTGGGGTCGTTTTTTTTTGTTTTTTTGTGGTGCTGCTGTGAGTGGGTACTAGGAAAGCTTCCTCCGCTTTTCTTTGTCCAGCTCCGCCTCCTTGACCCTCGAGGTCATAAGTCAATCCCTTCCGGAAAGCAGGCTTTCCTACTGGGCTTGTCTTATGCTTGTCGGGTCAGAACAGTCGGCTCCGCTTTTCTTGTTATTCACATGTGGATAAGTTATGATAGAGCATAATGCGCTTTTTTATTTGTGGATAAATCTTTTTTATTAGAAATGGCTGTGCTATTCTAATAATTTGGGAAAAGATGCTTTTAATGAGTAAAGTTTCGTGACATAGATGAAGATAAGGAATATACAGTCCCTTAGTGGGAAGAGGTGAAGGCAATGGAATTTGATACAATTGCGGCGATATCGACTCCGCTTGGTGAAGGAGCGATTGCGATTGTTCGTCTGAGTGGAGACGAAGCAATCCAAATTGCCGATAAGCTATTTAGAGGAAAAAGAAATAAACGTTTGATAGATGTACAAACACATACCATCCATTACGGTCACTTACTGGATCCAAAAACAGGTGAGGTTGCTGAAGAGGTAATGGTGTCTGTGATGAAAGGACCACATACATTTACAAAAGAAGATGTAGTAGAAATCAATTGCCATGGTGGGATTGTGTCAGTAAATCGTGTCCTGCAATTGGTATTACGATTTGGAGCAAGATTGGCAGAACCAGGTGAATTCACAAAACGTGCCTTTTTAAACGGAAGAATTGATTTATCACAAGCGGAAGCAGTGATGGATTTGATTCGTGCCAAAACGGATCGTGCCATGAACGTAGCACTTGGGCAAATGGAAGGACGATTATCCAAGCTTATTCAAAGATTGAGGCAGGAGATTCTTGAAACCCTGGCTCATGTTGAAGTGAATATTGACTATCCAGAGTATGATGATGTGGAAGAAATGACTCATAACATGCTTTTAGAAAAGGCAAACCTCGTTCGAGTAGAAATGAAAAAGTTACTTGAAACGTCTCAACAAGGAAAGATTTTACGTGAGGGCTTATCAACGGTGATTGTTGGAAGACCTAACGTTGGGAAATCCTCCTTACTAAATAGTTTAGTTCAGGAAAATAAAGCTATTGTTACGGATATTCCTGGAACGACTCGTGACGTCATCGAAGAATATGTTAATGTTCGAGGAGTGCCGCTTCGCTTATTAGATACAGCGGGTATTCGTGAGACAGAAGATATCGTAGAAAGAATTGGCGTGGAAAAATCACGACAAGTGCTAAAAGAAGCAGATCTTATTTTACTAGTTCTGAACTATTCGGATGATTTAACAAAGGAAGATGAAAACCTGTTTAAGGCTGTTGAAGGAATGGATGTTATCGTCATTATTAATAAAACAGATCTTCCTCAAAAGATTGATATGGAGAAAGTTAAAGAACTGACAGGGAAAGGTCCACTTGTAACGACCTCATTGCTTGAAGATCGAGGCGTCGATGATTTAGAAGAGGCGATTGCTGCTCTTTTCTTCTCTGGATCGATTGAGTCAGGTGATATCACGTATGTATCTAATAGTCGTCATATCGCTCTTCTACACCAGGCGTTACAAACCATAGAAGAAGCGATTTCAGGTGTGGTAAGTGGAGTTCCAATTGATATTGTGCAGATTGATTTTACAAGAACTTGGGAGCTATTAGGGGAGATTATTGGAGAGTCCATTCATGAAAGCTTAATTGACCAGTTATTCTCGCAGTTCTGTTTAGGTAAATAATTTTTTATAGATACAAGGAGGCAGCATGATGCAATATAGTGCTGGAAATTATGACGTGATCGTCATTGGAGCGGGACATGCCGGCTGTGAAGCAGGTTTGGCAGCTGCACGTCAAGGTGCAAAAACATTAATGATTACCATTAATTTAGATATGGTGGCTTTTATGCCATGTAATCCTTCTGTTGGTGGACCAGCAAAAGGAATTGTTGTGCGCGAAATTGATGCTCTTGGTGGAGAAATGGGGAAAAACATCGATAAAACGCATATTCAAATGAGAATGCTGAATACAGGTAAGGGACCAGCTGTACGTGCATTACGTGCACAAGCGGATAAATTTAGTTATCAGCATGAAATGAAAAAAACATTAGAAAACGAAAAAAATCTTACATTAGTTCAAGGAATGGTAGAGCGTCTAATTGTTGAGGACGGAGTTTGTAAAGGAGTCATTACAAAGACTGGTGCTACCTATGAAGCAAAAACGGTTGTTATTACTACTGGTACCTTCCTTCGTGGTGAAATCATTCTTGGTGAATTAAAGTACTCAAGTGGTCCCAATAATCAGCAGCCATCCATCAGGCTTTCCGAACACCTCGAAGAGCTAGGCTTTGATCTTGTTCGTTTCAAAACAGGAACTCCGCCACGTGTGAATAGTCATACCATTGATTATAGCAAGACGGAAATCCAACCTGGTGATGACGAACCTAGAGCATTTTCTTATGAAACAACCAAGTTTATTACAGACCAACTGCCTTGCTGGTTAACATATACGAGCGAACAGACTCACCAATTAATTGATAATAATTTGCACCGTTCTCCTATGTATTCAGGCATGATCAAAGGGACAGGTCCAAGATACTGTCCTTCCATAGAAGATAAGGTAGTTCGTTTCAACGATAAGCCAAGACACCAAATTTTCTTAGAGCCAGAGGGACGAAATACACAAGAGGTATACGTTCAAGGATTATCAACGAGCTTGCCTGAGGAAGTTCAGCATCAAATTTTAAAGACCATTCCAGGTCTTGAAAATGTTCAAATGATGAGACCAGGATACGCAATAGAATATGATGCGATCGTGCCGACACAGCTATGGCCAACACTTGAAACGAAAGTGATTCAGAACCTTTATACAGCAGGTCAAATTAATGGTACTTCTGGTTACGAGGAAGCCGCAGGGCAAGGTTTAATGGCGGGTATGAACGCGGGTCGAAAAGCATTAGGCGAAGAAGAAGTCATTCTTAGCCGTTCGGAAGCTTATATAGGGGTATTGATCGATGACCTTGTAACTAAAGGAACGAATGAGCCGTACCGATTACTTACTTCCCGTGCGGAATATCGATTGTTGTTACGTCACGATAATGCCGATTTACGTTTAACCGAAACTGGTCGTAAAGTGGGACTTATTTCTGAAGAACGCTATGAGCGCTTCTTAACGAAAAAAGCTGCCATCGAAGCAGAGAAGGAACGTTTAGAAGGAATCATCATTAAACCAAAGCCTGAAGTGCAAGAACTAATTAAAGCTCAGGGTGGAAGTGAGTTAAAGGATGGTATCCGTGCTTCAGACCTATTAAAACGACCAGAGATGACCTATCAGCATATTGAAGCAATTGTCCCATCTGAGAAGGACTTAGATTTTGATATTAAAGAACAAGTAGAGATCCAAGTGAAATACGAAGGGTATATTGAAAAGTCTTTACAGCAAGTGGAACGTTTGAAGAAAATGGAGAATAAAAAAATTCCTGATAATATCGACTATGATGCCATTTCTGGAATTGCGACAGAAGCCAAACAAAAAATGAAGCAGGTACGACCATTATCAATCGCTCAAGCATCAAGAATATCAGGAGTAAACCCTGCAGATATCTCCATCTTACTTGTTTATTTGGAACAAGGAAAAATAGCACGTGTTTCAAATGATGCATAAAGTAAAATTTTTCCGGTGTGAGGAAGAAGGTACCGCATGAATACAGAGTTATTTATTAAAATGTTACAGGAGAAGGGGATTGAACTTTCTCCTCAACAGGTTAAGCAATATGAACAATATTTTCACTTATTAGTTGAGTGGAATGAAAAGATGAATTTGACGGCTATTACTGAGAAAGAGGATGTCTATTTAAAACATTTTTATGACAGTGTATCAGCTGCGTTTTATTATGACTTCTCTAAACCGTTGAGCCTTTGCGATGTGGGAGCGGGAGCAGGATTTCCTAGCATTCCAATTAAAATAGCCTTTCCTCATCTACAGGTAACTATTGTAGATTCTTTAAACAAACGTATTACATTTTTAGAGAATCTAGCGAAGGAATTAAAACTTGATGGAGTAACCTTTATTCATGACCGAGCAGAGACATTTGGTCAAAACAAAGAATACAGAGAACAATATGATCTCGTTACAGCTCGAGCGGTAGCACGATTATCTGTATTAAGTGAGCTTTGCTTGCCGCTTGTGAGGGTAGGTGGAAGCTTTGTGGCCATGAAGGCTGCTCATGCAAAAGATGAGTTAGAAATTGGGAAAAAAGCAATTGTCACACTCGGAGGATCCTTAAAAGAAACTCATTCATTCTTACTTCCTGTCGAGGAAAGTGAGAGAAATATTATTATTGTAGAAAAGGTAAAAACAACACCAAAAAAATATCCTAGAAAACCTGGGACTCCGAATAAAGCACCAATCGAATAGAGTTACATTTTAGCTCATTTTATGGCATAATTTTAATAAGTATGTAGGATAAAATAATCAATCATTGCATGTTTGGGCAGGAACTTGATTTTTTTTATAGAATACATTAATAGGGAGTTTCGTAAAGGTGGTGCAGGGTGATGAAGCAGACTTTCACACGCTTTTTTGGCCTAGGCGAAAAAGAGGGACAAGCTGAAGAGACGGAAGAACAGGTTGAAGTATTAACCGAAGCAGATCATGAAGAGATAAAAAAAATACCAATCGATTCAATTGTACCGAATCGCTTCCAACCAAGGACGGTATTTGATGAGGACAAAATTGAAGAACTCTCACGGACGATTCACATACACGGAATCATCCAGCCAATTGTTGTAAGAGAATTTGAAGAAGGTACGTTTGAAATCATCGCTGGCGAGCGAAGATGGAGAGCGATGAAAAAGCTTGGCTGGGATGAAGTCCCTGCCATAGTGAAAAATATGAATGATACAGAAACGGCTTCTGTCGCATTAATAGAAAACCTTCAAAGAGAAGAACTTTCACCAATTGAAGAGGCTATAGCCTACGGGAAACTATTGGAATTACACAATTTAACTCAAGAAGCTCTTGCGCAAAGGTTAGGGAAGGGGCAATCGACCGTAGCGAATAAGCTTCGCCTATTAAAGCTGCCGCAAGAAGTACAAGAAGCATTATTAAATAAATCAATAACCGAAAGACATGCGCGATCTCTTATTCCTTTGAAAGATGCAGAGAAGCAAATAAAATTATTAGAAGAAGTTATCGAGAAAAACTTAAATGTGAAACAAACAGAAGATCGAGTGGCCAAGCTTTTAGCAGATACGTCTGAAAAGCCAAAACCGAAGCGGAAGGCTTTTAGCAAAGATGTAAGAATTGCTGTTAATACCATCCGTCAATCTCTGTCCATGGTTTCAGATAGTGGCATCAACTTAAACTCTGAAGAGGAAGAGTTCGATGATTTCTACCAAATAACAATTAAAATTCCTAAAAAGAAATAATAGATTAAGAGAAGCTTTTTGAGGCTTCTCTCTTTTTTTTGTTATTTTTTTCAATTAACATCCTAGGGAAATAAAAAATATGATTCTCGTATCTTTTTCATGATAGAATAGAATACGTGATTGTTTTTTTAAAGTTTTAAAATGTAAATGTTATTATTGAAGATAAAGGTAGGTGACACCATTGGGGAAAGTTATTGCCATTGCGAATCAAAAAGGAGGAGTTGGTAAAACAACAACTTCTGTAAACCTAGGTGCCTGCTTAGCATATATAGGGAAAAAAGTATTGCTAGTCGATGTTGATCCACAAGGAAATGCCACAAGTGGTGTTGGTATTGAAAAAGCTGACGTGGAGCAATGTATATATGATGTATTAGTTGATGACGTTGAGGCAAAGGAAGTTATCATGCCTACATCCGTTGAAAACCTATATGCTATCCCCGCTACGATTCAGTTAGCAGGTGCAGAAATTGAACTTGTTCCAACCATATCAAGAGAAGTGAGATTAAAAAGGGCTCTTGAAGAAGTAAAGGGATCGTACGATTATGTCATTATCGACTGTCCACCATCATTAGGCTTATTAACCTTAAATGCGTTAACTGCCTCAGATGCTGTTCTTATTCCAGTTCAGTGTGAATTTTATGCACTGGAGGGGTTAAGTCAACTTCTAAATACGGTACGACTCGTTCAGAAGCATCTAAACCAAGATTTAAAAATCGAAGGTGTTCTGCTCACGATGCTAGATGCCAGAACAAATCTTGGACTTCAGGTTATTGAAGAAGTAAAAAAGTATTTTCAAGATAAAGTATACAAAACGATTATCCCCCGAAATATCCGCTTAAGTGAAGCACCGAGTCATGGGGAGCCGATTATCATTTACGATCCAAAATCTAGAGGTGCAGAAGTCTATTTAGATTTGGCAAAGGAAGTGGTTTCACATGGCTAAAGGACTCGGAAAAGGGTTGAACGCGTTCTTTGCAAACATAGATGAGCCAAACAAACAGGAATCAATTACGGATGTTAGTTTGAAAGAAATACGACCTAATCCTTATCAGCCGAGGAAGATTTTTACCCAAGAGGCAATTGAAGAGCTAAAGCAATCCATTATTGAGCATGGAATCTTACAGCCTATAATCGTTAGAAAAAGTATAAAGGGCTATGATATTGTTGTTGGTGAAAGACGATTTCGAGCAGCAAAAGAAGCGGGGCTCGAAAAAGTACCTGTTGTCATTCGAGAATTAACTGAACAACAAATGATGGAACTTGCCGTACTTGAGAACTTACAAAGGGAAGATTTGACACCAATTGAAGAAGCAGCAGCCTACCAGCTTTTAATGGAAAAGCTCTCTTTAACACAGGAGCAGTTGGCTAAAAGACTTGGGAAGAGTCGGCCGCATATTGCCAATCTTGTTCGTTTATTAACACTGCCACCAAAAATCCAACAGCTGATCTCAGATGGAAAGATTTCTATGGGACATGGCCGCGCCTTACTTGGACTTAGAAAAAAGGAAAAGTTACCTCTTATTGCTGAAAAAACGATGAAAGAAGGCTTGAATGTTCGCCAGTTAGAACAACTTATTCAACAGTTGAATGAAAATGTTCCACGTGAAACAAAGAAGCCAAAGCCAGAGAAAAATGTTTTTATTAAAGAACGCGAAGGATTTTTGCGTGAGAGGTTTGGCACAACGGTAAATATTAAAGAATCAAAAAATAAAGGGAAAATTGAAATAGAATTTTTCTCAAAAGATGATTTAGAAAGAATTCTCGAGTTATTAAATAATAATCAGGAATAGAAAGTGTAAAAACCATCAAATGGGATGGTTTTTTTTGTGAGTTTTATGCTATATTGATAGCATGTTTTTTCGAGAAACGAAATAATTATAATAGGTGAATAGAATGTTTTTATTAGGTACTCTTGTAAATGGTTTATTGATCGTGGTAGGGGCATTGTTAGGGAAGCTTCTTCATAGAATTCCGGAAGCAATGAAAACAACTGTTATGTTTAGTATTGGTCTTGCTGTGGTTGTCCTCGGACTTCAAATGGGTTTCAAAAGTGCAAATTTCCTCATTGTCATCATTAGTCTTGTCTTTGGCTCAGTGCTTGGAGAATGGCTAGACTTAGACGGGAAGTTGAATGCTCTAGGTGCATGGCTGGAGAGGAAGGTAGGGGGTTCCCAGCAAGGAAGCATTGCAGAAGGGTTTGTAACGGCAACGCTTATTTTCGTAATAGGTGCTATGGCTATTATTGGTGCACTCGATAGCGGTATTAGGGGTGACCATGATGTATTATATACAAAATCCATTATCGATGGATTTACTGCATTAATTTTGACGACCACACTTGGAATCGGTGTTATTTTTTCTGCTATTCCAGTCATGCTCTATCAAGGAGCTATAGCTGCTTTTGCTACCCAAATTGATCGTTTGGTACCAGATGCACTTATGACTAGCTTTATAGCTGAAATGACTGCTACTGGTGGAATTATGATTCTTGCCATTGGATTAAATATTACCGGAATCACGAAAATACGTGTGGCCAATATGCTTCCAGGTATTTTAGTCGTTGCCGTAATAATAACTATCATGTCATTAACAAAAACTATACTAGGATAACAAAAGAGGCCTACTAGTAAGGGCCTCTTCTTTTTATTCTCTACCACTAATTGCGTCTTTTGTTGTATGATTTCCAATGTTTTTCCATTTAGTAATAGGTTGATAAGTAACACTTGCTTGATAAATTCCGTTCGCAATGACTTTAGCCATTTTTAAAACTAAGTTCAATCTTGTGTTTTGTAGGACGAAATATTCCATAAATCCACTCACATTAACGATTCCAGTTATATGGTAATCACCAACAGATGGAAGCTCTTTATTTACTCCAGCTCCTGGCTTAACAGGACCATCAGCTAGTTGAATAAAACCAACACTTTTTAGACGACCTAAGCAAGCATCAATCGCAATAATGATAGGGTTAAAATGTTTCGCTTTAATTTCCTCAAGCTTTTCAACTAAGTTCACTGCATGAATAGGGTTCTCGAGGGTTCCATATACGTAAAAGGAGTTCATTCTTTTTTCTTCAAGAAGTGTGCCGACGAGTGGTCCCAATGAATCCCCTGTAGAACGATCAGTTCCAATACAAACAAATACAATCGGACGTTCAATGGTAGCTACTGGTAGAATGGATACTAGTTCAATTGCTAGTTTGTGAGAAGCACGTTGATCCTCGTAGGAAATCCTTGCAGCATTGTCTTCTTTCTTATCAAAAAAGCTAGATTTCAAGTTCACTGGGTCCACTCCTTCGTAAATTGTAGTAACAGTATACGGAAGAAAAACGAATTGTATACGTACTGTTTATGTAATTTGGAAAAGGGGTAGTTGGAAGGAGACTTTCTATTTTAATAGACAGGTCTTGGGAACTCTTTGGTAGTAAAATTATAGGTAATTTGAAGGAGGAAACCCTTTATACTACTAAGGGAGTATAGAAATTGATAAAATAAGTAAAATCTCCAACAATATATGATGAGGTGATTCGATGAAGTACTGGGAGAAAATAATAAATGATTTAAAAGAAAAAGCGATGAACGAAGATTTATGGCTTTCTTTAGGAGAAGGAGCGCTGAAAATCATAGCAATCTTTATCCTTTCAGGAATTTTCATAAAGGTTGGAAAAGTGATGATTGAAAATGTTTTTAAAGTCCGAACTCGTTCACCCTTACGCGTATCGGAGCGAAGGGAAGCAACATTACTAAAATTGCTTCAGAACGTCCTAACATATGTAGTGTACTTTATAGCCTTTATGATGATATTATCAACATTAACGATAGATGTAAGTGCAATGCTAGCAGGAGCTGGGATTGTTGGGCTTGCCGTTGGTTTTGGAGCTCAAAATCTTGTTCGTGATATTATCACGGGGTTCTTTATTATTTTCGAAGACCAATTTTCTGTGGGTGACTTTGTTCGAATAGGACAATTTGAGGGAACAGTTGAAGAGATTGGTTTAAGAACAACAAAGATTAAGACATGGACAGGGGAACTTCATATTTTACCAAATGGGAATATTACAGAAGTAACAAACTTCTCCCTGTATAATAGTATGGCAGTTGTTGATATAAGTCTTTCATATGAAGGGGATATTTCAAGAGCTGAACAAGTAATTACAGAATTATTAGCTGGTTTGCCAGAAAAATACGAGGAAATGGTTAAACCACCTGAAATACTAGGAGTTCAAAATTTAGCTGCATCCGATGTTGTATTGCGAATAGTGGCGGAAACTTTGCCAATGAAGCATTTTATAGTGGCTCGTGCCTTACGTAAGGAACTAAAAGCCTGTTTAGATAAAAATGGTATTGAAATCCCTTATCCACGCCTTGTCATGTACTCTCGTCAAGATGAGGTTACCCCTAAGAAGGCATTGGGAAATGAATAGGAGTGAGAGCATTGGAGCAAAAGGAATTTAACTTGAATGACGTGGTTGAAATGAAAAAGCCCCACCCATGTGGAGCCAATCGTTGGAAGATCATACGTTTAGGGATGGATATCCGTATCAAATGTATCGGATGTGACCATAGTGTGTTAATTCCAAGAAAGGAATTCTCACGTAAGATAAAAAAAGTATTAGAAAGAGCGGAGAGCTAGAGAAGTAGGGGGATGAGTATGGCGAGTACGTATACTTCTGCATGTCCGTTAAATTGTTGGGATAGCTGTGGATTTAAAGTAACAGTCGAGGATGGAAGGGTAATTCGGGTGGAAGGAGATGAAACCCACCCGATTACAAAAGGGAAAATCTGTGGAAGAGGTCGGATGCTTGAAGCACGAACCAATTCTGCTGAACGAATTCTCTATCCTTTAAAAAAGATAAATGGCGAGTTTCATAGAATTTCATGGACCCAGGCACTAGATGAAATAGCTGAAAAGATGTCCTGGTTAAGGGAAAATAAGGGAACCACTTCTATTTTGCATAGCCATGATTATGCTAATGGAGGTTTATTAAAAAATCTCGATCAGCGTTTCTTTAATAGTTATGGTGGTGTAACAGAGTTAACAGGCTCACTATGCTGGGGTTCAGGAATTGAAGCACAAAACTGGGATTTTGGCGATGCATACAGTCATGCTCCTGGAGATGTGCTGAATAGTAAAAATATCGTGATATGGGGCAGAAATGTAGCTCGAACGAATATGCATTTCTACTCTGTTCTACAAGAAGCAAAACGTAACGGATCCAAACTTTACGTAATAGATCCGTTATATAATGCAACTGCGAAGATAGCGCATAAACATATTACAGTTAAACCAGGGACAGATGGAATTCTAGCAGTAGGTATAATGAAAGAGCTCTTACGATTAAAACTGGCTGACGTAGACTTTATTGAAAAATATACAGTTGGATTTACTCATGTTAAGGAATTAATTCAATCTGTTTCTCTTGAAGAGATTAGTAGAATCACGGAAGTATCGATAGATGTCATAACAGAGCTTGCGTATTTATATGGAGATGGTCCAACATCCACGTATTTTGGGTTAGGAATGCAGCGTTATGGGAATGGGGGAAATACCATTCGACTCATTGATGCCCTAGTTGCTATAAGTGGAAACATTGGAATTCGTGGCGGTGGAGCAAACTATGCGAATAAGCAGGTAGGACAGAGCTTTCAGTTTGGTGAATTAACATTATCGGAGCGACGGAAAGAGGCTCGGAATTTTACCATGATGAAGCAGGCAAAAGGGATATTAGAAGCAGTGAACCCAACAATTGAAATGATTATTGTGACTTGTGGAAATCCGATTGCACAAGTGCCTAATACAAATGAGATGATTCAAGCTTTTTCTTCTGTTGATACGTTAGTGGTGATTGATTCATTCATGACAGATACAGCAGAAATGGCTGATTATATTCTTCCGACAACAACAGCATTTGAAGAAGAAGACATTTATTATTCTTCCATGTATCATCATTATGCTAACTATGGTCCAAAGCTTGTTGAGGCACCAGGAGAAGCAAAATCAGATTTATGGATTTGGACAGAATTAGCGAATCGACTTGGTTTTGGTGAGGATTTCAACTACTCTAGAGATGACTGGATGACAATGGCCATTCAACATTTAGAGGGTAAAGGAATTACGCTTCAAACATTTAAAGAAAATGATCATGTAGAACTTCCAATAGATGAAGTTCCATGGAGTGATTTTCATTTTAAAACACCAAGTGGCAAATATGAATTTCTTTCTAACCGAGCGATCCAACAGGGGGGAGATGGACGTTTGTCTTTATCTTTACCTAATGAATCGACCATCACAACTCCTGAGTTAGCTCAGAAATACCCATATCAGCTTTTAACTATTCATCCGATGCGCTCCAACCATTCTCAACACTATCATTTATTTGCTCAACAACCAAAGCTTCGAGTTGAACTATCGGTAAATATTGCTGAGGAGCTTAATTTAGCAGAAGATGATTATGTAGAAGTATGGAATGATCGTGGAACGGTAAAAGGCTATGTTCAAATCCTTACTAATGCACACCCAAATACTATTAATATAGATGAGGGCATTTGGAAGAAGTATGGAGGGTCCGTCAATCTCTTAACCCCAAGTGAGGAATCGGATAACGGACTGGGCAGTACTTTGTATGATTGCTTAGTAAATATTAGAAAAGTAGAACAAGAAGCTGCCGATTAGGTGGCTTCTTCTTGTTTGTCCAGCTCCAGCAGCTAGCCCCTCGGGGTCATAAGCTAAATCTCTCTAGAAGGCAGGCCTTCCTCCGAGATTCATCTTATGCCTGTCGGGGCTTACCGAGCTGCTTCCGCTTTTCTTAACTTGTTTTTTTTTCATCATATCTCTATAATTGTTTAAGGCTAAAGGCTTTAAAAAATAGAAAAAATGAAACAAATAGATATAGTTGTATCGACGAATTTTGGTGCGAATATATAAATGAGGAGTGACTTGGATGGCACTAACAGCAGGAATTGTAGGTTTGCCAAACGTAGGGAAATCTACATTATTTAACGCGATTACACAAGCAGGAGCAGAATCTGCGAACTATCCTTTCTGTACAATCGATCCGAACGTAGGAATTGTAGAAGTTCCAGATGAAAGACTACAAAAATTAACAGAGCTTGTTCAACCGAAAAAAACGGTACCTACAACATTTGAGTTTACTGACATTGCAGGGATTGTAAGGGGTGCGAGTAAAGGGGAAGGTTTAGGAAACAAGTTTCTTTCTCATATTCGTGAAGTGGACGCTATTTGTCAGGTTGTACGTTGCTTTGCTGATGATAATATTACTCACGTCTCTGGTAAGGTAGATCCTATTGATGATATTGAAACGATAAATCTTGAGTTGATTTTAGCTGATCTTGAATCAGTAGAAAAAAGACTTGCTCGTGTTGGGAAAATGGCGAAACAAAAAGATAAGGATGCTGTATTTGAAGCAGAAATTCTTGAAATGCTTAAGGAAGCATTTGAAGCGGACAAGCCTGCTCGTACAGTCGAGTTTACTGACGAACAAATGAAAGTAGTAAAACAACTTCACTTGTTAACGATTAAACCGGTCCTTTATGTGGCTAACGTAGGGGAAGAAGATGTCGCTGACCCGTCATCAAATGAATATGTACAAAAAGTAAGAGAGTTTGCTGAACAGGACAATGCACAAGTCATTGTCGTTTGTGCAAAGATTGAAGAAGAAATTGCTGAGCTTGAAGGCGAAGAAAAGGAAATGTTTCTTTCTGAGCTGGGTATTGAGGAATCAGGTCTTGATCAGCTGATTCGTGCAGCTTATCATTTACTAGGATTAGCAACATACTTTACGGCAGGTGTTCAAGAAGTGCGTGCATGGACATTCCGCAAAGGCATGAAGGCACCTCAATGTGCAGGAGTTATTCACTCTGACTTTGAGCGAGGGTTCATTCGTGCAGAAACCGTTGCTTATGAAGATTTACTAGCTGGCGGTACCATGGCTGCTGCTAAGGAAGCTGGTAAAGTAAGATTAGAAGGAAAAGAATACGAAGTAAAAGACGGAGACATCATCCATTTCCGCTTTAATGTATAAAATGAAAACCACCTTGTGAAATCAAGGTGGTTTTTTACGTTTTCTTAACAGTAAATCAACCTGATTTCAATGTTTTCGACTTAAACTGAAAGCATTAGAAAGGTGGGTGTTTAAGTGAAACGAACAATGGATTGGATTGTAAAATCTGATGAAATCATTTTCTACTTATTAAACAAGCAGCCGTCATTATTAATTCAAATCTTTAGATGGATTACTCATCTAGGTGGTGCTCTTTGCTCAATCGGGATACCTTTACTCGTCTGGGTGTTTGGTCCGTTAGAGCTTAGAGAAGTAGTTATCGTCGTTTACTTTTCTTTGACCTTAAGCCATTTGTTTGTCTTTTTAGCAAAGAGACAATTTCGACGACTTAGACCTCACTTATCTACTTTACAGGTTACCATACATGGACCAACATTAAAGGATCCCTCCTTTCCGTCTGGCCATTCAACAGCAATATTCTCAGTTGTAACACCATTTATCTTATTTGATCCATTTTTAGCTCCTTTTTTGTTTCCTATTGCAATCATGGTTGCACTTTCTCGTGTAATACTAGGCGTCCACTATCCAACCGATGTATTAGCAGGTTCGTTACTAGGTACGTTCACTGCAATGGGATTTTGTCATTTATTTTTCTAGGGGGGATCAGTATGAGAATAGCTATTTTTACTGATACATTTTTTCCGCAAGTAAACGGTGTAGCAAAGTCATTGAAAAGATACTCTGATTACCTTCTACAAAAAGGGCATACCGTAGAGATATTTGCACCTGAGTTAGAGGGGAGTAATACCTACCCCTATGTTCATCAATTTATGAGTATTCCCTTTTTTATCTATCCAGAATGTCGAACAGCATTGGCTCTACCGAATACTATCCTTGAACGGGTAGAAGCATTTTCTCCAGACTTAATCCACGTGGCTACGCCATTAACGATGGGAGTACTAGGTTCCCATGCAGCAAAAAAATTGCATATTCCTATCATTTCCTCTTATCACACACATTTTGATCAGTATCTTGATTATTACAAGCTTAGTTGGATATCCCCTATTCTGTGGAGATATTTAAAGTGGTTTTACTCTTCCTCAGAACGAATTTTTGTTCCCTCCAAGGAGACGTTAACGCATCTACAAACAAAAGGCTTCACTAACTTATCTATATGGTCGAGAGGGGTAGACTGCTCACTTTTTCACCCATCTAACCAAACCGTCAATATTAGGGAACAATATAATATAAGAGCTCCTTACATTCTGCTTTATGTAGGAAGACTTGCTCCAGAAAAAGACCTATTAACATTACAAAAGATCATTGAATATTTCTCGGGAAAGTGGAAAGAAAGCGTCCATTGGTTGATTGTAGGGGATGGCCCTAGTTTTGAGGAAATATCTAGTCTTTTGAGCGAGAGCACAAATATAACAATGACGGGGTATTTAAGTGGGAATGAGCTGGCTTCTTGTTATGCAGCTAGTGATTTACTCGTCTTTCCATCTCAAACAGAAACATTTGGGAACGTTGTACTAGAGGCACTTGCTAGTGGAACTCCTGCAATTGTCTCTAATCGTGGAGGAGTAAGTGGAATTGTAGAGCATAATGAAACAGGAAAGATATGTAGAGCGGGTGATTATCAAGATTTTATTAAGCAAACGGAACAATTACTCACTAATAAAGTAAGCAGGCTCATCATGGGTAAAAATGCAAGAGAATATGCACTAAAGCAAACATGGGAAGGAATTTTTGACGATCTAATCAATGAGTGTAAACGAACGATTAAGCAGAGATTAGTAACTTTAAAAAAGAATGCATAACCGTAAAAACGAGAGACTTTAATCTAATCTTGTGTTTCGCTACTTACTGTGATATAATCTCTTCTTGTGAGTAATGAATATTGCTCCTTGCCCAATTGGGCCGTTTAGACCAAAAGGAGGTGAACGTGATGAGAGCGTACGAAATTATGTACATCATCCGCCCAAACATTGAAGATGAGGCTAAAAAAGCCTTAGTAGAGCGTTTTAACACAATCTTAACTGATAATGGTGCGGAACTTACTGAATCAAAAGAGTGGGGTAAGCGTCGTCTTGCATACGAAATCAATGATTTCCGTGATGGCTACTACCAACTTGTAAAAGTTAACTCTAATGCAGCTGCAGTGGAAGAATTCTCTCGCTTAGCTAAAATCAGCGAAGATATTATCCGCCACATGGTTACTAAAGACGAAAAATAAGAATAGATAAGCACTTCTAATCTTGATGTTTCACGTGAAACATTAGACGTAGAAGAAAGGGGGTTGATTCTGATGATGAATCGTGTTGTTCTAGTCGGTCGGTTGACGAAAGATCCTGAATTACGCTATACACCAAATGGGGTTCCTGTGGCTACTTTTACACTTGCGGTCAATCGTACTTTTACGAATCAGCAAGGAGAAAGAGAAGCAGATTTCATCAACTGTGTGATTTGGCGTAAACCTGCAGAAAACGTAGCAAACTTCTTGAAAAAAGGTAGTCTTGCTGGCGTAGATGGTCGTGTTCAAACACGCAGCTATGATGGACAAGATGGTAAGCGAGTATATGTCACTGAAGTATTAGCTGAAAGTGTTCAATTCTTGGAGCCAAGAGGTGCTTCTGGTGGTTCTGCTCCTAGCGGAAACGCAGGAGGCTTCGGAGGGCAAAGAGAAGCTTCACCATACGGGAATAACAATCAGAATCAACCATATAGAAACAACAATAATAATAACCAAGGTTTTACAAGAATGGATGAAGATCCATTTGCAAATGATGGTGGTCAAATCGACATTTCTGATGATGATTTACCATTCTAAATCCTTGAACTTACGATAACTTTTATTAAAGGAGGGAAATACTCATGGCAATGGGCGGAGGACGTAGAGGTGGACGCGCGAAGCGTCGTAAAGTTTGCTTCTTTACAGCAAACGGAATCACTCATATCGATTACAAAGATGTAGATCTTCTTAAGAAATTCATCTCAGAACGTGGTAAAATCTTACCTCGTCGTGTAACAGGTACAAACGCTAAATACCAACGTAAATTAACAGTTGCTATCAAGCGTTCACGTACTATGGCATTACTACCATACGTTACTGGTGAATAATGAACGGAAAAAGACACCCTTAGTGGTGTCTTTTTTTATACTTCGTTTTGGTAACGAATCTCTATGAGTTGAATCCGTCTCTAGAACTAGATAAAATAGAAGTGATGCAATTAAATGAGGTGAGAGATTGAATAATGTTCGACAGTTAACAACAGGAGCTTTGCTACTAGCTATTTATGCAGCTCTTCTTTTTTTAACAACGTATATGCCCCTTTTAGGGATGGTAACCAACTTGTTCTTGGGATTACCTTTTATTCTTTTTGCGTATAAAAATGATCGCAAAAATATGCTAGTGTTTTTTGTTGCTTCCATTTTACTATCACTAATTGTGGGAACAGTATTTGCCATCCCATTAGCTATTACCTTTGGTCTAACAGGCTTAGTGATGGGGGACTTTATAAGAGAGAAGAAAAGTAGGGAAGCGATTTACTTTGGTGGCTCCATAGCCTTTCTATTAACCGTCGTGTTGACCTATGCTATTTCAGTCGCTTTTTTTCAAATCGACTTTATAGATGAAACGATAGCAGCAACCAAAGCTTCCATAGAATCATCCCTTTCCATCATGGATTCATTAGGACAAACTCCGAATGAAAAGCAGATGGAAGAATTACTTGCTGGAATAGATGCAGGGAGATATTTAAAACCAACTTTGTTTGTAATGGCTGCCTTTCTTGCCGTCTTCTTTATTCAACTAGTTAGTTTTCCTATTGCCAAACGTTTTCAAGTTGAGATTTCTAGTTGGAAGCCTTTTCGTTATCTTCAGTTGCCAAAAAGTATTTTATGGATCTATTTATTTTCCATTATTGCTTCGATGATTTTTAACCCTGAAGAGGGAAGTTTTGCATTTATGGCTATAGTAAATATCGCCTTTTTGCTGCAATGGTTGATGGTTTTACAAGGATTGGCTTTCATTTATTACTTTAGTCATGTAAAGAAATTTCCTAGAGCAGTACCGATAATGTTCACAATTGGAGTCTTGTTATTTTCACAATTACTTTATATTGTACGGATATTAGGTATAATTGATTTAGGCTTTGATTTAAGAAAGAGGTTTAAGAATCAATAAAATACACTACTGTGTGGGAGCTGAAATTATGCCTTCTTATCTAGAAAAGCGATCGATTCGCTACCCCATCTACGCATTAATTGCCATAACAGTGGTGCTTCTCGGATTAATTGCTGTGTACAATTGGTTACTAGGCTTAATCGGATTAATAGTAGCATTCCTTCCCTTTTTCTATATCTTTCAGCTTGAAAGAAAACAAAGAAAAGAAATGGAAGAATACATAACTACATTGTCCTATCGAGTAAAAAAAGTGGGCGAGGAAGCGCTCATGGAAATGCCAATTGGTATTATGTTAATTAATGATGACTACTATATTGAGTGGACGAACCCGTTCTTAGCTTCATGCTTTGAAGAGGATTCACTTGTTGGTAGGTCACTCTATGATGTAGGCGAATCACTTATTCCTTTAATTAAGCAAGATGTTGAAACAGAAATTATCACGATTCATGATCGGAAATTTAAAGTCATTCACCGTCCTGAGGAAAGACTACTGTACTTCTTTGACGTAACTGAACAAACAGAAATTGAAAAGTTATATGAAGATGAACGAACGGTCATTGCAATTATTTTCTTAGATAATTATGATGAATTAACCCAAGGGATGGAAGATCAGACAAGAAGTAGTTTGAATAACCTTGTTACATCCATTTTAAATAAGTGGGCTCAAGAAAATGGCGTCTTTCTAAAAAGAATTACTTCTGAACGATTCATTGCTGTATTCAATGAAAATATCCTACAGCTGCTCGAAAAAGGGAAGTTTTCTGTTCTTGATGACGTGAGAGAAACGACTTCAAAGCAAAACGTCCCGTTGACCTTGAGCATTGGAGTAGGTTCTGGTGTATCGTCACTACCAGAATTGGGCTCACTAGCACAATCTAGTCTTGATTTAGCGCTAGGTCGTGGTGGTGACCAGGTGGCCATTAAGTTAACAAATGGTAAGGTTAAGTTTTTTGGTGGAAAGACGAATCCAGTTGAAAAACGGACAAGAGTACGTGCTAGAGTCATTTCTCATGCGCTTAAGGAGCTTGTATCAGAAAGCGATAAGGTCATCATTATGGGGCATAAAAGTCCGGATATGGACGCTATTGGAGCTTCAATAGGTATACAAAAAGTTGCTCAAATGAATGAACGTGATGCTTATATCGTCTTAAATCCAAATGATATTGATACAGGTGTTCAAAGATTATTAGAAGAGATCAAAAAACACGAATCATTGTTTGAAAAATTTGTTACACCAGAGCAGGCACTAGAGCTTGCAACAGAGGACACCCTGTTAGTGGTTGTTGATACACATAAACCTTCATTAGTTATTGAAGAGCGTTTATTATCAAAAATCGACCATGTTGTGGTTATTGACCATCATAGACGAGGAGAAGAGTTCATTAAAAGTCCACTACTCGTTTATATGGAGCCATATGCGTCCTCAACAGCAGAGCTCGTTACTGAGTTATTAGAATATCAGCCAAAACGTGGAAAGATTGATATGCTTGAAGCAACAGCACTTTTAGCGGGTATTATTGTTGATACAAAAAGCTTTACGCTTCGTACAGGAGCTAGAACCTTTGATGCTGCTTCCTATTTAAGAGGCCAAGGGGCAGATACGGTTCTTGTTCAGAAGTTTTTAAAAGAAGATGTTGATTCATTCTTAAAACGTGCTAAATTGATTGAAACGGTTTACTTTTTCAAAAAAGGGGTCGCCATTGCAAAAGGAAATAACACGCAGATTATTGATCAAATTTTAATTGCACAAACAGCAGATACCCTGTTGACGATGGACGGAATTCAAGCTTCATTTGTTATTTCGAAGCGGTCGGATCAAACGGTTGGCATTAGTGCCAGGTCGTTGGGTGACGTAAACGTCCAAATTATTATGGAGAATCTCGATGGTGGTGGCCATTTAACAAATGCAGCAACACAGCTGACTGATGTAACGATTGAGGAAGCGGAAGAAAGACTGCAAACGGCCATTCATGAGTATATGGAAGGGAGAAAGAAAGTATGAAAGTGATCTTTTTGAAGGATGTTAAAGGAAAAGGAAAAAAAGGCGAAGTGAAAAATGTTGCCGATGGGTACGCACAAAACTTCTTGATTAAACAAGGACTTGCAGTAGAAGCGAATTCAACAAATGTTAGTACCCTTGAGGGACAGAAAAAAAAGCAAGAGAAGCTAGCTGCAGAAGAGCTTGCTGAAGCAAAAAAACTAAAAGAAACGATTGAAAAAATCACAGTAGAATTAAGTGCAAAAGCAGGCGAAGGTGGACGACTTTTTGGTTCGATCACTAGTAAGCAAATCGCAGAAGAGCTTCAAAAAAAGCATAGTATCAAAATTGATAAACGTAAAATCGAACTAGAAGATGCGATCCGTGCTTTAGGGTATACAAAGGTACCAGTAAAACTTCATACCGAAGTTCAAGCTACATTAAATGTACACGTAAAAGAATTAAACTAAATTTGGAAGTTCCATTTCGGTATATTCATGATAAAATAGAGTAGTTAACAAAATGTGGCCCGTTTTTCTGGTCACATTTTTTCTAGTTTTTATCATATCCTCTAAGAAAGTAAAGGGAGGTTACTATAAATGAATGATTTATATGCTGACCGTCTCCCTCCTCAAAATATAGAGGCTGAGCAGGCGGTTTTAGGTGCGATATTTTTAGAACCATCTTCTCTTACAATGGCATCGGAAATATTAATTCCTGATGATTTTTACCGAGCGGCACATCAGAGAATTTTCCAAATGATGTTACAACTGAGCGACAAAGGAAAAGCCGTTGATTTAATAACAGTGACAGAAGAACTTTCAGCTGCGAAACTCCTTGAAGATACGGGTGGAGTAAGTTATTTAAGTGAATTAGCTGGTTCAGTTCCGACAGCTGCAAATATAGAGTACTATGCTAAGATCGTTGAAGAAAAATCTTTGCTTCGACGATTGATTCGTACAGCAACAACGATTGCAACGGATGGATACACACGAGAAGACGAAGTTGAAGTGTTGTTAGGAGAAGCAGAGAAAAGTATTTTAGAAGTATCCGGGCGAAAAAATGCCGGTGCTTTTCATAATATAAAGGACGTGTTAGTCCGAACATATGACAATATTGAAGTCATGAATAACCGCGCGGGTGAAGTAACGGGGTTAGCAACAGGGTTCTCAGAGCTCGACCGTATGACAGCAGGGTTTCAACGGAATGATTTAATCATTGTAGGAGCACGTCCATCCGTTGGTAAAACAGCCTTTGCCTTAAATATTGCGCAAAACGTCGCATCAAGAACCGGTGAAAATATTGCTATTTTTAGTCTCGAGATGGGTGCTGAACAGCTTGTAATGCGTTTGCTTTGTGCAGAAGGAAATATTGATGCACAAAGGCTTAGAACGGGTTCTTTAACCGATGAGGACTGGGGTAAACTGACGATGGCTATGGGAAGCTTATCGAATGCTGGAATCTTTATTGATGATACCCCAGGGGTAAGAATTACAGATATTCGTTCAAAATGTCGCCGATTAAAGCAGGAACATGGCCTAGGAATGATTCTAATTGACTACTTGCAGTTAATTCTAGGAAGTGGTCGTTCTGGCGAGAACCGTCAGCAAGAAGTATCAGAAATCTCTCGTTCCTTAAAGGCTCTTGCTCGTGAATTGAAAGTACCTGTGATTGCCTTATCACAGCTTTCCCGTGGAGTAGAACAGCGTCAAGATAAGCGTCCAATGATGTCAGATATCCGTGAATCAGGAAGTATCGAGCAGGATGCCGACGTAATTGCCTTTTTATATCGTGATGATTATTATGATCGTGAATCGGAAAGTAAGAACATTATCGAAATCATTATTGCGAAGCAACGTAATGGTCCGACTGGAACCGTATCATTAGCTTTTGTGAAAGAATATAATAAGTTTGTTAATTTGGAGCGGCGTTTTGATGATAATGGAGTTCCACCTGGAGCTTAATAGATTAGAAGAAAAAAAGACTAGCTGACTGGTTAGTCTTTTTTTCTATGAAAAACGAATTAATTACGAACAAAAAATATTAATCTTACAAAAAACGTTCGGGTTTTATTGACTTTTAGTGGTTCACATTGGTAAACTAATCTTGTTTGATTTTGTACGAAAAAATGTTAAGTTACCTTTGGAGGTGCTGTTATATGTCATCAGTAGTTGTAGTTGGAACACAGTGGGGAGACGAGGGAAAAGGTAAGATCACAGACTTTTTATCAGAAAATGCAGAAGTGATCGCTCGTTACCAAGGAGGAAATAATGCCGGTCATACGATTAAGTTCGGTGGAGAAACGTATAAGCTTCATTTAATTCCTTCTGGGATTTTCTATAGTGATAAGGCTTGTGTGATTGGAAATGGAATGGTTGTTGATCCAAAAGCATTAGTAAAAGAGCTTGCTTACCTACATGATAAAGGTTTAACAACAGATAATCTTCGCGTGAGCAACCGTGCACATGTCATTTTACCTTACCATTTGCGTCTTGATGAAGTTGAAGAAGAGAGCAAGGGTGCAAATAAGATTGGTACGACGAAAAAGGGAATTGGCCCTGCTTATATGGACAAGGCAGCGCGTATCGGAATTCGTATTGCTGACCTACTTGACCGTGAAGTATTTGAAGAAAAGCTGGCACGTAATTTAGAAGAGAAAAACCGTTTGCTTGAGCGTATTTATGAAACAGAAGGCTTTAAAATTGAAGATATTCTGGATGAGTACTATGAGTATGGTCAACAAATTAAGCAATATGTGTGTGATACATCGGTCGTGTTAAACGATGCACTTGATGAAGGCCGTCGCGTTCTTTTTGAAGGTGCTCAAGGAGTTATGCTTGATATTGACCAAGGTACATACCCATTTGTTACATCTTCCAATCCTGTTGCTGGTGGAGTGACGATCGGATCGGGTGTAGGTCCTACGAAAATTAAGCATGTAGTTGGGGTATCTAAGGCTTATACGACTCGTGTAGGGGATGGTCCTTTCCCAACGGAATTAGATAACGAAATTGGTCACCAAATCCGTGAGGTTGGCCGTGAATATGGTACAACAACAGGGCGTCCGCGTCGTGTCGGTTGGTTTGATAGCGTAGTTGTAAGACATGCTAGAAGAGTTAGTGGAATTACAGATCTTTCTCTAAATTCCATCGACGTGTTAACAGGGATTGAAACGTTGAAGATCTGTGTGGCATATCGATACAAAGGGGAAGTAATTGAGGAATTCCCAGCAAGCTTAAAAACATTAGCTGAATGTGAGCCAGTCTTTGAAGAGCTGCCAGGCTGGACGGAAGACATCACAGGCTGCAAATCACTTGCTGAGCTACCAGCTAATGCTCGTCACTATTTAGAGCGAATTGCACAGTTAACAGGTATTCCATTGTCAATTTTCTCTGTAGGTCCAGATCGTACACAAACGAATGTTGTGTTAAATCCTTGGAGACAAAGCTAATTAAGCTAAGTCAATATTCGCCACTCAAAGTAGTGGCGAATATTTTATTTAACAAAATAATTTTTTTTATTAAAACATATTGCAAACTATAAAGCTATTATGCTAATATAAAAAACGTCGTCAGAATATGTCGAAATAGCACATGGCCCCTTGGTCAAGCGGTTAAGACACCGCCCTTTCACGGCGGTAACACGGGTTCGAATCCCGTAGGGGTCATCACACTATTCCAATCTCTTCAAAAGCAAGGGGTTGGAATTTTTATAAATACGGCTCAGTAGCTCAGTTGGTAGAGCACGATGAATAAGCTCCAAAGGAAAGACATCCAGCGTACCGATTGGTAAATCGGGACGAAGGACGAAGCAATACATATCTAGGGAATAATATTAAATTACGGCTCAGTAGCTCAGTCGGTAGAGCAAAGGACTGAAAATCCTTGTGTCGGCGGTTCGATTCCGTCCTGAGCCATCTATGAAAGAGGAGTTTGTCCTATGACAAATTCCTCTTTTTTGTTACAGAGATGTAATATTTGAGTAAATTTCTCCCAAGAATTTTGTCGAAAGTAGTCTCAGTGATTTTTCTGAAAAATGAAAGCGTTTCTCTTGGAAAAGCTGTTATATCAATGTTTTGCTAGGAAACATAATCAAAAAAGCATTCTACTAATTCGACTAACCTTTGTAATATAATGTCATTAATTATACAATTGTGTTACATATCAGGTGCTAGTAAACTCTTTATGGTTTATTTATGGTAAAGTAAAGAAGTCTTATTATGCAATAAAGTAAAAATAAAAAGAGTTAAAAGCACTAAAAGTGTTTTGTTGCGCTAGTCTAGGAGGATTAGAGAATGGGTTTTTTCAATAAGAGACTTTCCGAACTAACGATCAACGCATCTAATAGTCTAAAACCTACAATAAAAATGGCAGCTATATCAGCAATGGCATTAGGAGCACTTACATTTGGTGTAAGTACGGCATCTGCTAATGGCTCTAAATTAAGCACCGTATACTATGTATATATGAATAAAGAATATGTTGGTACTGTTTCTGACAAAGAAGTAGTTCAAGAAATCTTAGATGAAAAAGTAGAAGAGTTTAAGCAAACATATACAAATTTAGATTTATCAGCTGATTCACAACTTACATATGTTTCAGAGCAAGTATTTAGTTCTAATGCCAAAACAAATGACGAAGAAGTTGTAGAAATCATCCAAAGTAAGCTGGCCGTTCAAGCAAATGCTTCAGCCTTAGTGCTTGATGGAAAAGCAGTAGCTTATGTAAAAAGTGAAGCTGAGGCAGAGCAGGTATTAAATGCTTTGAAGTTAAAGTATGTTTCACAGGAGCAACTAACAGAGTTGGAATCTCGTAAAGCAACTCCTGAAGTGGTATTACCTACGCTAAAGGAAAATGAAGTTCGTCTATTAGACGTTTCATTCACAAAAGAAGTTTCACAAAATGTAGAAAAAGTTACTCCAGATAAAATACTAACTGTTGAGGAAGCAGTTAATTTTTTAACTAAGGGTACATTAGAAGAAAAGAAATACTCTGTGAAAGAGGGAGATGTGTTAGGTGGAATTGCCTCAGCACATGGAATGGAAATCGCACAATTATTGTCCATTAACCCTGGTATGACAGAAGATAGTGTGTTAAAGATTGGGCAAGAATTGAATGTAACCTTCCTACAACCCCTTCTTCAAGTAGTAGTAGTGAAAGAAGAGGCAAAAAAGGAAGCAATCGCATTTGCTAACCAAGTAATAGAAGATGAAACTATGTATAAAGGTGATACAAAAGTAGAACAAGAGGGGAAAGAAGGTGCTCGCGAGGTAACATATAAAGTCTCTGAGCAAAATGGAATCCGTGTAGCTCAAGAGGTTACAAGCGAAAAGACCCTTCAAGAACCTGTTAATTATATTGTTAGAAAAGGAACAAAAGTTGTACCATCTCGTGGTGACGGGTCCCTTGTATGGCCTGCAAATGGAGGGTATGTTTCCAGTCAAATGGGCTTTAGATGGGGCAAACAACATAAAGGTATTGATATTGCACGCCCTAGCAGTGGAACGATTAAAGCTGCTGACAATGGAACAGTCGTATCTGCTGGGTTTGATGGCGGGTATGGAAACAAGATTGTCATTGACCATAATAATGGGGTGCGTACCGTATATGCGCATTTAGCTTCGATTAGTGTAAGTGTTGGTCAAACCGTTGTTAAAGGGTCAGCTATTGGTGTGATGGGTTCAACTGGAGATTCAACAGGTGTCCATCTTCATTTTGAAGTTTATAAGAATGGTAGTTTAGTAAATCCACTAAATTATGTAAATAATTAATATATTCATACCTCTAGTGAAAACTAGAGGTTTTCTATTTCTAATGAAGTGATCTGCCTTCTAAAAACGTGAATTCATAGGCATATCATGATAAAGTAAGGATTATGAACAGTAAAAATAGTGGAAGATAAAATAAATAGACAGTTCAAATAAAGGAGCTATGAAATGGAAAAACGTATACTAGTTGTTGACGATGAAAAACCGATTGCTGATATCCTTCAATTTAATCTTAAGAAGGAAGGGTACGACGTATATTGTGCATATGATGGTAACGAGGCATTAAAGATGGTAGAGGAAATTATGCCAGACTTAATCTTACTAGATATCATGCTTCCTCAACGTGATGGAATGGAAGTATGTCGTGAAGTTCGTAAAAAGTATGAAATGCCTATTATCATGCTAACAGCAAAGGATTCAGAAATTGATAAAGTTCTTGGTCTTGAGCTAGGCGCAGATGACTACGTAACAAAACCATTTAGTACAAGAGAATTAATTGCACGTGTGAAAGCAAATTTAAGAAGGCATCAAACGAATATAAGTCAACAGGAAGAAGATGAGACAAATGAGATTGAATTAGGCTCATTGACGATCCATCCAGATGCTTATATTGTTTCAAAGCGCGGGGAAATGATCGAGCTTACTCACAGAGAGTTCGAACTGCTTCATTACTTAGCCCAGCATATCGGACAAGTGATGACGAGAGAACATCTATTACAAACTGTTTGGGGTTACGATTATTTTGGTGATGTTCGTACAGTCGATGTGACCGTTAGACGACTTCGCGAGAAAATCGAAGATAACCCAAGTCACCCAACATGGATCGTGACAAGAAGAGGGGTTGGATACTATTTACGAAATCCTGAACAGGAGTAATCAGTAAATGAAAAAGGTTGGTTTCTTTCGATCTATCCATCTTAAATTTGTAATGATTTACGTATTGTTAATTTTAATTGCGATGCAAATAATCGGTGTTTATTTTGTTAGACAGCTTGAGAGCACTTTATTACGGAATTTTGAAACCTCAATTGAAGAGAGAGTGAATCTTTTAGCTTATTACTTAGGGGAAGAGCTAGGCAAGGAACGTAACCCAGATGATGAAGGACCAACTCTGGAAGAGGCTGTTAAGAAGATTCTAGCTGATTTTCCAACGACAGATATCTCGGAGGTTCGTTTAATTGAAGCAAGTACACAAAAAATTATCGGCACATCAGATCAATATAATCAAGGAATTGTTGGCCAAAGATCTACTGACACCTTAATTAGACGTGTCATCGCTACTTCAGCTGAAGGGGAGGAAGTAACCCAAATCGATCCTGAGTCATTAAAGCGTATCTGGGTGTTAGTTACGCCCGTTCGATCCGATGATGAGGTCACAGGTGTTATATACTTAGTAGCAAAGAAAGAAAATGTGTATTCCCAAATGAAGACCATTAATAATATCCTGGCCACAGGGACGGGTATTGCATTATTGATTACAGCAGTACTTGGGATTCTACTTGCACAAACGATTACAAGGCCTATTTCTGATATGCGAAAGCAGGCACAGGCAATGGCTAAAGGGAACTTTTCTCGAAAGGTAAAAGTTTTCGGATATGATGAGATTGGACAATTGGCCATTACTTTTAATAATCTCACAAAAAAGTTGCAAGAGGCACAAGCAACCACTGAGGGAGAACGTCGAAAGTTATCCTCTGTTCTTTCCTATATGACAGATGGTGTGGTTGCTACCGATCGAAAAGGTCGAGTAATCCTTATCAATGAACCTGCTGCAAAGCTTTTGAGTGTTTCACGTGAAACAATACTATCTAGCTCCATTGTGTCTTTATTAGGCTTAGAAGAAGACTATTCGTTTGAAGATTTACTTGTTGAGAAAGAGTCACTTATTTTGGACTATAGCACGGCTACAAAGCCTCTTATTCTACGGGCGAATTTTTCGGTCATTCAAAAGGAAACTGGATTTGTAAATGGTTTAATAACGGTTTTACATGATATTACAGAACAAGAGAAAATTGACTTAGAGAGACGCGAATTTGTTGCCAATGTGTCACATGAGTTACGGACACCTTTAACGACGATGAGAAGTTACTTAGAAGCATTATCAGATGGTGCCTGGAAGGACGAGGAAATCGCTCCGAACTTTTTAAGTGTTACGCAAACAGAAACAGAACGTATGATACGTCTAGTAAATGATTTGCTTCAGCTTTCCAAGATGGATAGCAAGGATTATCGACTTAAGAAGGAATGGTTTAATTTCGTAGATTTCTTCAATCGAATTATTGATCGTTTTGAGATTATAAAGGACGAAAATACTGCTTTTGAACGAAAACTATTAGATTATGCTGCCTTTGTTGAGGGAGATGCGGACAAGCTTACACAAGTCCTTGATAATATTATTTCAAATGCAATGAAGTATTCTCCACAGGGTGGGAAAATCACTTTTAAAGTGGAGGAAAAGGAAGATCATATTGTAGTTAGTGTTAGTGATCAGGGGATGGGAATTCCAAAAGAAAATCTTCAGCAAATTTTTGAACGATTTTACCGAGTTGATAAAGCAAGAACTAGAAAGCTTGGTGGGACAGGTCTAGGACTAGCCATTGCAAAAGAAATGGTAGAAGCCCATGGAGGAGAAATTTGGGCGGAAAGTGTGGAAGGGAAAGGGACGACGGTCTCATTCACTCTCCCT
This sequence comes from Robertmurraya sp. GLU-23, assembly GCF_052983275.1. Lineage (NCBI taxonomy): Bacteria > Bacillati > Bacillota > Bacilli > Caryophanales > Bacillaceae > Robertmurraya > Robertmurraya sp. GLU-23. Next base: position 41,931 of record NZ_JBRKCV010000003.1, read on the forward strand.
TATGATCCTAATGAGGAGGATGACTGGACATGAAATATGAAACGATAAAGTCTATCGTCCTATTAATTCTTGTTGTTTTTAGTATTCTTCTTACATGGATGTTGTGGACATATCAGCCGAATTATGACACTTTGAAGGAAAGTGGAAATACCGTTGAAGAAGTATCGTTTGGTGAAACGAAGGAATTGAGCAAAATTGTTCGTCCTGAACGATTGTTTTTCCATCAAGGGGAGAAACATTACGGTACATTTGATTCCTTTGAAATTGATCAGACAATGAAAGAACTTAGCTTATGGGAATTTAGTGAGTTTGAAGATATATCCGATCTCGTAAAAAATATCCCTTCGTTTATTTATGATAAGAACGTTTTAGAACTTATTTTTCCTGATATTGTTCCTTTAAAGGTGTACCGTAGCGCGTTACAATTACCTAGTAATGATATTCCCAAGAGTAACTTTGACCGAATTGTTATTGATTTAGAGCCAGAAACAAGAGAGGGAGGAGCCGTTTATTTTATTTCCTCCAAAGAGAATGAAGTGCTTCGAGCATATGTTACAGCCACTTATATCAAAGATTTTAAAGAACGATATCTAGCGGACATAAGTGAGAATGAAAAGTTTGCACTATATGAACCAATTAATCGAGAAAGTTTTACGATGCTTCGAAAAGAGCCAGTAAAAGTTGCTTTATATAATTACCTGTTTTTGAAGTTATCGACAGAAAAACTTCGTGATGCCCTATTTAGCGATCCGAATCTAGTGTCAAAAAATTTCAGCTCTTTTGGTGAAGAGTATACTGATACAACTACTTTAATGAGTGTCAATTATGAAACGAGTACTGTTTCCTATGTGAAAACAGAAGATGTTGAAAGTGGAGCAACAGCGAAATCGAGTCACCTTCTGGAAAAAAGTGTTGATTTTATTAATAGTCATGGTGGCTGGACGGATAATTATCGATATGTAGGAATGGACCAGTCAGAACAGGTCATATTATTCCGATTATACGATTTAAGTGGTTACCCCATCTTTGGTGATAATGGAATATCGGAAATTTTACAAATCTGGAATGCTAGTGGAATTAATAAGTATTTTCGAAGTAATTTCATGTTAGGAAGTAGATTGGATGCCACTGAAATTACCCTTCCATCTGGTGTCAGTGTGCTAGAAGAGTTGAAAAAAGTAGAAGATTTTGACCTCGATTTTCTTCAGGACATTTCGATTGGCTATCACATGTCTAAGATTACTGATATTAACCAGAATTCACTAATTCATTTGGAACCAGCTTGGTACTATAAGTATAACGATGAATGGAAGATGGTTCCGAGTAGCGAGAATGGGGGGATAAAGCATGGATTGGAGTAGAATTAAAACCATCTTTATCCTTTCCTTTTTCGTTTTAAATATCTATCTTATGAATGAGTTCTTAAAGATTCGTACCGCAACTAAATACGAATATGCGACCAATCCTTCTCTAGAAAACCGATTAAAGGCAGATGAAATCACATACAATGATCTTCCAAAAAACTTTGAAAAGGACACGTACTTAAGTACGGTTCCAAGAGTGTTTACAGAGGAAGAGGTTGAAATGCTTATAGATACAACGCTCAGCGGTCAAACCATTACAATAAGAAACAACCAGTCTATTGAATCAGAATTGGATACACCTTTAAAAGTGAGCAGCAAAGGTCAACCACCTGAATTAGATACATTTTTAAAAGGATCAGTCATAAATGGTGACCAGTATCGTTATTGGGGTAGAGATGAAAGTGATAATAGTATAACTTATTATCAGCAGTACCAAGAAAAGCTATTTTATAAAAATCCAAGCGGTCAAATCACGTTCAAATTAAATAGCGATAATGAAGTAGTTTCCTACAAACAAACCATACTCGATAGTATCGAGGAACTTTCGGAAGATGAAAGAATTATTCAGCCCATTAAGGCGATAGAAACACTATATGAAAATGGCTATTTACCTTTTGGAACAAAGATAGAGAGAGTCGAGTTTGGTTATTACACACTTGTTCGTTTAACTTCTTCACAGGTTTTGACACCTGCGTGGCGCTTTGTATTAGACGAAGGGGATAATTTATTTGTGAATGCATTTGAAGGACAAGTCATTCAACTAAAGAATGAAGAAAACAATTGGAGTGAGTAGTATGTCATTGCATTTTAGTATCCTAGCGAGTGGGAGTACAGGGAATGCGATTTATGTAGAATCGGAAGATCAGTCCTTTCTAGTAGACGCAGGACATAGTGGGAAGCAAATGGAGGCTCTTTTTCAAAAGATTGATCGTGACATTAGTAAGCTGTCGGGACTTTTTGTCACCCATGAGCATAGTGATCATATTAAAGGAGTCGGAATATTAGCGAGAAAGTACAAGCTTCCTGTTTATGCTAACGCAAAAACATGGGATGCCATGAATCATTTAGTAGGGGAAATTCCTGTAGAACAGAAATTTACGTTTGATATGGAAACAGTAAAAAGCTTTGGTGGGGTGGATATTGAATCATTTGGCGTGTCTCATGATGCAGCAGAGCCCATGTTTTATGTATTTCACCATAATGGAAAGAAGCTAGTTCTAATTACAGATACAGGATATGTTAGTGATCGTATGAAGGGAATCATTCAGAACGCAGATGTGTTTGTTTTTGAGAGCAACCATGACGTACAAATGCTTCGCATGGGAAAGTATCCATGGAGCATTAAGCGCCGTATTTTGAGTGATGTTGGACATGTATCGAATGAAGATGCAGCCATTGCAATGAGTGAAGTAGCTGGTGATAACACAAAACGTATTTACTTAGCTCATTTAAGTCAAGACAATAATATGAAAGATTTAGCTAAAATGTCTGTCGAGCAAACACTTCAAAGCAAAGGCATCATCATTGGTGAGCAATTTGATTTATACGATACCGACCCTAAAGTTCCAACGGTGTTAACTGCGGTATAAAAAGGTGATTCCGACTTTTTCGGGTCACCTTTTTGGTTTATTCTCTGGCAAGAAGGGATTATATTATATATAGGGATAAAAACTACATAGATAATGATTGTTTGAAAGGATTGGTGAATCGTGGGTTATTATGATCAAGACTACGAAACACGGTACAGAAAACAAAAGGGAAATCGAGGAGGGTACTTTTTAGCGAGTCTAGTTGGAGCCATTTTAGGGGTTTTTCTTATTGTGGTTGCCTTGCCTCGAATTGGTTTTGATGTTCTTCCTTATTCCACAGAAACAGATTCGAATCTAGAAGAAGGTATGGCAAACAACGATGCGGTTAGGACAGAAAATGTTAGTTTAAACGTAGTGACAGATATAACAAAGGCAGTAGAAAAAGCTGGAGATGCGGTAGTTGGAATTACGAATCTTCAAACGACAAGTTTTTGGTCAGAATCAAGTAGTCAGGAAGCAGGATCAGGGTCCGGTGTTATTTATAAAAAAGTGGATGGCAAAGCATATGTTGTAACAAACCATCACGTAATCGAAGGGGCAAACTCACTTGAGGTGACATTGTCTGATGGAACAAAGCTTGAAGCCAAGTTAAGAGGTAGTGACGTTTGGACCGATTTAGCTGTTCTTGAGGTTGATGGAAGCAAAATTGAAACCGTTGCTGAGTTTGGAGATTCGGATGCTTTAAAAATTGGTGAGCCAGTGATCGCTATTGGAAATCCACTTGGAGCAACGTTTTCTGGCTCTGTTACACAAGGGATAGTATCAGGTTTAGAGCGTGCGATTCCTGTTGATATTAACCAAGATGGTGCAATTGATTGGCAGGCTGAAGTACTCCAAACGGATGCCGCAATTAACCCGGGTAATAGTGGTGGAGCATTAATTAATATCAGTGGCCAAGTGATTGGAATTAACTCTATGAAGATTGCCCAGAGCTCCGTAGAGGGAATCGGTCTCTCCATTCCAATAAAGTCTGCTGAGCCAATCATTAGTGATCTAGAGGAGTTTGGTGAGGTAAAACGACCTTACATGGGAATCCAACTTCAATCAGTAAATGAAGTATCAGCTTATCATCAGAAAGAAACACTGAAACTTCCGGAAGATGTAACTGCGGGAGTCGTAATTATGACGGTGGATCCAAACTCACCTGCAGAACAAGCAGGATTAGAAGATTTAGATGTGATTGTTGAAATGGACGGCGATCCAATTAAAGATGTCATTGATTTAAGAAAGCATCTATATAATAAAAAGAAAGTCGGAGATCAGCTGAACATTAAATTCTACCGTGCTGGAAAGCTTCAAGAAACAACGATGAAGCTAGGTGGAAATACCTTATAGTTGTGAGAGAAATGCAGGCGTCATGTCTGCATTTCTTTTTTGTGGATAGAAATTTCTCGATAGTTTTGGTAGGATGGGATAGGAATGTGGATAAGTTTTTGGATAAACTATATACATCATTTTTTGTTGAAGTTTGGAGAATTTTGAAGGAGGGAAATAACTTGATTTACTGCTGTGAGGAACATGTAGATCTTGCCATAGATACGATTGTAGATGAGTTTGAGACATTTCCAACCTTACTAAAAGTTGAGGGAAATGAGTTATCAACAACCTGTGAATATTGTCGAAATGATGCTGTATATATGGTAGGGAACAAATGATCCTATACAATATGTGGATGAAAAATGTGGACATGTGGATAACTTCTGTGGATATCTTGTTCGTAAAGTGAGGATGAAGTGTGAATATCTCATTATTAACAATTGGCAAACTTAAAGAAAAATACTTAAAGCAAGGAATCGATGAATATTTAAAAAGACTAACGGCCTATGCGAAGGTCGAAGTGATTGAGCTCCCAGATGAAAAAGCTCCAGAGCAATTAAGTGACATAGAAATGGAACAGGTAAAGAATAAAGAAGGAGAGAGGCTGTTAGCAAAAATTTCTCCAGATACATATGTCATTGCCCTAGCCATAGAAGGCAAGCAACGATCGTCAGAAGAACTGGCGGAAATGATTGATAAGTTGGCTACATACGGAAAAAGTAAAATTGCCTTTGTTATTGGAGGTTCGCTGGGTTTAAGTAAGGATGTTCTAAATCGTGCAGATGAGAAGTTATCATTTTCTAAAATGACATTCCCTCATCAACTTATGAGGTTAATTCTGCTTGAACAGGTGTATCGGGCTTACCGGATTAATAGGAATGAACCTTATCATAAGTAAGGCCAAATGTCTCTCCTAAGGATGGGAGGCTAAAACAGCAGAAGATCAGGTTAAATATCCAGTCTGATTAATAGAAGGAAGAATTCCGCTTAATGTATAAATTGGCTGAAATATTGGTTAAATAGACGGAGAAATTCCGCCTATTGGCTCAAAAACAGTAATAATGGGGGAAAATGTTGTGCATAATCGGAAATTCTCCGCTTATACATCATGAAAATAAGCTCCATTATGCATTTAACAGAAAAATCTCCGCTTATTTGCTTTTCGGAGGCTACCGGAATAAGGACTAGACTACTTATTTAAGAATACAGGAAAACCTCATCATAAATAATGAAGTTTAATTTGTAAGAAAATTTAAATAAGAATATTTTTCTACTTGAATGCTAGTAAAGAAGTTGTTAGAATATAAGAAATAAAAAGACTATGTGTAACTGGCGAAACGCGGATAACCGCGAGGGAGCACATGGTGTCGTAGCCGTTCGCCTGGGCAGAGGTAAGGGTTATAACCCCTTGCCTCTTTTTGTTCAAATTTATAATAAAAAAGGAGAAACAATATGAGCCCAATTACATTAAAAAAAGTGAACCAAATTAAAACATTAAATAATATTGCAGAAAGCGGATTAAAAGTCTTTAAAAAGGATAATTTTGCAGTCGACAATGATTGTGAAAATCCAGATGCAATCATTGCACGTAGCTTTAATATGCATTCAATGGATTTCGGTAGGAATTTAAAAGCAATTGCAAGAGCTGGAGCAGGTGTTAATAATATTCCAGTCGACAAATGCACAGAGCAAGGAATTGTCGTTTTTAATACTCCTGGAGCCAATGCAAATGCTGTAAAAGAAATGGTTTTAACTACAATAATGGCGTCATCAAGAAACCTTTTTGCTGGTGTGTCATGGACAAAGACCTTAGAAGGCGAAGGGGACCAAGTTCCAAAGCTTGTAGAAGCAGGGAAAAAGCAATTTGTAGGAAAAGAAATTAAAGGTAAGACTCTAGGTGTTATTGGACTAGGTGCAATTGGGGCACTTGTAGCGAATGACGCTATTGCTTTAGACATGGATGTAATTGGTTTTGACCCATTTATCTCTGTTGATACAGCATGGAATTTATCACGTACGGTCCAACGTGCTTTAACCATTGAAGAATTGTTTGCAAACGCTGATTATATTACTGTACACACACCATTAACGGATGATACAAAAGGAATGTTTAATCAAGCTACATTTAGCATTATGAAACCAGGTGTTCATATTCTGAACTTCTCACGTGGGGAACTAGTGAATGAAATAGATTTGGCGGTTGCGCTTGAAGAAGGTATCGTGGGTCAATATATTACAGATTTCCCTAATGAAAATGTATTGAAAATGGAAAACACTATTTGTGTTCCACACCTTGGTGCATCAACAGCAGAATCTGAGGAAAATTGTGCAATTATGGCAGGTCGCCAAATAAAGGATTTTCTAGAGACTGGGAATATTAAAAACTCAGTGAATTTTCCAAATGCCTCTCTTCCATATTCAGGGAAGCAACGTGTAGCAGCTTTCCATCAAAATGTTCCTGGCATGGTTGGAAAGATTACATCAGCTCTTTCAAGCTATGATTTAAACATTGCAGATATGGTCAACAGAAGTAGAGGGGAATATGCCTATACTATGATCGATATTGATAACAATGTAACGAGTGAAATTATCCCTCAGTTAGAGGAAAAAATCGGCTTGATTGAAGGTATTGTTACGGTACGTATAATTTAATAAGAGTTTACCAAAGGTGATACAAATTTTTGTATCACCTTTTTTGTTTCTAAAAAAGGGTCCATTTAAGGTTCATTTAAGATAATTGGTGTAAAAATGATATATACAAACAAGGAGGTTTAACATTGAATAGAAAACTAGGAAGCATTCTTTTAATCATATCACTCGTAGTGAATCTTTTATTAGTAGGTAAGATCATGATAGATTCAAGTGAAACAGAGCTGTCTTATGCTATTAGTGAATATCAAGGGAGCCCAGAGGAAGAATTAATAGACGTAATTAATAGCGCTAAAGAAGAACTTAATATTGCCATCTATAACTTAGATAATGAAAATATTGTAGAAGCTATTTCAGCCGCAGCGGAAAGAGGAGTTTCCATTAAAATCATAGCTGATGGGGAAAATACAGAAAACAAAGATAGTAAGAAAATATTCGATGAGCTAGAGGCACTGAATATACCGGTTAAAATAAATACAGATGAAAAAATGCATATAAAACTAACCATATCAGACAACGAAACCGTCGTAACAGGCTCTTTTAATTACACAAAAGACTCTGCAGAAGATAATCAGGAAATTCTCTTAACCGTAAGTGATTCGACATTAACTTCAGCTATGAATGATACATTTAATGAAATGTGGGATAGTGGTGATTTGGAGGAGTGGTAGAAATAAGGAAATTAAATCAATAAAAACACCTCTATGCCATTCGCAAAGAGGTGTTTCACTATTATTGATACCTGTCTCTAAAGGAAGTGTCAGCAATCGTTTCTACACTAAATTCACCGTTAGCATACTTAATGACGGAAACACTGCAATTATCATGGTGCGGATAATCGCTCATTTTTGTTAATTGCATTAAGTAGTTACCAATCGTTACTCCATGTGAGAAAACCAGTATATTTCCGCCTTCACTTTTATGCTTGTCGATGATTTCCTTAACGATAGAGGTTGTACGTGTATAAAGCTGGGAGTAGCTTTCTCCTTCTGGTGCAGCCATATTTAGGTCGTTAAGGGTAAATAATTGTTCAAGTATATCTCCGTATCGCTCGGTGATTTCTGATTCTACAAGTGATTCTAAAGCACCAAAGTTCATTTCTTTCAGGCGTGGGTCTGTCATTGTTGGAAGATTACGATGACCAACTGCATACTTAGCTGTATCTATAACTCGTTGGCTTTCACTAGTGTATACTGCTGTAAATTCAATATCATCAAGGCCCATACCTACAGACTTGGCTTGAGTAATTCCGCGTTCGGTAAGAGGGGAATCACAAAAACCTTGCATACGTTTTTCTATATTATATTGAGTCTCACCATGACGAACAAAATAAAGCTTTACTTCTTTTTCAGAGGACAAGCTATAACACCTACTTTGTATTGTAATATTGTTTAGTTACCAAGAATTTTACCATACCTACTGAAGAATTGTTAATTTATATAATGAGAAAGGAATTTTACCCCTTTTGGTTAATTTATATAATGTAAAAAGATACTCGTTCTTGTGTGCTTATATTGACTGACAATTAGGAGTGAAGAGCTATGCTAAAGTTAATAAAAAACGGAGAGGTCTATGCCCCAAACTATCTTGGTGTAAGGGATATTCTTATTGCTGACGATAAAATTGCTTTTATAGAAGAGCAAATAAATACTCCTATTTCTTTTGTCCCTATCGAAGTGATTGATGCATCTGGTCAACTTATCGTACCTGGATTTATTGATTCTCATGTTCATATTATTGGTGGTGGAGGAGAAGGTGGATTCAAAACAAGAACCCCAGAAATTATGTTAACGGATATAACGATGTCCGGTGTAACAACCTTAGTTGGTGTACTTGGAACGGATGGTACAACCAGGAGAATGGAAAGCCTTCTAGCAAAGGCTCGAGCACTAGAAGAAGAAGGCGTTACCTGTTATATTCATACCGGCTCTTATCAAGTACCAGTCAAGACATTAACCTCAAGAATTGAAGATGATCTAATTTTAATTGATAAAATTATTGGTGTTGGAGAAATTGCCATTTCTGATCATCGTTCCTCTCAGCCTACGTTTGATGAAGTAGTAAAAATTGCTACAGCAGCTAGAAATGGTGGCATTTTATCTGGGAAAGCTGGACTTATAGAAATCCATGTAGGGGATGGAATTGAAAAACTCTCATTACTAGAGGAGATCATCGAGAAAACAGAAATTCCTGCTAGGCATTTCCATCCTACTCATATTAATCGTAATAAAGAATTATTTGCTGCAGGGATTACATATGCAAAAAAGGGTGGATATGTTGACTTGACCACTAGCACCATTCCTCAATTCCTAGAAGAGGGGGAAGTGAAGTGTTCGACCGGTTTAAGATTAATGCTTGAAAAAGACATCCCCATTAGTAGTATTACTTTTTCGTCAGATGGGCAGGCAAGTCTTCCTTATTTTGATGAAATGGGTGAATTTAAAGGATTAAAAGTGGGGAAAACGGCTTCTTTATTCCGGGAGGTAAGGGATGCAGTCTTTAATGAGAAGATCCCTCTAGAGCAAGCAATCCAAGTAATTACATCAAATCCAGCACAAGTTCTCAAACTTTCTCAAAAAGGCAATATTCAAAAAGGGAAGGATGCGGACCTTGTAATTTTAGATAAAGAAACATTAACGATTCAAACGGTTATTGCAAAAGGTCAACTAATGGTGGCCCAAGGTTCTCCATTAGTAAAAGGGACATTTGAATAAAATCCTACAAGTAAAACCTGTACTAAAAAGGTAAGTAGTTCGGTTGTGAAGTACGAAATAGAACGAACCCAAAATAAACGGAGAAATTCTGTTTATTTTGGGAAATACCAACATTTCCCGCAAATTAAACGGAGTGTTTCCGCTTATATGAACCTAATCTTTAGATTTAGGTAAATATAGAGAAGTTAATCGGAATATTTCCGCTTATATCTGCTTCTTGAGCCCCTACTATACACATTAACCGGAATTTCTCCTCCTATGAATTCCTATACCTCCACGAAAAATTCAACAATGTCTTTTCTTTTCACCACATCAATCCCCAATAGTTTTTGTACTCGAAAACGGAACCCGTTACTAAGATGGTGCGAGTTTTTGCTTCCTCAAATTATGTAGTCTATCCTTTCAAGTTCTCAAATAAAATTAGAGGATGGGGATTTTTGTTTGTAAGGGGGAAGAGCATGATAAAACCTTTAAACAGTGAAGTATCTGATGTTCATACCAGGATAACCATCCAAGCGGCAGTGGACGCCATTCTGCAGGCTTCTCCAATGGATGAAGTGATTTATGGGTATGTTATAGCGGTTTTGGATCAGACTTTGCCTTCTACAGGAAATCAAGGAGAAACGATCTCTTTGTCAAAACAGACAGCAGATTTATTAGATCTGGCTGCTTTTCAACTATTGTACATAGAAAAAGGAATTATATCGGTATTTTCTATAGAAGGGGTATTCACTACTCTGTCACGTAGTGAGCGGTTAAAGGCAATCAATTTGTTAGAAAGATTAGAAGTCCCTTTGGAGAGCTTGCCAGAACCTTTTACTAATAATCCAGGTTTAACGCAAAGTATGAAGAATACGATAATCCAGCTTACATTTTTGGGCTTTTATTCGGAGTGGACTGGATATGGGACCACTAGATTTAATCGACCTGAATATAAATGTATCGAGTGTTTTCCAGTTGGGTGGATTCAAACAAAATACCCAGGACCAGCATTTGGGTATCGAAATCTTCGTGGATTTTCATTAGGTGATCCGAACAAAGGGGGAAATCATCATGTCTAATCCAGATGTTATAGTCATTGGTGCAGGAGGTGGTGGAGCAGTAATAGCGAAGGAGCTTGGGGAAAAGGGATTAAAGGTATTAATTGTAGAGGCGGGCCCATGGTACGGAAATCAAAAGTGGCCGAGTCCCAATCTTCAATCTGGGGATAAAGAAAGTTCCGATAAAAATGATTTAGATATTACTCTTTATAGGCAACAACTAAACAAGTATGAAGACAATATGAATAATCTGGTTACAGGTAGATTTCGATGGGGCCCAGCAAATAGAGATCGGGCACCATGGGTTCGCTTGGCACCACATAAGCAAATTATTTGGCAAAGTGCGGGTGTGGGAGGGTCCACACAGCATTATACAGCAAATTCTCCTCGTGCTTTCCCATCAGCCATTGACCAAGTATGGCCACTTTCCTATCGAGAACTCATTCCTTATTATGAAAAGGTAGAAGCCACACTGCCCGTTCACTTTGCCCCAACAACGGCAAAGGAAGAATTATTTTATTTCGGAGCAAAAAGAGCGGGGTGGCAGCTTAATGCCACCTTAAATGTTACAAGTCCGGCCTATCGTCCACAGCCAAACGCAATCTTACCAGTAAATAAGAATCTTAATAATGTAAATGTTTCACTTGAACAATTATCGTGGATGGAAGGATGCACCCTTTGTGGCCACTGTATAAATGGCTGCCCACATGGCCCTTCCATAGATAAGGTTGCAAAAAGGTCAACCACCGTTAGTTACATCCCATTGGCTTTAAGTACTGGTAATGTCACGATTAGACCCAATTCGTTTACAATAAAAATCTTAACAGAGACCAGTCATTCACGAGAGTTACATGCGACTGGAGTACGCATTAGGGATACATGGACAGGTGAAGAGGAAGAATTAAGAGCAAAGGTGATTGTTCTTGCTGGAGGTAGTATAGAGAGTCCGCGACTCTGGCTAAATTCTAATCTCCCACAAAATCCATGGGTTGGAAAAGGGCTAACGAACCACTATATGGACTGGGTAACGGGAATCTTTAATGAAAAAGATCTTATGTCTATCTTAGGCGAACCTGATCTCCATCCTTTTATTGGACATACATGTGGTGCAAGACTAGACTTTCCTGGCTTAGGTTCGATTCAAACGGCCGGAATGAGCCCAGGTCTAACAGCTACTCTTTCCTATGGAATTAGTCAATTTGGGTGGAGTATCTATCAAAAGGAACAGTCCAAATGGGAATTTTATCATCAAATTGTTGGAAGCAAATTACAAGATTTAATGTTAAATTACAGAAAAACATTGAATGTATTAATCATCACAGACGATGAGGTTGATCATAGAAATGGAGTGAACCTCCACCCTACAATTAGCGATGAACATGGTCCAGTACCGCACTTGAGCTATACTCCTACGAAAAAGTCCATGAAAAATAGAAAAGAATTAATGAAAATGGCTATTTATATTTTGCATAAAGCGGGTGCAAAACAAATGATTTCATCTAACTGGCCAGCAGGAGTCATGATTCATTTGGAAAGTACAATGAGAATGGGGTATGTAGTTGATTCTAATTGTGAAGCTTACCAGGTAAAACAGTTATTTATCGCTGATAATAGTGTTCATTTTAACGGTTTGGGTGGAGTAAATCCCACTCTTACCACTCAGGCATTAGCGACACGTACAGCTGAAAAACTAATTGAAAAATATTTCAATTAGTATGATTACTAAATGAATGGTTACGCATTCCTCCTTATTATAAATCATAAATACAAATTTAGGTCTTACTTGAAGTAGGGCCTTTTTGAATATTAACGATATTAATCAGATCATTTCCTTTGTTTACAAAAGCCGTATACATGTTTACTTAATGTAAACAACTTGTATACTTTTATGTTTACATGTATACAAAAGTGTATACATCCCGGTTTAATCATATGTATACGTGTTTGTAGGGATTGTTTACAATTACGTATACAAAATACAGTTTGTTTACAAGTTGTTTACAGGTTTACAATTTCATTTCTTTTCAGAAAGGTTCATTGAATAATCTAGCAATATCCTATACGCTTTAATAGAAAGATACATAGAAATGATCAGCAACTAAGAGCTATAAATCTATTAAAAATAAGAAGGGATGATCTATTATGTCAAACTCTAGAATTGCAGCAGTAGATGTTGGAAATGACTCGATTAAAGCAATCTTTGGGGAGATGGAATATGAAATTAATATTCCTAATATTGTTGCCAGGGATACAGAAGATAGACCGGTCATTGGAATAGAGGAACTGGATAGTAAAAATCCCTTTGATGGCATTCACATTAAGGTGCATTCTCCGGCCTTAAAAGACAATAATGCCATTTATCGTGTAGGCCATCTTGCAACAAAAAGCAACAATGCAACAGAATTGGACCCAGGAAGTAGCAAGTCAGAAGAGGATCAAACATTGGTCATGCTTTTTGCTACCCTTGCATTGGATGCTGTGAAAGAAGAGAATACGGGTATTTTTCCGAGATCAAAACAAGTGATAGATGCGAATTATACGCTTGGTACGGGTCTTCCGCTTCGAGAAGTAAAGGAAGGAAAGGATGCTGGGTACCGCTCTAAATTAGTCGGTTCTGTCCATCAAGTAGAATTTCTTGTTACCCCTAAATATCAAGGGTTAAAAGTAAATATTAAATTTAACGAAGTGAAAATATATCCAGAAGGTTTTGCAGCTTATATTAATCTTGTGATGGATACCCAGCTCAAGATTATTAATAAGGATTTAATAGATAAAAGAATTCTTATTCAGGACATTGGAGGACTTTCCACAGATATTGCAGTGATAAAGAATCGAAATGTCGACGATGACAAGGCACAAGGATTCAATCTAGGCGTATCAGAATCTCTAGAAGCCATAAGAGAAGAAATAAGAACAAAACATGGGGTAGAGTTAGATAGCCGTCGTGATGTCGTAGAAATTATCACCAGAAAAAATGACCGTAATCATATTATGGTGAAAGGCAGTCGTACGAGTGTTCATGACATTACCGATCGTATTTTACTGGAGCTAGCCAAAAAACAATACCGTTTGTTGCGGAATATTTGGCAAAAGAACTCACAAACGGAAATCTGTTACTTTGTTGGCGGCGGCGCACATGTATTAAAGGATTATATTAAAACACTAAATAATAATTTAGATGGTTATAATATTGAATTTTTTGAAGATGAAAAAGAGAGTATTTGGATGATGGCTAATGCCTATTACAAGCTTATTACGGATTATGTAAGAAAAGTAGAAAAGCCAAAGAAAGCCCAAGAACCAGTTAAGAATTCATAGGTGATGATATGAAAAAATCAGCTTCCAATGAAGTGAAGAGAGGCCAAGCTATTTCCTTTCGAATTCCTTCTGATACACCAGATCATTTATTAAAGTATTTACAAAAGCTGAAGGAAACCGAAAGAAGAAATTTTTCTAGTAAAATAGCTGAATTTGTCATGCAGGGAGTTAGCCAGTCTTCGTCCAGGGAACAGGAAACGATCACGATTCCGATTCCTCATAAATTAAGCAAATCCCAACGAAACTGGTTAAAGCATGAGCATTCAGAGGCTTTACTTGGAAGTATCATGTACCAGCTGTTAACGGATCCGGTTCGAGCAACTGCATTGCTCGCTTCCTTAAATAGTAATGCTCTAGATATCTCTGAAGCACTATATTTACAGGAGGAATCCAATCTTGATGAGCATTTCATTGAGCCTATCCCTGAAATAGCCGTTTCAAAAGAGCTAGAGGCATCAGAAGACGATCTGGATGCCTTTAGCTGGGAGAGTATTAGCCAGGAAGAACCTGAAACAACGGACGAAGAGGAAGATCATGAGAATGACCTTGATAGTCTTTTAGGCGATTTCCTTTCAAAAATGAATAAATAGAAATGTTTGATCCCTTGTCTATTTCTAGATGAGGGATTATTTATTTTTCTAAAAAAATTTCCCAGGAAGTTATTCGGCAACTTTGAATGAATATATTTTTCTTGTAATATACTTCCTTTATATATTAAGATTTCCATAATTAGTAAGGGTCATCTTATGATGGAGGAGAAACAAGTGAAGCTATTTTTAATTATTACTCAAATCCTGTATGTTCTATCTTTACTGCCTTGGTTTGTTATTTTGGGTATGTCTTTTATGAGCTTTGATGCGGGCATAGGTCTCTATAATTCTTTATTTGTCATCACTATTACCTTATATCCGGTTGCGGTCATTGTTGCCTCGATTCTTTCTTGGGTATTCCACCGAAAAAGAAAGAAGCTTTCCGTTACTTTTAATTTGGTTCCGATGGTATGGGTCATTGCCTTCGCTATATTTATGTTATGGGTGTAATAAAACGAGAAGGACGATCATGATGAGGGATGTACTCATGATCGTCCTTCTGTTATATCATCGTATTTGTCCGTTACCAGACATCATAAATTTCACCGTTGTTAACGCAGGTAAGCCCATGGGTCCGCGAGCATGTAATTTTTGAGTAGAAATTCCAATCTCAGCCCCAAATCCAAGTGCTCCACCATCTGTAAACCGTGTGGATGCATTATGGTATATAGCTGATGCATCTACTAAACTCATAAACTTTTTCGCTGTTTCTATATTCTCGGTTACAATTGCTTCGGAATGCTTGGTTCCGTAAGCTTCAATATGATCAATGGCTTCTTCGACGTTGGTAACGGTTTTGACGGCTAAGTCTAAGCTTAAATACTCGTTTGCCCAATCTTCCTCCGTCGCTTGGACCGCATTGGGAATATAAGTTTGAGCCTCTTCATCACCATGAACTGTAATACCATGTTTATTAAAAATATCAACGAGATGACTCTTGTTTTTGATAAGCCATTCCTTATGAATAATGGCTGTCTCTAACGCATTACATACAGCAGGACGGTCCGTCTTCGCATTAACTAGGATGTTTAATGCTTTATCAACATCTGCTTCAACATCAATGTATAGGTGGCAGTTTCCAACTCCAGTCTCGAGTACAGGAACGGTTGCTTGGTTCACCACTGCATTTATTAGAGAAGCTCCACCTCTAGGAATGAGCACATCGATATGTTCCTTCATTGTGAAAAGCTGTTGAGTAGCTTCGCGATTTGTACTTGCGATAAATTGAACAGCTTCTTTTGGGACCAGTGTGTGATCTAGTGCTTCATGCATGACTTGAACGATCGCTTGATTTGATAATAAAGCAGATGATCCGCCTTTTAACACAATAGCATTTCCTGATTTAATGGCGAGCCCGGTGGCATCAACGGTCACATTTGGACGTGCCTCATAGATCATTCCAATGACGCCTAATGGAACGGATACTTTTTCAACTAATAAACCATTGTCTAGTGTCCAACTTGATAGAATCTTTCCCGTTGGATCCTCTAGAGTAGATACTTGTCGTAGACCTTCAGCAAATTCCAATACTCTTTCTTTAGAAAGGGCCAGACGATCCATATAGGCGGTGTCATAACCTTTTGCTCGACCCGCATCTAAGTCTAGCTTATTTGCTTCTAAAATTACGTCTGTCTTTGTTTCTAACGCGTCAGCTAAAACATGCAAAACTGTATTTTTTTCAGAAGTTGATAATTGGCTTAGGACTTTTGCTGCTTGTTTTGCAGCAATGGCTTGCGCTTCGACATTTGATATTTCCTTTGTTACTGACATGCAATTCCTCCTTTTATATGACAACAGGCAGTGAGAGCTCTAGTTCACACACAAAGTGTTCGAGTTGAATAACTTCATGATGACTCAATTCTTTATCTGAAGAGTTCAAAATACTTTCAAGTTCTTCAGTTGAATAATTTACTACACCTAATCCGACTCTTTCGCCCTGGTGATCTAGAATTCGAATAACAGAACCTTTTTCAAACCGTCCGTTCACTTTCGCAATATGGGAAGATAGAATGCTCTGTTTACACTCAACAACGGAAAGCTTTCCCTTTTCATTTATAAAAATTTCTCCCTTTGGACCGGAGTGGAAGGCAATCCACTGTTTCTTTTGATCTAAGTTGACCATCTCGGTAGAAACTTCGAAATAAGTCCCTTTGGCGGTACCTTCAACAGCATCATTTAATATATTTGAAATGGTTGCTTTGCCAAGAAACGTGCTTATACCAGAAGCCATAGCAATCTTCACGGCGTCAATCTTAGACTTCATTCCTCCCGTTCCAACAAGACTTCCCGAACCACCTGCACCTTGTTCAATTTCCGGTGTAATTTCGTATACTTTTTCTAGAAGTTTGGCCTGCTCATTTTTCCGGGGATCTGAATCGTAAAGGCCATCTATATCAGATAAAATGATCAGCTGGTCAGCTTCAATTAATCCGGCTACTTTAGCAGATAAAGTATCATTATCTCCAAACTTCAACCTGTCGACTGTGACGGTGTCGTTTTCATTAACAATAGGTATAATTCCTCGTTCTAATAATACGTTTAGTGTATTTCGAACATTGTGATACCGAGTTTCATCGGAAAAATCACTACGTGTAATTAATATCTGAGAGGCAATATACCCATGGGATAGGAAAATCTCTGAATAGGCTTCAATTAGTAGCCCTTGGCCAATAGAGGCTGCGGCTTGTTTCTCTGGGAGAGAAGTGGGGCGATTAATGCAGCCTAGTTTACGATATCCAGCCGCGACAGCTCCGGAGGATACAAATACAATTTCATGACCAGCATCCTTTAAAAGAGCAATCTCATCTGCTAATTTTTCAAGTTTCCGCCGACTAATTTCCCCGTGTCGACTGGTTAAAGAACTGCTTCCTACTTTTATTACAACCCGTTTCTTACTGTTATCAAGGGTCGTCATTTTATCACTCCTGAGAAAAGTTTATATATCTTTACTTATTTGTGGCAGATCTAACTAAAAGACTTTCTTTTATCTGCTCGCTAATTTCCTTCGAACGTTTGGCAGCAAACTCGACGGCTTTAGCTATTGCTTTTCCACCGCCATTCACATCTAGTGCTTGTAGACCAGCAGCTGTGGTGCCGTTAGGGGAGGTCACTTTTTCTCTCAAAACGGCAGGTGTCTCATCTTGTTCCTGAACCATTTTTGCAGCTCCAACAATTGTTTGAGCGATAATTTGTCTCGTGGTTTCTAAGTCAAATCCAGATTTTGCGCCTTGCTGTTCCATATGCTCCATTAAATAATAGAAGTAGGCCGGACCACTTCCTGCTAGTCCTGTAAAAGTATCCATATTTTTCTCATCGATTTGAAAAACCTCACCGATGCAATCAAGTAACTCTTTTGTTACGGAAACATGATTATCTGTTGTTTTATGACCTGGGGATATGGCAGTAGCTGATTCGCCAATTGCACTTGATGTATTCGGCATCACTCGAACTACTTGCTGGTCATCATGAAGGTTTTGTTCTAGGTATGTTGTTGTAATTCCAGCTAGGACTGACAAAAGTAGTTGGTTAGGGTTAATTTGCTGTTTTAAAAAGCTTAATGCTTGATCCACATCTTTTGGTTTCATGGCCAAGATAAAAATATCTATTTGGTCAAACGGTAAATGTTCAAGCTTCATTGCTTTAATTCCATACTTTGCTTCGAGTGCAGCTAGTCTTTGTTCATTTGAGCGGTTAGTAGCAATGATATTTTCTGCTGGGATTCTTTCTGATAAAACGAATCCAGCAATCATTGCTTCTGCCATAGAACCTGCACCTATAAAGGCAACTTTCTTATTGTGTAGCATCTCATCTCTCCAGTTTTGTTCGTATTTTTGTTCGTAATGTATCTCAGAATTTAATACTAACACGATGATTTTCATATTCAAGGAGTTCAAGAAATGTTAGGAGCATTTCTTCCAATTAGTAAGTGTAAGCGTTACCATTTGAAGTTGTAGCCTCGAGAAAGCCTCTCAGCATGATATAAAGCGTCTCAGTCGTAAATATAAAGATTTTTCTGATATATACGGTTGGGTTGCTTCTAGAGTAACGAACATGAAAAAGCTCTCAAGAGAACATGTTCTCCTGAGAGCGAGGGTATTAGTATACTCTTTTAATTCTCCCTTCAGACTTGTAGTCAACAGGGGAAGTAAGGGATTTAACAAAATCGACAGTTGCATCTAAATCAACTGGGCCAACTTCCATGCTTGAAGATAACTCATTAATGCTTGAACCTGTGTTTCCGTACATATAGTTGTTCACGACCACCGTGTATTCTTTTACTGGGTCAATTGGAGTTCCATCAGGTAATGTGATATCAACAACTTTTCCAGTCTTAGCAGCATCGTCATATGTGTACGTATATTTGAATCCAGAAATATGGTAATCAAGGCCTCTAGTTGTGATTTGCTCATTTAGGATCACGCGTAAGTCTGCACCACTTAGAGTCGCTTTATTTAGAACATTTCCAAATGGTTGAATGGCAAATAAATCACCGTAAGTTACTTCTCCTGCATCAAGTTGAGAGCGTACTCCACCACCATTCATAAGTGCGAAATCAGAGTCCATAGCTACTTTCATGCCATCAGCAATCAGGTTTCCTAATCCTAAATCACCAAATTCCTTTGCAACTGTTGGATATCCTTTTTCAAGGGTAGTAAGGGATTGTCCAACTACTTGTGCTTTAATAGGTTCTACTTTTTCAGCATACTTTTTCATAATCGCAGCCACTGCTGGATCTGGAGTGTACTTGTCTTGGTAAACAGTTTTAATTTCTGCGGATTTCTTAAAAATATCTCCTGTAAAAGGATCGATTTCTAAGTCTACATCAGAGAATGCAGATCCGTAGGAATAGGCTTGTACAATCAGCTTATTGTCTACTACACGATTCACTTTCACATGGTTGTGAGCAGCGAAAATCACGTCAACTTCATCATTTACTTGTTCTGCAATTCTGCTAGCATCATAGGAATCAGTGTATCCAGTTTGTGTAGCAGGATTGTGGGCAAGAACAGCAATTGCTTCGACACCTTGAGATTTTAACTCAGAAGTGTACTTGTTAATGGCTTCTACTTCATCTGTGATTTTAAGAGATTCATTGCCTTTTGTGACAATCATAGTAGGAGTTTCTTGAGTTACCACACCAATAACTCCAATCTTTTGCCCACCAGTTTCAAGCACTGTGTATGGTTCAGTGATTAACTCTCCATCTCTTGTGTCATATGCATTTGCTGCAACAAGAGGGAAGTTCATTCCATCATATCCTGGAGTACCGTTGGGATGGTCTCCACCGTTCATCATACGGTTAAGCTCATCGATCCCTTCATCAAACTCATGGTTTCCTAAAGTTCCAGCATCAAAGCCGATTTCTTCAAGAACTTCAATCGTTGGTTCATCTTGGAATAATGCAGATATTAAAGGGCTTCCTCCAATCATATCACCAGCATGTAAGATTAATGTGTTAGGGTTGGTAGCTTCTTCTTGCTTTAAGGCACCAGCTGTATACTCAATTTGACCAGCCAAAGAAGTGCCAACTTTTGTAACTGTGTCTAACTGACCGTGTAAATCATTTACACCTAAAAGCTGAACCTTCACTCCACGGTTTAGGTTAATATTAAAAATACCAAATCCAGCTAAATCTGTTTTGCCAGTATAAGAGAATGGGCTATTTTCTCCAATGTATTGCTCTGCCTTTGGTGAAGTTGTAAATGTTACATTCACATCGCCTGAAATAGGAGCAATAGACCAGTTATTATCTGCTGTTGGAGTAATTACTTTTTCTTCAGAAATGTAATCCATTAAAATTTGACGGTTTTCATCCGCTGAATCAACCACTAATTCACTACCCTTTAGTCCTGGGAAGTTTCCGCCACCACCAGCACGGTAGTTATTGGTGACAACAATAAATTCTTGTTCAGGGTCAACTGATTCACCGTTGAATTCTAAATTCACGACACGGCTAGATTCAGGGTTTACTAGATTGCCTTTTGTATCGTACTTAGCGGGCTGTGTTACATCAATTTGATACTCAACTCCATCAATTACATCGAAGTTATAAACAGGGAAGGATGGATTTAGAAGCTGCTGCTCATCTGTTTTAGCTGGATCAATTTGATTGAATTTCCCTGCAGTCATTTCAATCCATTCCTTAACAACAGATCCTTTTACTTTCACAGCCTTTAACGTATTGTCGTAAAGGTATAAATCACCAGCGCTACGAATCGTTAAGTCACCTTGCTTAATTTCTGTATACTCTTCAACGCCATTTCGTCCTGCTTTAAATGGCGCACCAACAGAAAGGATAGGAAGGTCTTTTAATTCGGGTTTATTTAAACCAATATACTTTTCTACATACCATTTTTGTGCGTTTGTTACCACTTGAATAGATGGATCATCTTGCACAAGAGCAAAATAGCTATAAATATCATCGGTGGTTGTTCCGATAGGAGTGTTTACATATTCAATCGTTGCATCGTGATCAGCTTTTACTGCTTCCACAATTCTCTCATCTGGCTTTACTGTATCGATGGCACGTGTAGAAGATTGAGAATCTGCAACAGACCATTTTCCTTTTACCTTTTGAAGGGTAAGGTCGATAATACCTAAAGCTCCACCACCGTAACCAGCTTGCACAGCTGCAACGCCATTAATGGTTCCTTTTGCATTATCTACGCCAGGTAGAGGTTGTCCATCAGCACCTTTGAATAAAGCATCTAGTGCACTAACATCTTTTGCAGGGAATACTTTATGAGTGTGTGAGAATGTAATTGCATCAATGCCATCTACTTTACTTAAAGCGTAGACTGTATCTTCTGAGTTAGCTTCACTTCCGCTAAAGCCAGAGTGAGCCATTGCGATAATCACATCAGCTCCTTCTTCCTTCATCATCGGTACGAAGCGTTCAGCTGATTCTACAATATTTTTTGTGATGACCTTGCCGTCTAAGTTTGCCTTATCCCACTCATTAATTTGAGGAGGAACAAATCCGATATAACCAATTTGAATAACTGCTGTTTTGCCGTTTTCATCTGTTACTTTTTTATTAACGATTTTATAAGGTGTATATTTATTTACATCATTGGTTGGATCATTATCATGATCATCTTCATAAACGTTCGCATTAACGAACGAAAAGTCCGCATCATCATATACTTCATCAAGATATTCTAAACCATAGTTGAACTCATGGTTTCCAAGGGTTGCCATGTCATAACCCATTAAATTCATTGCTTTAATAGCTGGATGAACTTCTCCGTCCTCTAAAGGATCAATCTTGGCTTTGTAAGTTCCAAGAGGAGTCCCTTGAATAAGGTCACCATTGTCTACTAGGACAGAATTATCTGCCTGTGCTCGTGCTTCTTTTACAAGTGTCGCTGTTTTTGCCAAACCTAACTTTGGAGCGGTTGCATTCTTGTAATAATCAAAGTCTAATAGATTCGTATGAATATCAGTTGTCTCCATGATACGAAGTTCAACTTCTGATTGAACTTTGTTAACGGAAGGCTTTGCTGCAAGTACATTGGTTGGTATTAATGGTGCTGCGATCATGCTGAGAGCAAGTGTGCTAGATAAAATCTTATTACCTTTCTTTTTGCTTTGCAGTTTCATTCGATCCATCCATCCTTATCGTCGTATTGAGATATTTAGGGTCTCTAAGATAAAATATAGCATGGCTAATATTAAGTTGGTGTTAAAAAATGACTAAGTTTAATAAGTTGAATAGATAGACCTAATGTGCAGAAAAATCGACAAATTTCACGTGGTCTTTTCTACCTCAAATTTATATACTAATATAGGTATAATTACATGGATGATCAATTTTGGAATAGATTAACAGGGTGGAGTTGTTCTTTAAAAAGAAATAAATAAAAAGGCGAAAAGGCTAAATATTCTTGACGAATACATGGATAAAAATTATAATATTCTGCAAAGAAATAATGAACGAAGAAGCGATGAGAGGAATTAGTACATCTTGTACATGTGTGAAGAGAGTGGGGTCCTAGGCTGAGAGTCCCTGCCACCGCTGACAGATAGAACCTGTCCTTGAGCAGTTAGCAAAAACTAACCGTTTCCCCTCGTTACGGGGTTTTGAGAGGCAGCCTTTTTAAGGTTGCTAAAAAGGTGGTACCGCGGATCAACTCTTCCGTCCTTTTAAGGATGGAGGAGTTTTTTTATTTAGGTGAAGAATTTTAGAGAATGAGGGATTGAAGTGGCTAAACAGCGCATTGTTGTAAAAATCGGGAGTAGTTCGTTAACGAATTCGCAAGGTGGACTATCAAAGAATAAGATCGCAGAGCATGTGGCTGCACTGTCTAAGCTGAAGAAGGAAGGAAACGAAGTGATTCTTATTTCTTCTGGAGCAGTGGCTGCAGGGTTTTCAGTTTTAGGATATCAGACAAGACCTGTGACCATTGCTGGTAAGCAAGCAGCTGCCGCTGTGGGTCAGGGGTTGCTCATGCAAAGCTACTTTGAAGAGTTTCAAAAAGAAGGAATCGTGTCTGCACAGCTTCTTCTAACAAGAAATGATTTTTCCCAACAAGAACAATACAATAATGCCTATTCCACATTATCGGAGCTATTGAAACGTGGGGTCATACCAATTATTAATGAAAATGATTCGGTTGCGGTAGATGAACTAACATTTGGCGATAATGATATGCTTTCTGCTTTGGTTAGTGGATTTATTCATGCCGATACGCTCATTATTCTTACAGATATTAATGGTTTATATGACGGAAATCCACGCAAGGACCCAAATGCCAAAAAGTATAATTTCCTCCCTGAGGTAACAGAGGATGTACTAGAGGTAGCAGGAGGCTCTGGTTCAAAGGTCGGTACAGGTGGAATGAGATCTAAGCTTGAAGCAGCAAAAACGGCTTTGTCCGTCGGTGTGAAGGTGTTTATCGGCAAGGGAGAAGGAACGGATAAGCTAATAGATATTGTTACTGGTAAGGGTGATGGCACTTATATTGGCTATAACCTTGGGGCGTCATTAAAAAGTAAGAAACAATGGATAGGAATTCATTCACATATTTCCGGTCGGATTGACATTGATTCAGGGGCAGAACATGCCGTCATTCATCAAGGTAAAAGCCTTTTGCCAGCAGGGGTAAAACATGTGGAGGGCTCCTTTACACGTGGTGACGTGGTAGAGGTATGGAATGAAAAAGGAGAGTTAATTGGAAAAGGGCAAATCAATTATACAGTTGAAGAGCTATCCAAAATTAAAGGACTTTCTAGTAAAGAAGCAAATATAGTAAATATGCATAATCGGATTGAAGTCATTCACAGAGATAACTGGGTTACTTTTACGAAGGAGAGGAAACAAAGATGACAGAATTATTAGAAAAGGCACGTCTGGCAAGTACTCTAGCAACTAGCTTAGCTCTTTGTACAACCAAGCAAAAAAATGATGCGTTGCTCCTAATTGCGAACCAATTACTTGAGGACATCCCTTTTATTTTGCAAGAGAATAAGAAGGATATCGAGGCTGGAAGGCAAAGTGGGATGGGGGAAAATCTACTTGATCGCCTTAAATTAACAGAAGAACGTATTCAAGACATGGCAGAAGGAGTAAGACAAGTAGCTACCTTACAAGATCCAGTGGGGGAGATTTTGGAAGGCTGGGATCGTCCGAATGGTCTTCATATAGAGAAAGTTCGAGTTCCTCTTGGTGTCGTCGGAATGATCTATGAAGCAAGACCGAATGTCACTGTTGATGCAGCAAGTCTTTGCCTAAAAACAGGTAATGCGGTGTTATTGCGAGGAAGTTCATCTGCCATTCATTCAAATAAAGCGATTGTAGCGGTTATTCACCGTGCACTTGAAAAGAGTGAATGTCCTCCGGAAGCGGTACAGTTACTCGAAGATACAAGCAGGGAAACGGCGTCTCAAATGTTTAAGTTAACCGAGTACCTAGATGTTCTTATCCCTAGAGGAGGAGCAAACCTCATTCAGTCCGTTGTAAATAATGCTTCGGTTCCTGTTCTTGAAACAGGGGTGGGGAATTGCCATATTTATATTGATGAAAGTGCAGGTCATAAAATGGCCATTGATATTGCCGTCAATGCGAAGACGCAACGACCATCTGTGTGTAATGCTGCAGAAACGATACTAGTCCACCAAAAATGGGCAGATCAGCATTTAGAGGATTTAATAAAAGCATTACAGGAGAAAAAGGTGGAAATAAGAGCAGATGAACAGGCAAGACAATTCGATAAAGATTTACTTCCTGCTACCGAAGAAGATTGGGAAACCGAGTTCTTAACCCTAACAGTAGCACTTCGTGTGGTGTCTCATGTTGATGAAGCAATCAATCATATTGCGAGCTATGGATCAAAGCATTCAGAAGCGATTATTTCGGAATCTGCTGAGAATGTAGAGGCATTCTTTAATAGGGTAGATGCAGCGGCCCTCTATCACAATGCTTCTACAAGGTTTACGGATGGCTTTGAATTTGGATTTGGGGCAGAGATAGGGATTAGTACACAAAAGCTTCATGCACGAGGTCCAATGGGCTTACCAGCTCTTACCTCTACTAAGTACATTGTTCGTGGAACGGGACAAATAAGAGAATAAAAAATAGCAAAAATAGAGTAGCAGATTCCCTGAGCTACTCTATTTTTGATTTAAATTTTTTCCAAAACAAAAGGGTAATTATGGTAGTATAAAGGGAGAATCGTATTAACCGAATTGCAACCCTGGTTTAAAGGAGTAAGTATGAAGGAACTTTATACGGAAATTAATAAAAAACTGTATTATTTTACGATAACTGTTGTTATTGCCATTATGTTAATGGGGCTGTTAGTTGACAACCCACATTATAGTCAAGATGGAGTAGCCTTTTTTACCCATGGGTTATTTCTTGCATTTTTTGCTATTTGTTTATTGTTGTATCCGAGATATACATCTCATTATTCCCGATTGCTCATCATGATTTCATCATTTGTGTATTTTTATTCGCTATTCTTTATATATCCTGATACATGGTCAAACTTTATCTTTTTGTGCTTTATTCCAGCTATCTCGATTTTATTTTTTGATCCAAAACTCTTTTATTTTTCATTGGGACTTAATAGTTTTGCGATCATGATGACTTTCCTATATATCATACTTGTTGATCAAGGTGTTCGTTATTCCTATATCCAAGAGGATCTGGTGGGAAATATAATCAATTTCTTTGGTAGTCAAGCCATCATTTACTTTATTTTTTATATATCTTATGGTCGGTTAAAAAAACAACAACTATATTTTCAACAAATAAAACAGGCAGAGCGTTTGAAGACGACTGGACAACTTGCAGCTGCAGTTGCTCATGAAATCAGAAATCCTTTGACAGTAGTTAAAGGATTTCTACAGTTTTACGAGCAATCCAATGAAGTAGATATGGAGTTAAAAAAACATTTTCATTTAATGGTCGATGAGTTGAACACAGCGGAACAGGTTATATCCCAATTTTTATCGATTGCAAAGCCAACGAAGGAAAAGGAGTTAGAACCGGTAAATATAAGGCAGGTTCTTCAAAGCGTAACTGATTTGCTCCATTCCTACGGTCTATTACATGATAATAAAATCGAGTTGCAAATTGTAGAAGATTCCTATGTGGCAGCAAATACAATTGAAATGAAACAGTTATTCATTAATATCATTAAAAATGCAATCGAAGCATCGAATATCGGAGATTCTGTCGTAGTAAATGCTTCAAAAATAAAGGATATGGTTGAAATTAATGTGATTGATTTTGGCCAAGGAATGACAGAGAAGGAAATTGAATCTTTGGGTACTCCTTTTTATTCTTTAAAAAGTAAAGGGACCGGACTTGGAATGATGATTTGCTTTAATATTGCAGAGAATTACAAAGGGAAAATAAGCTTTAAGAGTGAAAAAGGAGAAGGAACAACAGTCACCATCCGTTTTCCATCCCTCATATAATCATTTTTAGAAAAGTTAGTGAACGTCCGTATTCGGGCGTTTTTTTTTGTGGAATTTTATTTTTAAAAAGTAGATTGACAGATTTGTATATACAAGTTAGAATGAAAACGTAAACAACACATGTATATACAAGTTGTCCGAAAATGTAAGCGAATTTATTTTTCTTATTTGTTTCATAATAATATTATTTGGTAACTTTTTACCAAGGAGGAATTCGAATGAGTAACTATGCTCAACCGGCAAAAGACTTGCTTGAACATATCGGTGGTAGCGAAAATATTTCCGTTGTTACCCACTGTGTGACAAGAATGCGCTTTGTTTTAAAAGATCCAAAAAAGGCAGATATAGATAAGATTGAGTCCATTAAGCTTGTAAAGGGTACTTTTACACAAGCGGGACAATTCCAAGTGATTATTGGGAATGAAGTGTCATCCTTCTATAATGAGTTTATTAAAATAGCTGGTGTAAGTGATACTTCTAAAGATGAGGCAAAACAAGCAGCGAAACAGAATATGAACTGGCTTCAACGTATGATTGCTCACCTTGCAGATATCTTTACTCCATTAATTCCAGCCATCGTTGTTGGGGGTCTGATTCTTGGTTTCCGAAATGTAATCGGTGACATTAAAATGTTCGAGGATGGAACGAAGTCATTAATTGAGATTTCTCAATTTTGGGCTGGAACTCATGCGTTTCTATGGTTAATTGGGGAAGCGATATTCCACTTCTTACCGGTAGGGATTACATGGGCAGTTGCTAGAAAGATGGGGGCAACTCCGATTTTAGGGATTGTATTAGGGATTACGCTTGTATCACCACAGCTATTAAATGCTTATGGTGTGGCAGGTGCGACTGAAGTACCATTCTGGGATTTTGGTTTTGCAAAAATAGATATGATTGGTTACCAAGCACAAGTGATACCAGCGATTTTAGCAGGTTTAGTTCTTTCATTCCTTGAACTAAAATTACGTAAGGTCGTACCAAATGCGATTTCCATGATTGTTGTACCATTTTTAGCTCTAGTTCCAACTGTATTAATTGCACATACCGTACTTGGACCAGTAGGTTGGGCGATTGGTTCTTTCATCTCTGATGTTGTATACTCTGGCTTAACTTCTGCAGTGGGCTGGTTATTTGCAGCTGTATTTGGATTTGCCTATGCACCACTTGTTATTACAGGTTTACACCATATGACGAATGCGATTGATTTACAGTTAATGAGTGAGCTAGGTGGAACAAATCTTTGGCCAATGATCGCATTATCAAATATTGCTCAAGGTTCTGCTGTATTAGCGATGATTTATATTAACAGAAAGAACGAAGAAGAAAAGCAAGTGTCTATTCCTGCAGCGATCTCTTGTTATCTTGGTGTAACAGAGCCAGCGATGTTCGGTATTAACTTAAAATATGGCTTCCCATTCCTAGCTGCAATGATCGGCTCCATGGTAGCAGCTGTTATCTCCGTAGGAAGCAATGTAATGGCGAACTCGATTGGTGTTGGTGGTCTTCCTGGTATTCTTTCGATCCAGCCACAACATATGCTAACATTCGCTATTGCGATGGTTGTTGCGATCGTTGTACCGTTCATCTTAACGGTTGTATTTGCAAAGGCAAACGTAGGTAAAATATCTTTCAAAAGAAAATAAAGTCGAGAGGAACATTTACTTGTTCCTCTTTTACTATTAAATAAGGGCTGGTGCTACAAACATGACTCAACCTTGGTGGAAAAAAGCAGTCGTATATCAAATTTATCCAAAAAGTTTTAATGATACGACAGGAAATGGTGTAGGAGATATTAAGGGGATTATTGAAAAATTAGATTACTTAGCAACTCTTGGTGTAGATGTTGTTTGGTTAACACCTATATACGAGTCTCCGCAGCGCGACAATGGGTATGATATTAGTGATTATTTTCGTATCTATGAGCCTTACGGAACAATGGAGGACTTTGATTCTTTATTAAAAGAAGCCCATAAACACGGGATCAAAATCATTATGGACATTGTTGTGAACCATACGTCAACGGAGCATCAATGGTTTATTGAATCTAAGTCTTCAAAGGACAATCCGTACCGTGAGTTTTATATATGGAAGGATGCGAAAGATGGTGGAGCTCCGAACAACTGGGAGTCAAAGTTCGGCGGAAATGCGTGGCAATATGACGAACAAACCAATCAATATTATTTACACTTGTTTGATGTGACACAAGCGGATTTGAACTGGGAGCATGAACCGGTTCGTCGAGAGGTTTACGATATGATGAAATTTTGGCTAGATAAAGGGGTGGACGGCTTCCGTTTAGACGTGGTGAACTTACTGTCTAAGGATCAGCGCTTCTTAGATGATGATGGGTCAACCGGTCTAGGAGATGGCCGTAAATTCTATACAGATGGTCCGAAAATTCATGAGTATCTAAATGAAATGAATCAAGAGGTATTTTCTCACTATAACATCATGACCGTTGGAGAAATGTCCTCTACATCCATTGATAACTGTATTAAGTATACAAACCCAAAGCGAAAAGAGTTGGATATGACCTTTAGCTTCCATCATTTAAAGGTTGATTATCCAAATGGTGAGAAATGGACAAAGGCAGACTTTGATTTCCACAAGCTGAAGCAAATATTATCTGACTGGCAAGTGGAAATGAATAAGGGTGGTGGTTGGAATGCCTTATTTTGGTGTAACCACGACCAGCCAAGAGTGGTGTCCCGCTTCGGAAATGATAAGGAATACCATCAGAAGTCAGCAAAGATGCTTGCGACAGTTATTCATTTGATGCAGGGTACTCCTTATATTTATCAGGGGGAAGAGTTTGGAATGACCAATCCAAACTTTGGTTCCATTGATGACTATCGTGATGTGGAGTCGTTAAATATATTTGAGATCCTTAAAGGGAAAGGCATGACCGAACAGGAAATTCTCGACATTCTAAAGCAAAAGTCACGTGATAATTCGAGAACACCCGTTCAATGGAGTGATGAGGAAAATGCAGGATTTACTACGGGCACTCCTTGGATTCAACCAGCAGCAAACTACAAAGAGATTAATGCAGAAAAGGCAATGGCCGACCAAGATTCAGTTTTCTATCATTATCAAAAGCTTATCCAGTTAAGAAAAGAGTACGATATCGTGACAGACGGAAATTATGAGTTGCTTTTAGCCAATCATGATGCTATTTTTGCTTATATACGAGATAATGGTGATGAGAAATTACTAGTCGTGAATAATTTTTATTCCAAAGAAGTAGAGTTTCAATTACCTGAGCAAGTGGATATGGAAGGTGTGACTAGCACCATTTTACTATCCAACTATGCTGACTCATCAGAAGAGATGAAGCAAATGAAACTAAGACCGTATGAGTCTGTTGTGTACTATTTAAAAAAGTAAACTGGAGTTTTTAACATGACAAATAAGTATTTAACGATCCATAACGATATTGTACAGCAAATAGAAGCAGGGCAAATTGCCCCTAATACACTTTTGCCCTCTGAGCATGAGTTAAAGGACCGTTACAATACATCGAGAGAAACGATCCGAAAAGCACTAAACCTACTGTCACAAAATGGGTATATACAAAAGGTGCGGGGAAAGGGCTCGATTGTCATTAAAAGTACAAAAGTAGATTTTCCAGTCTCTGGACTAGTCAGTTTTAAAGAACTAGCTGATAAAATGGGGCAAAAGCCGGTCACCATCGTTCACGAATTGTCGTTGATGAAACCCGATCCATTCATCATGAAGCAGTTGAACTTATCTAGTAAGGACCATGTCTGGCAAGTGTTTCGAGTGAGAGAAATGGGTGGAGAAAAGGTAATTCTTGATAAAGATTATCTGAATAAAAAATTCGTTCCTGCTTTAACTAAGGAAATTTGTGAGCACTCGATATATGACTATCTTGAAAATGACCTGCAGCTCAGTATCAGCTTCGCAAAAAAGGAAATTATCGTAGAAGAACCGACAGAGGAAGACCGGCAGTTATTAGATTTAGATGGTCATCATAATATTGTTATTATCAAAAATTATGTGTATCTGGATGATGCGAGTTTGTTTCAGTACACCGAATCCAGACACAGACCAGATAAATTCCGCTTTGTCGACTTTGCGAGAAGAAATCATATATAAGACGAGTTTTATAGAAGGATTCCTTCCTAATTAAAAGACACAAGGAAAGACGTATGAGCATACGTCTTTTCTTTCTTTCTTTAGCTGCTGATTCCCACATCTAGGTTCAAGTGGATCAGGTTAAGCACTCGAGCTGAAAATAAACGGAGAAATTACGGTTAATTATTAATTATTATTAAAAAAAGCGTAAATAGAAGGAGAGATTCCGCCTATTGGCTCGAAAAAGTCAAAAAGGAGCAATTTTTCTTTGCATAAGCGGAAAACCTCCCCTTATTTACCCCCAAACGAGGCTCCATTCTGCATTTAACCGGAAAATCTCCTCTTATTTTACTTTTGCTGGCAAGAGGCTAATATGGATGGTTCTCTTGCTTTGTTTAAGTTACGCTTCAGGATCTATATGTTTGACGATTCTCTCACAAATCTCATGGGTGGTGAGAGAGTCATCAATGGATGGGTCTGGTGTCGAATTTGTTTGGACACATTCGATGAAATGGTCCAATAGCTGGTAAAAACCACGCTTATATAGCGTCGGCTCCCAGTCACCGAATTTTGTTATGCTAATTTCTTTATCATGATATCTCGTTGTTTCTACTAGGCTGTTCACGACAAATTTCTGATGCCCAGACATATATTCAATGATTTCTTCAGTTACACCACCGTTCCGATTCATGATTCCGATAGCTATACAACCATCACCAATTAGCTGGATAACAAGTTGATCCAGTTTTTCTTTGGTTTTTACATAATCAACCTTTACCTCTTTGACTTCAGTAGCCATGAGGAAACGTAGCGTATCTACAACATGGATAAAATCTTCTACCACAAATCTACGTACATAATCTGGTGCTGCAAAGCGATTCTTTTGCATAATAATAAGGCTTGGTTTCCCGTGTTCTTTTAGCTCTCTTACTCGAGGGATAAATCGTCTGTTGAAACCTACCATGGCAATTTTCCCTTTGTCTTTAGCTAGCTTAACAATTCTGTCAGTTTCATGAAGGTTCATGGATATGGGCTTATCGATGTATGTATGAACCCCATTTTCCAGCAACATTTCTGCTATTTCAAAATGACCTTCTGTCGCTGTGCTTACGATGGCTGCATCAATTTTTTTTGAAAGTAACACATCGATATTCTCAGCGGTTTCTTGAATTCGGTATTTTTTAGACAATTGAGCAAGCGTTTCAATATTTCTTGTACAAAGGACAAGCTCAATTCCTTCTTTTTCAGAAAGTACGGGTAAATATGCTTTCTTTGCAATATCTCCTAATCCAATGATTCCAATTTTCATAAAAACACCTCATTTCTACTCATTTAAAAAGGCTGTTTTCTAAAACATTGTTGCTTTTAGCACTACTTTATTGAAATAAAACACTTATTTTCTAAAAAGTCATAAGTTCATTGAACGTTTTAGAAAACAGGGGCTCTATATTTAAAGAGTAAGATTGAATATACGGTTAAAAAGCCGGCATTAGGGCTTTTTACAAAACAACAAACTTTACGAAAACAACCTTTAAAAAACAGCCCCACAATTCTTATTGTGGGGCATAAACTCTTAAATCTCAATATCTACACCAATGCTATCAAGTCTTCCAACCTCGCGGATGAAGGCAGCAACTTCTTGGTGTTGTTCATTTATTGTATAGGCTTCAACGGCAGCCACATTTTCGAAGCGAACCATAAGAATCACCTGATATTCCTTACTTTTTTCAGAAAGATTGAAGGCAGCTTGAATTTCAACCACTCCAGTAATTGCTTTTTTCAGTGCTTTAAAGCGTTTGATTACCTCTTCCATTTGCTCCTGTGTTGTTGTTTCAGCGAATTTTAGTAATACAGTACGTTGTATCATGTTGATCCTCCTACTAATTTTCTTTTCTTGTATTCTATAATGTTCGAGCATATATATCAATAAATACATGAATTCCCATTTTTACTACAGAAATAGTGTTCATTCGGCAAAATCATTTTCATAATAGAACAAAACTAGTCAAAGGAGAAATTTCTCCTACCTAGAAATTAAACTAGTACGCGTAATTTCTAGTAGATTTACTAGAAAATTACATAGAAAAATAGCTTTAAGGGAGGAATACTTGTTGAAGATAGCAAGGAGTTTGAAAAGTATTTTTGGAGTTCTCTTAATTTCTCTATTAATTTTTACAGCAGCTGTACCGATTCAAGCGATAGTAAAAAATGATGATGGACAATCTTCTGTTACCGTAGACAGTGAATATGCTTTTATACAGTTTGGAGACGTCCCAATTGCTTCCTATGAGGGAACGATTGCGGGATATGAGAAGACAAAACCATCACAAGGGAAAAAAGTAGATTTGCAGTCACGAGCGGCAAAAAAATATGGAAGTCGTTTGGAAGCCCAGCGCACAAATTATATAAAATGGTTAGCTAAACAATTTCCTCAAGTAGAAGTGGTCACAGAGTATGATGTTACGTTCAATGGAATTGGCTTAAAGTTAAACGGAGCTTCCCTAAAGGAAGTTAGCCGTGGTCCAGGAGCCGTAAAGAGTGGGTATAGTGCAACCTATCAAAAAGCAATGAGTGAAAGCACGGCTTTAATTGGTGCAGAAGCGATTTGGGAGTCTGTTGGTGGACAAGCAAATGCAGGGGAAGGAATGAAAGTCGGTATCATTGATTCAGGAATTGATCAAACACATGAATTCCTTGAGCCAAATGAGGGAATGACGTATCCAGAAGAATTTCCTAAAGGGGATACAAGTTTAACTACTCCTAAAGTCATTGTAGCTAAGGTATATAGCCAGAATCCAAAGCTAAGCGCAGAAGCAGTCGATAGCCATGGTACGCATGTAGCAGGAACGGTTGCAGGAAAGGCAGGTACAGAAACGGAAATAGATGATAAGACCTTGAGTGGAGTAGCACCTGGAGCGTACCTAGGGAACTATAATGTTTTCCCGGGAGATATCGCAAATGCAAAAAGCTTATTTATTGCTAAAGCCGTTGAAGAAGCGGTTGAGGATGGTATGGACGTTCTTAACTTAAGTTTAGGGGGAACACCACATAAAGGGGCAGACCTGCTTGATATGACCGTGAATTCTGCGGTAGATGCTGGGGTAGTAGTGGCCATCTCAGCTGGAAATGAAGGACCAGGGAACTATACGGTTGGATCTCCTGGAACAGCGGAGAACGTAATCACGGTAGCAGCAACAACAAATAGTCGAACCTTTGCGATGACATTGGAGTCAGAAGCATTTGCAGAACCAACCATTGCGACAACAGGTACACAGGGTGGAGAGGTAAAAGAACCTTTAACAGGAGAGTATGCGGTATGGGCTGATGTGGCTGGTGGCGATAAATTGGCATGTACCGCTATATCTGGAAAGCCATTAGAAGGAAAAATTGCGGTGATTCAACGCGGCTCTTGTACATTTGCTGAAAAAATTAATAACGCGGCTGCAGCAGGTGCAGTAGGGGTGATCATCTATCAGCTTGACGGAATTGCTGAACCAACGCCAATGTCTTCTGATGGTGCACTAGTTCCAGCCGTTATGATTGGAAACGAAGCAGGAAAGGCGCTTATAAGCTGGACGGGAGATCATACCGTTACCATCAATAGTGACTTACAAAAGGTAAGCACAATTCCCAATCTGTTAGCAAACTTTAGCTCGTGGGGACCAACGCCAAATTACACACTTAAGCCTGATGTGGCAGCTCCAGGGGTAAATATTTTCTCATCTGTCGTGGGTGGAGGTTATGAGCTTTACCAAGGTACATCCATGGCATCTCCACATGTAGCAGGTTCTGCCGCCGTATTATTAGCGTATAGCAAGCAAAATGATTTAGGCTGGGGGCCAGCTGAAGTGAAAGCGGCCTTAATGGGAACAGCAAATGATGTAGAAGGAAGTGTTTTACCTGATACAGATGTTTCTGATCCATTAAAAGTGGGAGCAGGTCTTATTGACCTTAGCAAAGCAATGAGTCCATCAGCGCTTGCCTTTCCATCATCCTTAAGCTTTGGATTAGTTCGCCCGGTTGGAAACCAGACGTATAAGATGAATGTTACGTTAACGAACCCAACTAATGAGGAGTTAGCTTATACCATTAGAGATGATGAAAATGTAAAAGTGAGTGATATGGAAGTAACGATTCCTGCTAAAGGAAGTAAGGAGATTACGGTAGAAGTGGTGAACCGTGGTACTCATACAGGGGAACAAGCAGGTACACCAAATTTCGTTAGCAGCTACTTGAACGTAAGCTCAGCTGCAGGTGATATTCGGATTCCATACTTATATGTAATGGATTACAATCGCTAAAACATATAAAAGGAGATTGCCAGGGGGGAAGGGCAATCTCCTTTTTTCAAAGTTAAGAGATATTATTATTGTTAATAATACTAGGCTGTGAAGTTTCCGTCGTAACTTAGCATTATGGCAGATCTTACTCCATCCATTTCGGAAATATTGTTGATAAAGCTCATGTCATTGTCCTTCACGCGGACTTCATAGGTAACTTCATATTCACTACCAGGCATGACAGATTTTGATTTAATCGTATGCTTTTTCGAGTTCTCAGATACCACATGCTCTAATGATTTTTCAATTGAATGGCCATTGTATCGTACGACTAATAGATATGGATTTTCCACTTTAATACGATTTCCAAAGAAGATTAGAATGGCTGCAATGAGTAGTGAACCAAGAACAGCAAGTGGCACAAAGCCAGCTCCGCTAAGAATACCTACAATGATTGCCCAGAACAAGTAGACGATGTCAATTGGATCTTTAATCGGTGTACGGAAACGAACAATCGATAATGCACCAACCATACCAAGTGATAATAATACATTAGATGAGATACCGATAATCACTAGGGATGTGGCCATTGACATAACAATAAGTGAGATATTAAAGGTATGTGAATAGATCACACCTGTGAACGTCTTTTTATATACCCAATAGATAAAGAGACCAATCACTAATGATGCAAATAATCCAATTAAGGAATCGACGATTGAAAAGCTGCTTGTTTGCTCTAAAAATTTAGACTTGAAAATATCCTGAAAATTAATTGTATCCATTTTCTATTCCTCCAATATTGTTAACCGAACATACGGCTTATTTGGTATTTTGAATAAGTGCCTCTTCGTCTGTCATGAAGCTGAACTAACTGCTTGATGACATCAGGTAAAAACTCATCGTATTTTACTTCTAAAATGACAATACCAGGGGTTGTTTCCACCATTGGTACATCCGGATTTAAAAGATCATTGTTTCGGAAGCTTGTCTTAACGGAGCTATCGAATGTGACTCGGACATTTCCATACTCGTAAATAAAAACCTCTCTCTCATAATCCACGATGGTCACAGGTTTGATTTGCAGCAGATTCATTTGCATGTACAAATCCCTCATCAATGGTCGTGAATCATTTTCCATCCAAGCGATGTCTCCGATTCTTACCTTTTCATATTCATCAATCGTCATACGACACTTCTGTTTATAGGTCATATTATTTCGTTTGCTCTTCTTTTCGAGATTAATGTAGCTCGTGTTATGGTCATACAGACGAACACGGAACTTGTCTCGTTCGAAAAAACCTTCCTTCTTTTGTTGAAGAACTTTATTATCAAAATTATCGAAGTATACACTTCGGATTAAGTATTTCCCATCATTATTCGCATTTGGGTCAGCCGTCATCACATGCTGTAGCTTGCTTCTTAATAAGTAGCAATCCATTTTTGTGATTTCGTGCTTAAGTTCATATCTCCCTTGAACACCATTTAAGGTCATTGCCTTCACCATGTTTCAACTCCTTTATGTTAGCTCCTTGAATTACATTATCGGTGGGCAACCTTAAACAAACCTTAAAAGAAATTTACAATATAATTTTTTGTACAAAGGAAAGCTAGTAAAATAGTAGTAATAATTTTTTCCGTTGAGAAACGGAAAAAAGATAGATATTAATGAAATCGCTTTCATTGTAATATGAAATCAACAAGGAGATGCCAACACATCTTCTTCATAAAAAGAACTTATCTCAGTTATTTACAAATAAGCAATTAAAACACTTTAGGGGGAATTTATGATGAACATTCTATTATGCTGTGCGGCAGGTATGTCTACAAGTTTACTAGTAACAAAAATGGAAGCGGCTGCAAAAGACCAAGGACTTGACTCAAAGATCTGGGCAGTAAGTGCAGACCAAGTAAAAGCAAATATCGATCAAGCGGATGTATTGCTTCTTGGACCACAAGTACGTTACCTCTTACCTCAAATGCAACAACTAGGAAAAGAAAAGAATATCCCAGTTGATTCTATTAACCCAATCCACTACGGAATGTGTAATGGTGCAGAAGTATTAAAAACAGCAGTAGGACTAACGAATAAATAATTTCTAAAAAACTCTAGGTAGAGAAGGGAATGAAACGTGATGAATAAGTTTTTAAATTTCCTAGAATCAAAGTTTATGCCTTTTGCTGGTAAATTAGCCGCACAAAGACACTTAGGTGCGCTAAAAGATGGAATCATCCTAGCGATGCCAATGATTATTATTGGGTCTGTATTCCTAATCTTAGGTTTCCTACCGATTCCTGGCTATGCTGATTTCATGGCAAGTGTGTTCGGAGATCAATGGTTAGCAAAACTAATGTATCCAACTGATGCAACGTTTAACATGATGGGTCTAATCGCAGCATTCGGTATTGCATATCGTCTAGCTGAGCGGTATGGCATTGACGCCATTACAGCAGGGGTAATCTCACTGTGTGCATTCTTATTAGCTACACCATTCAATGTACCGTTTACTCCAGATGGAGCAGCAGAAGCCATTGCAGTTGGCGGAGCGATTCCAGTTGCATTTATGGGAAGTAAAGGACTTTTCGTAGCCATCTTAATCGCATTATTCTCAACAGAAGTATATAACCTTATTCTTAAGAAAAATATCGTTATTAAAATGCCAGATAGCGTTCCACCGGCAGTAAGTAAATCGTTTGTTGCACTTGTTCCTGGTTTTATCGTTATTACTACGATCTTCCTTATTCGCTTAGTAATTGAGTACTTTGGAATCAACAGTATTCATGACGTGGTTCAATTAGTACTTGGTAAGCCACTTGGATTATTAGGCGGAAGCTTAATCGGTTCAATTTTTGCCTACATGCTTATTATGATGCTTTGGTCTGCAGGTCTACACGGAACAAACATCGTTGGTGGTGTTTTAAGCCCAGTTTGGTTAATGGCAACAGAAGAAAACCAAATTGCGTTCCGTGCTGGTGAAGAATTACCAAATATCTTTACATCACAATTCTTTGAAGTATTCGTTAATATCGGTGGTACAGGTGCTACATTTGGTCTAGCGATGCTCATGCTTTTCTGGGCAAAGAGCCAACAGATGAAGGCGCTTGGTAAATTATCGGCTGGTCCTGGAACATTCATGATCAACGAACCAATCATCTTTGGTACACCAATCGTTATGAACCCATTACTAATCGTACCGTTCTTCTTAACACCAATCGTGTTAATCATTGTAACGTATTACTCAATGAAGTTAGGTTTAGTTGCGAAGCCAGCAGGTATCGCAATTCCTTGGACAACGCCGCCAATTATCGGTGGATACCTAGCAACTGGTGGTAAAATCTCAGGTGCGATTATGCAGGCTGTCAACGTCGTTATTGCTCTAGCTATCTACTTCCCGTTCTTCAGAATGTGGGATAAGATGAAGCAACAAGAAGAAGGCGGAGTAAATAATTCATCAAAAGTGAGCTAATAACATCAAGACATCAAAACAATTAGTCTCACATGAGTACATGTGAGACTAATTTCTTACGGAGGGTTTTACAATGGCATCTATGGAAGAAACGATATTTCAAATTATTTTACATGGTGGAAATGGAAAGAGCTGTTCAATGGAAGCAATCGCAGCAGCGAAACGTGGAGATTTCACAGAAGCACGAGCAAAACTTCAAGAAGCGGCAGAAGCTTTGAACGAGGCACATCATGTTCAAACGTCATTAATCCAAGGTGAAATTAGAGGAGAAAAAGTAGAGATTTCTCTATTAATGGTTCACGCGCAGGATCACCTGATGAACGCCATTTCCATGAAGGATTTAGCAACTGAATTTGTTGAATTATACGAAACAATAAAGTTAGAAAAGGTATCTGGCTAATGAAAAAAAATCAATATTACTAATAAAGGTGTGGATGAGAAAAATCCATGCTTTTATTTTGTGTAAAAAAAGAGCCACGTTTGTGACCCTATCTAGGTAGTCTTACTTTAAAGGTAGTTCCTTTGTTTTTATTCTGGCTTGCCTTTATCGTTCCATCATGCTGCTTCACAATCCAGTGAGCAATAGATAACCCTAGACCAACTCCACCTGTTTCTCTAGAACGGGCTTTATCTTCGCGATAGAAACGATCAAAAATGTATTTCATATTCTCTTCCTTGATCCCGATTCCTGTATCACTCACTTCAAAAATAATTTTGTGGTCTTCTTCATACGTTTTTACGCCAATGCTATCATTTTCACCGGTATATTTTAACGCATTATCAAGCAATATGACGAGCAACTGGTGTAGGCGGACTTCGTCTGCTTCCATTTTCATGTCGCAATTCAACTGAAGCCATAAATGCTTGTCCTGTGACTCCGCAATTTCGATATAAGGGGCACATACGTTTTTCACAAATGTGTCGACATGAATCGTTTGCTTCACCAGCTGTGTCTCAGCAGAATCAGCACGAGCTAGGGTTAATAAATCAGAAGTAAGCTTCGATAGTCTTCTAGTTTCAGATAAGCTTAGCGCAATATTTTCAAATTTGTTCGCTATTTTCTCTTGAGGGGAAGTTAACAAAAGTTCAAGTTTATTTTGAATAATCGTCAAAGGTGTTCGTAATTCATGTGAGGCATTCTCGACAAATTCGGCTTGTTTTTTCCAAGAAAGAATAATCGGTTGCATCATTTTTTTCGATAAAATATAACTTGCTGAAATAGATAGGACGATAAAGACGATAGAAAAAATAATGATTAGCTTTTGGAAGTTATTGATGATTGTTTCTTCCGCGTCGGTATTGATCATTAATTGTACATATGCTACTTCATCATTCTCGTTTGTATCTTCAAATAGCAAATATCTAAAGTGGTATTGATCGTCTATAGTTATATTGGTTACCGTATCAAGATTGTTTTTGTCTAGAGTAAAGTCTTGTAAATAACTTTCGTAAAATAATGATCCAATTTGATCTCCCTCAATGATTTCACCATCTTTATTCCAATTTAAGATAAAGATACGTGGATTCTTGATTGCCCTTTGGTCGTTATTCGGAGGAGTACGATCGATACTATCTAAAGGTCGGTCTCCATTAGTTATATCTGAGAATTCACTCATATGTTTCTCTTTTACCATTAAAAGTTCTTCGTCTGTTTTTTTAAATAACGTTCCTTGAACTTGGCTAAAAATAATAATTCCAAAAATCGTAAAAATAATCGTAAAAGCAATAAGGTTAAAAATCATGAACTTGAGCTGTTGGCTACGGAAGATTTTCTCCTTAAACATTTCCTTCACCTTCTGAAAGCATATAGCCTAATCCTCGAAAGGTTTTGATATATTGATCATAATCGTATTTTTTTAAGTTTTTGCGTAGGTTGCTTGCATACACTTCCACAACT
The DNA here is from genome assembly GCF_052983275.1 of Robertmurraya sp. GLU-23. Taxonomy (NCBI): domain Bacteria; kingdom Bacillati; phylum Bacillota; class Bacilli; order Caryophanales; family Bacillaceae; genus Robertmurraya; species Robertmurraya sp. GLU-23. The sequence goes on from NZ_JBRKCV010000003.1 coordinate 82,182, forward strand.
GTTGTTGATGTATCAGACTCAAATCCCCAAATTCGGTCAAAAATTTGTTCTTTGGTTAGGATCGTATTTTTATTGTTGATTAAGTACTCGAGTAAATCAAACTGCTTGCCATTTAGTTTAATCACTTCCTCACCAATTGACGCTGTTTTATTTTTCAAGTGTAAATGTAAGTCCTTAAAGGAAAGGATATTTTCTTTAAATGACCCCACAGAACGTCGAACCATAGCTTCTAAACGTAATAGAAGCTCCTCGCGATGGAAGGGTTTGACTAAATAATCGTCTGCACCCACCTTAAATCCTTTAATCTTATCATCTATGCCGTCTTTTGCTGTCAGGATAATAACAGGCGTTGTAATATTCTTCTTTCGGAGTTCCTCTAGTACCTCGTAACCATTCATATGAGGCATCATAATGTCTAAAATGATCACATCAAAAATATTTTGTTCTGCTAAATACAATCCTTCTTCTCCATCAAATGCTTGTTCAACTTGAAACAAATCATTTGTCGTTTCTTTGATCGATTCCGATAGGACTTTATCATCTTCTATAATTAATAGATTCAATATTCTTCGCCTCCTTGTATGAACTGTTTTTGCTTGAATGAATTAAGTTCGATTATAGGGGCTAATTCGAGAAATGCAAATTATTTATTGAATATAAATTTTTTTAAGGTTTTGTTAAGGTTGGGCAAACATAATAGGCTTATCAAATAGAAAAGGAGCCAAGTTGATGAAACGAAAATATAAATTTACGAAGTTAATTGCACCTTTATTGTGCACCACATTATTATTTGCCTGCAGCAATACGGAAGAGGAGTCTAGTTCAGAAACAAGTACTGCTACAGAGGTTAATATAGAGAGTTTAAGCACACTAGCAGACAGCGACATACAATCTGTTGTAAGTGGACTTGTAAGTTATAGTGATGATGATCTTTATACAGACTGGGAATATGAAGAGGTAACAAGTATCCAGTTGAATGGATCAACAGCAACCTATGAAGGATCAGGTGGTGTAGTTGTTTCAGGAAGTACCGTTACGATTAAAACAGGGGGCGTATATGTTCTTAGTGGAACATTAGACGATGGTCAAATTGTTGTAGATGCAGAAGATAAGAATACCGTTCGAATCGTATTAAATGGAGTAGATATTACTAGCAGCTCTTCAGCCCCTATATATGTGAAGAATGCAGAGAAGACAGTTATCTCTATGCCGGAAGGAACGGAAAATACAATAACAGATGGATCACAATATGTGTACGATGATGCAGAAGCAGAAGAACCAAACTCAGCCATTTTTAGTAAAGGCAATTTAACGATTAATGGGGAAGGAAAACTTGTGGTTGAAGCGAACTTTAACAACGGAATTACAGGAAAAGATGATCTGAAAATCACGGGTGGAAATATTGAAATTACCGCTAAGGATGATGCGATTGTTGGACGAGACCTGCTGGCTATTAAGAACGGAACGTTTACGATCACAGCAGGTGGTGACGGCATGAAAACGACCAATGATGAGGATGCTGAAAAAGGAAATCTAGTCATTGAAGCTGGAACATATTCGATTTCAGCAGAAAATGACGGAATTCAAGCCCAAACCTCTCTGTATACATTAGGTGGAGACTATACCATTACAACTGGTGGAGGAAGCCCTGAGACGGTTGCGGCTAATGAAAATGCAATGGGTGGAAGAGGCCAAAGTGAATCAACTACTACAACAACAACGACAGAAACAAGCAGCTCAAAAGGGTTAAAAGCAACAGCTGAACTGGCCATCGCTGGTGGAACATTTGACATTGATTCTCTTGACGACGCCGTTCATAGTAATGGTAACGTCCTTATTGAAAGTGGGGAATTAGCGATTGCGACCGGAGATGATGGCATCCATGCGGACTCTTCAGTCTTAACGAAAGGTGGAAATATCACCATTACTAAGAGTTACGAAGGAATCGAAGGTGGAGTCATTGCGATTGCAGATGGAAACATCGATGTAACGGCAAGTGATGATGGACTCAATGTTGGTGGTGGAGTCGATGGGTCAGGAATGGACATGGAGAGCAGTGCATCTTCTGATATGATGCTTCAAATCAGTGGTGGTTATGTGTCTGTTAATTCACAAGGTGATGGACTTGACTCGAATGGAAACTTTGTTATGACTGGAGGAACGGCGGTCGTAAGTGGCCCAACCAACTCTGGAAATGGTTCATTAGATTATAATGGGACCTTCGAAATCTCTGGAGGATTATTAATCGCAGCTGGCAGCTCCGGAATGGTCCAAGCAAGCTCTGATACGTCTGAGCAAAATGGCATTCTTATGACATACCCAGCAACTCAAAGTGCAGGGACATTAATACACTTAGAAGATAGTGAAGGAAATACAATAGCTACATTTGCACCAGAAAAAGAATATTCTTCTGTATATATCAGCTCGTCTGATTTAGAAAAGGACTCTAGTTACACATTATATTCTGGAGGAAAATCAACAGGTACAGAAACGAATGGTTTATACACGGATGGAGAATATAGTGGTGGCACGAAGGTGGTCGAGTTCACCATTTCTGATGTCGTAACCTGGCTGAATGAATCAGGAGTGACAGAAGCCCAAAGCGGTATGGGTGGAATGGGAGGCCGTGGTGGTGGCGGCGGAATGAGAGGCGATGGAGGAACACCGCCTGAAGGCATGGAACGACCAGATAGAGGGACAACACCTGGCACGGATTCTAGCACGACCGACCAAAGCACAACAACGGGTGATAGTTTATAAGAACGAGTAAAAGGTAGAAGGGATTTCCTTCTACCTTCTTTAACATGGAATATGTTTTTGATTTTTTACATCATACAGTCCTTGAGCGGTTAGCTTAATTTCTGGGATGACTGGTAGAGATAAGAAGGATACCGTTAAGAACGGGTTGAAGCCTTCGCCTACGCCAATTTCCTCTAGTGCAAAGGTCAGCTTATTTAAACCAGCATACACGTCTTCATATGTGCCCATTGAAAGAAGACCAGCAATGGGGAGGTGAAGAGAGGCTAATACTTCTCCATCTTTCACAACGACAAGTCCGCCCTGCATTTCCTTTATTTTTTGAGCAGCAAATAAGATATCAGAGTCGCTTGTTCCAGCGACCACTAAATTATGTGAGTCATGAGCAACAGTAGACGCAATCGCTCCATTTTTCAATCCTAACCCTTTGACGATTCCTACGCCAATTTCATTCGTATAATGATGCCTTTCAATAACAACTAGCTTGCATTGATCTTTTTCTAACGAAGATTCAAAACAACCCGTTTCGTTTACGGTCACTTCTTCAATGAGATGATTGGTTACGAGGCTATTTTTATTGATTTCTATAATATTGGCTTTGTTTTCAGCAATAGGAAGATGTAATGCCTCTTCGGTAAAATCATGAAAACAAACGGTGTTTACATATTCAGAGGAGATATCTGCTTGCTCATTTTCTGGGAAATAAATTAATTGCCCATGTTCAACGATAAGATTTCCATCTTTAAATACATGGGAGATGCTTACAGATTCCAGATCATCTAGCAGTAAAAAGTCCGCGTCATATCCTGGTGCAATTGCTCCTTTTTCCTGTAACCCAAAGCACTCAGCTGTATTAATGGTAGCTAACTGAATAGCCGTAAGGGGGTCGAGTCCTTCTGAGATGGCTAATCGAACATTGTAATCAATGCTTCCTTCATGAAGGATATCATCAAGATGTTTGTCGTCTGTAACAAATAGACAGCGTCTAGCATTTCTTTCATTAACGACAGGAAGCAGCTTCTTTAAATCTCTAGCAACGGTACCTTCTCGAATCATAAGGTACATCCCGCGGCGCAAACGAGCCGTCGCATCTTCGGCCGTAGTACACTCATGATCGGTACGTACACCAGAAGTCATAAAGACATTAATGTCCATATCACTTAGACCAGCGGCATGACCATCAATTTTTGCGTTTAACCGCTTTGCTTCATATAGCTTATTTAACATCGACTCTTCCGCATGTTTCACAGCTGGAAAATTCATAACCTCTGCTAAACCGAGCACTCTTGGATGGGAAAACAATGGCGACAGATCCTCAATCTCAAGTGTGGCACCCGCTAACTCAAAGCTAGTGGCAGGTACGCAGGAAGGAAGCATAAAGTAAAAATTAAAGGGGAGATTTTCTGAAGTATCAAGTAAAAGCTGAATGCCTTTTACACCTAGTACATTGGCGATTTCATGAGGATCGGCAATAATAGTGGTCACTCCTCGTAGCAGCTCAACCTTCGCAAATTCCTTTGGAGACACCATAGATGATTCAATATGAACATGACCATCAAGAAAAGCAGGGCATACATATCGCCCGCTTGCATCAAATTCCTTTTTACCAGAATAATTCCCTACTCCAACAAAGGCACCATCTGTAATAGCAACGTCACCTTCATAGATTTCACCGGTAAATACATCAATAATTTTGCCATTTTTTATGACAAGGTCAGCCTCCATTTTCCCTGAGGCTGCTTCAATACGTTGTTTTAGTCTGTTTTTGTCCATACTCTCCTCCTAGAGTGTCTATAAGAGACTAGTATTCTGTTTTGTCAGATGATACTTCCCACATTTTAAACGGTAGATTGTACTGCTCAACCGTAATTTGATTCATCATAATCGTTCTGTTTTCAATTGGCAAGCTAATTTCTTCATAAATAAAGTGGTCATCAAAGCCAATTTGAGCCGCTTCCTCTTTCGTACAAGCATAATAAACTGCCTTTGGTCTCGCCCAATAAATCGCTCCGATGCACATCGGACATGGCTCACAGCTTGTATAAATCTCACAATCTGTTAATTGAAAGCTACCTAAATAGGAGCATGCCTCACGAATCGCTTGAACCTCAGCATGGGCAGTAGGGTCATTGCTGCTCGTGACCTCATTTTTTCCTTTTCCGATAATTTTCCCGTCTTTAATCACAATGGCCCCAAAAGGACCACCATGATTACTTAACACATTTTCACAAGCTAACTTAATCGCTTCATTCATAAAAAATACTTTTTCCAATAAAATCACCTTTTCCGATGTTGTGAATGTTTGAGTAAGGCTGTTTTCGTAAGGTAGTTGTTAAAATCTTAAAGCCGATTTTAACGTGAAAATAACTATTTTACGCTTAAGAATTTAGTTTGCAGGCTCTCTTCTTATTAAATTTATGCTATTTTCTGCGGGAACTTAGCACAATTATTACAATTTTGTTCCAAAAAGCAACAAAGTTTAAGAAAAGAGCCTTGAGTAAAAAACTAACCTTTGTAAAAAGGTTAGTTTTTTGGGGTTGGAGGGATAAAGAAGGTTTATATAATAGGTGGGTATATTTCTGTATTATATGTATGTTTGAATATTCTGTCTGTTATGTTGTAACATTTTTTAACAATAAAAAAGCTCTTACCTGGAAAAGGTAGGAGCAACTTGTCAGATTATTTACTTAGAACGTAGTCTCTTGATAGCTTTTACGAGTAAGGTGATATACCCAATCATGATCCCATAACCAATCAGAAGAATAAGCATAGGCACATATTCGGGAGTAGTCCCAGAATCGGTAGACATGCCAGCCAAGAACAAAGGCATGATTGGAAGCATGATGACACCTGGTCCCATTCCAAGTACCGGTAAGGCACCGATCCCAATGACTACCCATGGCCAAATGGGTTTTTTCTCTTGAGGAGTCGGATCTAGATTTGTTTCAATGACAGTGTATTTTGCTTTATATTCGTTATATTTCTTAATGGCTGTCCAAGCTCTCTTCATTCCCCATAGCAAAACAACAATCATGCAAACACCAATTGTAAAGAAAATGATAGAGATAGAAGTTACGATTTCTAGTTGTCTGATTTGCATAAAAAGTGTTAACAGTATACCGGGTAAAGAGAAAACGATAAAAAGGCCACCCAAAATAAGAACAACCCAAGCCCAAATAGGTTTTTGTTGGTATGGTTGAGACATATGTAATCCCCTTTTTAATAGAATAAGTGATATTTTCTTCCTATTATAATGGGTAAAAAGGGAAAAATGTTACTTTGTTTTATAAATATTGGAAAAATTTATTTGAGGTAGATTATGATATCTAATAGGTATAAGGAACTATTTAATGGTTGCTCCTGTTATTAATTGGAATTGCTATTTCTGAAAAATAAAGATGATAAATGAGGAAATTGAAGATACTACTCTATATGGGAAAATAGTATAGAAAATGGTGTTTTTAAAATAATGTTTAGCCAACATTTCCTAATAGTAAATTTACATAAAACCTCTTTTTTTTTCATTTTTTTTAGTGTAGACTACTAGTAAATAAGTAATGTTTATCACAGAGTCTTTTCATTAGATAAGGGCGCGAAGAAATATGACTTGTACGTGGGCACCTGAGTCATATCGAGCGATTGGTGCAACCGACCTTTACAACTACATTCCATAGAATGAGCTGTAAAGGTTTTTTTATTCCCAAATTTTAAGAAAAAGCTCTCGAAAAAACATAAAAATTAAAAGGGGGACCTTTCTTCATGTTAAAATCATTAAAGAAGAAAATGAAAGACCAAGCGGGTTTAACACTAATTGAACTACTTGTTGTTATTGTTATTTTGGGGATTATTGCTGCTGTGGCGGTGCCGATGGTTATGGGCAATAAGGATAAAGCAGAGATTAATACTAATAAGCAGACTTTATCTATTTTAAAGGATGCAGTTAACAGATATGAAGTAGAAGTGGGAAGCGTACCAGCTGACGTAGGTGCACTTGTAGCAGGCAAATATCTAGATTCTGCACCAACATGTGCTGAAGATACAACAAAGTTTTTCACAGTTACTAACGGAGCTATAAGTTCATCTTGTAATGGTGTTTCAACACCATCTTCTGATGATTCAGACGAAGATTAATAGCTAATATTAGCTGTCGCAACATAAAAAATGCGGCAGTTTTATTTTTATGAAATGGAAACCTCGATGAAAGGGGCTGAAGTAATTGCTTATAGTTGATCTATTCATTATTATTATATCCCTCGTATTGGGTAGCTTCTTTAATGTAGTAGCAATCCGTCTCCTAAAAAAAGAATCCATCTCCTACCCACCATCCCACTGTACCTCCTGTAATCACAGGTTAGGTTTCTTTGACTTATTTCCTCTATTTAGTTACCTATTCTTAAAAGGTCGTTGTCGTTATTGTAAAGAAAGGATCTCTCCTTTATACCCATTAGGAGAGGGAATGACTGCAATCATATTTTTTATTGTTTACAAAGAAATAGGGCTTACTTCAGAACTACTACCTGCAATCCTATTATCAACGTTATTAATTCTTTCTGTACTAACAGACATTCGTGAAAAGTTAATTTTAGACGTGATTACTCTACCAAGTATTGTAGTTCTAGTAATTGTACGTTTCTTTATCGGAGAAGAACCATTTTTAACTTACTTACTAGGCAGTGTAGTTGGTTTCGGTTTGCTCTTGTTGCTTGCTGTTGTTAGCAAAGGCGGCATGGGTGGCGGTGACATTAAGCTGTATGCAGCTATTGGAGTGGTACTCGGCCCAGCACTAACTGTAATGAGCTTGGTTTTAGCCTCATTTGTAGGAGCCGTTGTTGGAGTACTATTAATCGCACTAAAAGTTGTTAAACGAAAAGAACCGATTGCCTTTGGGCCTTCGATTATGATTGGAACATTAGTGGCATACCTGTACGGAGAGGATATTTGGACCTGGTACAGCTTACTACTCCTATAAGGGGAAGATAAAAATGAACAACGAAAAGGGAGTCACATTAATTGAATTATTGATCTCTGTCGTCATTGCTGGAATGGCTATTATCCCTCTGCTGTTAATTATGACAGGCAGTTTTACTAGAACAACTGAACAGGGAAGGGATACACAGCTAATATATTTTGGCCAACAAGTAATGGAAGAAATCCGACAAAACGGCTTCACTGGTTCAACGCAAAATTATGACTGTTCCACTACGCAAGGCTGTAATATGCCTGGAACTCTCGGGGACCTGATAGACGCAACAGTTAAAGTGGTTGGGCAGGAATATACTCAAGAGAATATAACTCAAAGCTATAGTGAAATCCAAGTAATTGTAACTTCTGAAATAGATTCTAATGACCAAATCGAACTTTTTACGGTGGTGAGAAATGGTGAATAACCAAAAAGGTGTAACATTGATTGAATTATTAATTGTTATTCTTATTATGGTTAGTGTATCTGGACTTGTTTTCGCTCTATTTAGTTATGGGATAAAAATGGAAAGTGCAGTATCAAAGGAAAATGAATTGCAACGGGAAGCTAGATTTATAATGGAAACCATCTCTAATGCTGTTAGAGATGGGGAAGATGTTCGCAGTAAGATTTCATTTTCAAATAATGAATTAAAACTGGAATCAAATCTCTTATCGAATAACGTTAAGCAATTTGACTTTATGCCAGATGTAGAAAACGCAAGCCAATTCAAAGTAACCTTAGTTTTAGAAAAAGATAAACAAGAGTATAAAATATCTACTAAGGTAACCTCTAATGGAGAAGAAAGAGTAAGGTATTAGCTTTTTAGGGAGGAACTTTATGTTTGATAATTTGAGGAGGAACCAATCTGGAGCTGCACTAATGATTGTTCTAATCTTGGTTGTAATTGTCAGTATAGTTGGAACCTCTATGTTAGCAACCACTACTTATGGATTAAAAAATATAGTGAAAACAACTAAGGAGCAAGAAGAGTTTTACCGTGCTGAAGGAGCAATTGAAATAGTGTTAAATGAAATGGCTAATTATCAAGGTAAGGAAGGAAATGGCCCTTTAGCATACCTTCAAGAAAAGAGTAATGTAGCTAACTATTCAATTGGTGAAAAGAACGTTGAAGTTAGTTTAAGTACTAATATTGATCCTGATAATGTGAAATCCGGGGATACTATTGAGTTAACTTTAGGAGCTAAGTATACGAATGAACAAGAATCACAACTTAGTAGGGTAGTGAAAGTAGATATTACTGTGGATAATAAGATGGATTCTCCCTTTAAACAACCATATAACTTTGTAGATGATGATGATCTTAACTATAAATACGATAAAGATTCAGAACACCAAATAAAGATACCGATGCAAGAAACAGAACTAAAAATATATGAAGATGTATTAATCGATTATGGTGTCGTCTGGCCAGAAACTGATAAGAAAGGTAACAAAACAAGTTATTCAATAGAAGAAATGAAAGAAATAATAGAGGATCAGTCCGATCCAAGTAAAACCGAGACATTAATCTTCGATACTCTTGATATGAGTGGTAATAGTGACCCAACTATAACAATCCCAGAAAATAAAAGGGTTTTTATTAAAAATGTCATTCTTAGAGGTAGCGCAAATAAAGATCAGATAGTAATAAAAGGAGCTCTTATTGTAGATATATTGGATTTTAATGGTAATAGCATAATTAATGTACACAGTGGAATTGTTATTAATGAGGTGGCAGGACAGTCTAAAAGGTTTAAAGTTTATAGTGAACTAGATGAGGCAACGGGGATAAGTTGTGAGCTCATGAAAGTAACATGTGAGCGTCTTATTCTAGAAGAAGGTGGAAAAAGTCTCGCTTCTAGCATGAAAAAAGAAAGTATATCATTTTCTACCATACGATAATTCATCAACAGAAAGAAGGTGCAACATGTTCAATTTCAAAAAAAACGATACATTCTCCGGAATAGACTTTCGCGATCAGTATATTACAACTGCGAAGGTACAAATCCAAAACAATAAACCTGTTTTACTTGATATAGATGTAACAGATGCAAAGAATACCATATTAGAAAATTCAAGAATAGCCGATATAAAGGGTGTAGCGGACTTGTTGAAGGAGAAGGTGTTGGACAAGCATGTTCATCTGGCCTTTCCTACTCAAAACATTATTGTGAGACGAATAACTTCGCTTCCTGATTTAAAGGAAGAAGCACTTGCGAAGCTTCTTCAATACCAGGTTGGAGAAAGTATCCATCTCCCTTTTGAAAAGTCTATTTATGATTTTGTGAAGATCGGGACAATTAAGGCAGAGCCCGACGAGCAGATGGATATCGAAAATTTGACGGCTGTGGAATTTGCTTCTGAGGTAAGAGAAAAGGCAACCGATAAAGCGGATATTCTGTTTTTTGCGACGTCTTTGCCGTTATCGGAGGACCTTTTGGAAGTGAGTATTCAGGCAGGTTTGAAGCCGTTAAGCGCGGAGATTCGCGGCACAGCTTTGCAGAGATTGGTTTCACATACAAACCCAGAGTGGTTGCAGGGAACCGAAATGATCGTGGACCTTTCTAAAGACTCTATAGATATCCATATTTTCGACAATGGAACCATAGCCTTTTCAAGAACGATGACAGTGGGAGCAATCGAGTCGGAACAGGAAGATTTGTTTTCAACCAGTGATGTGTTGCCTTTTGATGGGTTTGTTGAGAGCTTAGTAGAGGCGTCTGTATCAGTTGAGGAGACAGCCATCTATGAAGAGACTTATATTAACGATGTTGTTACTGAAATAGAGAAAGCACAGAACTTCTTTCGATTCTCATTAAGTAAGGGAAATGGCTATTTTAAACGAGTGATTGTTACCGGGGTTAATGCTTGCCAATTTGTATCTGTTCTTTCTGATAGACTTGAGGTACATGTAGCAGATATTGATTTTTCAAAGATTGTTACGGACCATTTCCCAAACAAAGACCTATTGAACTCAACAAGTGTTGCGATTGGACTAGCTCTTAAAGGAAATGAAATTGTAAAGAAGAAGTGGAAAAAGTAATGGTGGTAGTTAGGAGAGATCGTAGTGAACTTTAGTATTGATTTATTGCCACAGGAAAGGAGAAACAGGTTAAATAGATTGCCATATTTACTTGGCACAGCAGCCTTGTTTCTTGTGATTTCCGCATTACTCATTATTTTATTTATTACGGGGAAAAGTTCAATCCACGAGCTCGACGAGAAAATTGCAACGAGCACGGAAGCGAGAGATACGGTATTAGCGGAGATTACGGCCCGTCGATCGGGTGTGACAGAATATAATTTTGTAGATAAATATAATAAAATTCATGGGTTTTTAAATGCTATTTATAAAAACCCAATCAGTATAAAAGAAGATTTATACAAACTTCTTCCAGAAGGTGGTTCCGTCTCCAATTATACCTTTGAACATACGGGTGCACTGACTATGACGGTTTTATTCCCAACAAAGGATTCAGCAGCGACCTACCTTCAGCAGCTATTACAGGCTGACTTTGTTACAGAGGCAAAGGTGACGAGTATTAATTTAAATACGGAGAACAATTTATACGAAGCATATTTTGAGGCGACTGTTGTGACGTTAGAAGGTGAGCTGCAATGAAATTAGAGAGTTTGCTAAAAGAAAAGATACTAATAATTGCGATTGCGATATTGGTTGTATTTAGTGGAATCTTTTACTGGGCTATCTTACGACCACTTTCTGCGGAACAAGCAGAAAAGGAAGCGAACCTACAAATAATTGAAGCTGACACTAGCAGCTATGAAAAGGTGCTCCAATCATTAGAGCCACAAACGATGACGGAAGCGGAAAAGCAGGAGTTATTTCAAGGAATTCCTGGACGTCCGAATATCGAGCAGGTCATCAAGGATATTGAACAAACTGAAGGAGAAACAGGAACATCGGTTTCTACTATTTCTTTCCAAACGGAGTCAGACGAAGAGACTCAAGCTGAAGTGACAACTACCGCTGATGGAACGGTAGAGCAGGATCAGTGGAGTACATTATTTCCTGAATCGATCTACAAGCTTCTTGAAGAAAGAGTAAGTGAAGTCAAGGAGTTTACGGTTTCTTACAATGATGTACAAATCTCATTGAATGGCAGTGATGAAGACATCAATGAGTTCGTGGATAAGCTTGAACAATTGCCGAGAGTGTTTCATATACAGAATGTCACATACTCTTTAAATTCTGAAAAGGGTAATATGGATGCAACCGTCTCTGCGCGAGTATTTTATTGTGAAGCTTTTCAACAGGTACTTGAATAACTCAGGAACAAATACATCAAAAAGGAGAGCAACCGAATGGCACTAAAGCGAAAGCGTATAGGCGATCTGCTTATTGAAACAAATGTAATTACAGAAGAGCAATTAATGGATGCCCTGCTTCAGCAAAAAAGTTCTGGTTTGCGTCTCGGTGATCAATTAGTTGCGATGAATATTGTGGATGAAGACACGATTATTCAAGTGCTAGAGTTCCAGCTCGGCATTAAAAAGGTGAATTTGTATGAGCTTGAGATTGATCGAAAGCTTATTAATATAATAGATGAAGAATTAGCGAGAAAGTACCAGCTACTTCCGCTTAAAAAGACGAATGATAAATTACTAGTCGCGATGGTGGACCCGCTCGATTATTTTGCGATTGATGACCTACGTTTGAGCACCGGCTTTCGGATTGAGCCTGCGATAGCCAAAAGGCATGAAATTCAAGTAGCCTTAAATCGTTACTATGGCATGCAAAAATCGATTGATAAAATGCTCGAGGATATGCCGTTAAACGATGATGATGAGGGCTTTTTAGAAGCACAGCAGTCCGATGATTCGCCAGTCGCTAAAATGGTGAATCAGCTCTTGAGTCAGGCGCTTCAAGTCGGAGCGAGTGATATTCATATTGACCCGCATGAACACGAAACGCTTATTCGTCTTCGTGTGGATGGGGTTCTGAGAACAGAACGAACCCTTCCGAAAAACATGAACAATGTTCTTGTTTCAAGAATCAAGATTATGTCCAAGTTGAACATCGCAGAAAAGCGCCTTCCGCAAGATGGCCGTTTTAAAATGGACATTGATATGAGAAATATTGACCTTCGTGTATCCATTCTTCCAACTGTTTTTGGAGAAAAGGTTGTTATGCGTTTGTTGGATACAGGAAACGTGGTGCTCGGAATTGAAAAGCTTGGTTTTTCAGAGAGAAACGAAACCAATTTCCGAAAAATGATTAGCAATGCGTACGGAATTATTCTCGTTACAGGTCCTACTGGGTCAGGAAAGTCGACGACCCTTTATACCGCGTTACAAAAGCTGAATACCGATGAAGTGAACATCATCACGGTTGAAGATCCTGTTGAATATCAAATTCGTGGAATTAATCAGGTTCAGGTGAAGGCGAATATTGGTATGACGTTTGCGGCTGGGCTTCGCTCCATCCTCAGGCAGGATCCAGATATTATCATGCTTGGTGAGATTCGTGATACTGAAACAGCAGAAATTGCTTTACGATCAGCGCTCACCGGACACCTTGTATTAAGTACGCTTCATACGAATGACTCGGTTTCTGCGGTGAGCCGTCTAATGGACATGGGTATTGAGCCTTTCCTTGTGTCATCAGCTGTTACGGGAGTAGTCGCACAACGTTTGGTTCGAAAAATATGCAAAAATTGCGCTAGTCCATATGAACCGACAATGGAAGAGACGGTGATGTTTCAATCAAGAGGAATCGATACAAGCCATTTGAAAAAGGGGAAAGGTTGCTCTGTATGTAATAACTCAGGCTATCGCGGACGTATGGCCATTCATGAGACGCTCCTCATTGATGATGAGCTACGAAATATGATTACACAAAAGATGCAGGACTCTGCTTATCGTAAGTACGTAAACACAAAAGGTTTTGTATCGATGTTTGAGGACGGACTGCAAAAAGCCGCACAGGGTTTAACCACATTGGAAGAGGTTTATCGCGTAACGGTAGAATAATGGGGGAAGAGCACGATGATTCAAAAACTATTATTATTCGCGTTTCAAAATGGGGCATCGGATTTACACATTACAACGGCGGTTACTCCCATTGTAAGAATCAATGGAAAGTTAAAGAAGGTAGGAAGCCAAGCACTCACTCCTAATGAAACTGAGGAAATGGCAAGGGAGCTCATGACTCCAGAGCTGCAGGATCATTTTGACCAAAAAGGTGAGGTTGATTTTTCCTATGCTTTGCCAGGGATCTGCCGTTTTCGTGTGAATGTTTTTAGACAGAGAGGTTCTGTTGGAATTGTCTGTCGTGTGATCAATAGTAATGTACCAAACTTTCTTGATCTTCATCTCCCAGACATTATCAAGGTGTTTGCACAGAAGACACAAGGATTATTAATTGTTACAGGACCAACGGGAAGTGGGAAGTCCACGACGCTTGCGTCCATTGTTGACTTTATAAATGAGAATATGAGCAAGCATATTTTAACGCTAGAAGATCCAATCGAATACTTGCATAAGCATAAAAAAAGCATCGTGAATCAGCGAGAGATTGGATTGGACTCTAATTCCTTTGCGATTGGTTTACGAGCGGCCCTAAGGCAGGACCCTGATGTGATTCTCGTGGGAGAGATGCGAGATCTTGATACGATTCGAACAGCGATTACGGCTGCTGAAACAGGACATCTGGTTCTTGCAACTCTTCATACATCTGGTGCAGCACAGACGGTTGACCGAATCATCGATGTGTTTCCAGCCGAGCAGCAACAGCAAATTCGTACCCAGCTCGCAGGGACGTTAGTGGGGGTTGTGTCTCAACGATTATTGCCTGTTGCCAAAGATGACGGAAGAAGAGCAGCTATGGAGATTTTAGTGAATAACCATGCAGTTGCCAATTTGATTCGCTCCAATAAAATTCACCAAATTCAATCCATTTTGGAAACAAATAAGGCTCTTGGTATGCAAACGATGAATATGTCAGTTAGAGAGCTGGTCCAAAGTGGGATTATTACGAAACAAACGGCTGATGAGTTTATCCCGAATTGGGATGCCCATCAGTAATCATGGACATTACGCGCTATAGGCGGTGAAATCATGCAATTTAAATACAAGGGAATTGACTCCCTTACCGGCAAAGAGCAAAAAGGAAAGCTCATGGCTGCCAATCAAGGAGCGGCAGCAGAGGAGCTTGAACGAAGAGGTTTATATATTGCCGAGCTAAAGGAAATAAAAGAGTCGATTTTAAATAAGGATCTTAATATTATTATTGGAGCACCTGTAAAGAATCAGGACTTCGTTATTTTTTGCCGTCAGTTAGCTACCTTGCTGAATGCAGGGACGCCGATTGTCGATGCGATTAATCTTTTGTCCGAGCAAGTGTCATCAAAGCCCTTACAACAAGCGTTAAAGACGATTTATCAAGATGTTCGTTCCGGGACGTCTTTGTCAAAATCATGTTCACAGTTTCCGAAAATCTTTGATCGTATTTTTGTCAATATGGTTCTTGCTGGGGAAACGAGTGGGGACTTAGAAAATGTAATGAACCGGTTGGCGATCTTTTATGAAAAAGATCGTAAGGTGAAGGAAAAGGTAAAGTCAGCGATGGTCTACCCGATTGCTGTTTCGATTGTTGCAGTTATCGTTGTCGTGATCCTTTTAACAAAGGTTCTTCCGAGTCTATTAAACAACTTACTATCAGTAGGTGGAGAAATTCCTATTCCGACGAAAATCGTGATGGCAGCGTCTGATTTCTTGATTCATCAATGGTATATCGCCCTTTCCGTTGTCATCTTATTAGTAGTAGGATTTATCGCAACGAAGCGCAATCCAAAGGGTAGATATATGCTTGATTTAATCGCTATACGAACGCCAATCTTTGGGACATTATTACAGAAAACGATCTTAGCTCGTGTATCAAGGACGATGGCTTCTCTGTTTGCTAGCTCGGTTCCGGTTCTGCAAACACTAACCATGAGTGCAGAGGTGGCAGGGAATTCAGTAGTCGCGAAGGTGCTAGAGGACTCAAAGAATTCATTAAGACGAGGGGAAAGCTTATCAACACCGCTTGCAAACAGCTGGGTATTTCCTAAGATAACTACGCATATGGTACGAATTGGGGAAGAAACCGGTCAGCTTGATACGATGTTTGAGAAAATTGCCGAGTTTTATGAAGATGATGTGGAGGAAATGTCAACTCGATTGAGTGCGATCTTAGAGCCGCTTATGATCGCTGTGTTGGGAAGCATCGTCGGGTTAATCGTAATGGCTGCGATGCTACCGATGTTCTCCATCTATGAAAATTTTAAATAACAGCAAACCACATAAAAAAGCTGACTCACCTAGAGTCAGCTTCAACTTTTACGCCACTCGATTCCAATTCGAAATATCTTCTTCAAGCGGTAAATTGTTTGCCCGTGCTTTTTTCGCCGCTCGGAAGAACATGACCACTAAAACCACTGTTCCGATCAACCCACCAATCCATGAAGTATTCATAGAAAGTCCGAATCCAATTTGGGCATTTAATATATACGTGATAACCATCACGAGCATAAATGTTCCTGGTACGAGTGCAATATAGTAATTCTTTTTCGCAATGTAAAGGTACATGGATGCAACGAATAATGCGATTACAGCCGTGGACTGGTTAGCCCAGCTGAAGTATCTCCATAATAAGTTAAAGTCCATTTGAGTTAGAACGGCAGATACTGCAAATAATGGAACAGCGATCCATAAACGGTTGCTCAGTTTCTTTTGTGCGACATTGATATATTCAGCAATAATCATACGTGCACTTCGGAAAGCTGTATCACCCGAAGTGATGGGAAGAACGACTACACCAAGGATCGCTAATGTACCACCGATAGCACCAAGTAAAGCGGTAGACGCTTGGCTAACAACGGCTCCAGGTCCTCCAGCAGCTAGAACCTCTTGTAATCCTGCATAACCACCATCAAATACACTCATGGCAGCTGCCGCCCAAATCATAGCAATGATACCTTCTGTAATCATCATGCCATAGAAAATTTTACGCCCTTGTTTCTCATTTTGAGTGGTACGAGAGATGATTGGCGTTTGTGTGGCATGGAATCCAGAAAGAGCTCCACAAGAGATTGTAAAGAATAACAATGGTAAAACTGGTAGATTATCAGGGTGGAAGTTTGTTAATGATAGTTCAGGAATAGGTGCACCTGTGACCACCAACATGACTCCAACACCTAGTGCACTGATTAGTAAAAGCGCTCCGAAATATGGATACAAACGACCAATTAATTTGTCCACTGGAAGCAAAGTAGCTAAAACATAATAAGCAAAAATAGCAAAAATGATAAGAGACAAGGCAATTTTTCCATCTATCACAACATGTAATAAGCTAGCTGGAGTGGTGACAAACACGGTTCCAACTAGTAAAAGAAGAAGAACCGCAAAGCCATTTACAACGTGCTTCATCACTTTTCCTAGGAAGCGGCTCGCCAGCTCAGGGAGATGAGCTCCTTTGTTTCGGATAGAAATCATACCGGTTAAATAGTCATGAACAGCACCTGCAAAAATACAGCCAATGACAATCCAAATGAAGGCAACCGGTCCGTAAAGAGCTCCTAATATCGGTCCGAAGACAGGTCCTGTACCAGCAATATTTAATAGCTGAATAAGGGAGTTCTTTGGTGTGCTCATTGGCACATAGTCAATTCCGTCGCTATTCACATACGCGGGTGTCGCACGATCCGCTTTCACCCCAAAGATTTTTTCAACGAATTTTCCATAAGTAAAGTAACCAACGATGAGTAGGGCAATTCCTGCTAAAAAAGTATACAAATTAATTCCCCCTTATAAGATTAATGAATGCGTTTTCAAAAATAATTATAAAAGACAAGAAAGCTTGAAAGGGGGATTTTGGATTGAAAAGCAGTTTTCTAACGTTATCATGTCGTTAACTTGAATTAACGTGCATAATAAGTAGATCATTAGATTTCGAGTCTTGCTCTTAGTGCTTTGACGTAGTTTCTACTTACTGATAGAAGCTCCTTTTTTCCTTCAAGTTCTAGCTGGTAAGCACCGTTAAACCATGGAGTTAGCCGTTTAACATAGGTTAAATTCACAAGAAAGCTTTTATGAATACGGAAAAAGCCAAAGGGAACGAGCCTTGATTCAAATTCTTTAAGAGGGAGCTTTGTAATGAGCTCATGATCCTCCGTAACCAGCTTCGTACTCTTTTCATCTCGTACAATATAGTAAACTTCCTTTGGGTCAATAAATAAAATTTCCCCGTCTGCTTCAATCGCAAGCTTTCCAGAGGTTTTGCTTTGTTCCTTTATTGGAGAAAGCTTTTTTTCTAATCTTCGGATGGTTTCGTGTAGCTGATCTTCATCAAAAGGTTTCAGCAAATAATCCAGTGCATCATACCGAAAAGCTTCCGCAGCAAACTCAGGATAGGCGGTAGCAAACACAATATAAGGCGGTTTTTTAAATTCTTTAAGTGCCTTTGCTAACTCCATTCCGTTCATACGAGGCATTTCGACGTCTAAAAAGATAACGTCTGGCTGAAGCTGTAATACTTTCATAAGGGCCGCTTCACCAGACTCTGCTTCTCCAACCACTGATATGGTTGAAAGGGACTGCAGCAGATGCTTTAATTCTTCGCGACTGTACGGCTCGTCGTCCACGACCATCACTTTAATGAATGAATCCATCTTCGTCCACCTCCCCGATTGGTATCGAAAACTGTATGCTCGTACCTTGTTGTAATAGGCTGTTGATTTGAAGGGTATTTTTTTCACCAAATACAAATGATAGGCGACGGTTTACATTGTATAGTGCGACTCCACTTCCTATTTCTGATGAAATGGGCTGCGCTAATAATTGGTGAATTCTCTCGGGAGGAATTCCTTCGCCATTATCTTTGATGGTGATAAGTATATGTGTTGGTTCTTTTTTAATAGAAATATAGATGAAACAATTCTTCTCTTTATCTTTAAAACCATGCTTAATCGCATTTTCAACAATGGGTTGAAGCGTAAGCGGAGGAATATTTTGCAACAGTGTATGTTCGTCTATATCGTAGGTGACCGATAATTTATTAGAAAATCGTGCCTCCTCAATGGCTAAGTAAGCTTTCACATGCTTTAGTTCCTGTTCGAGTGTAGTTA
This sequence comes from Robertmurraya sp. GLU-23, assembly GCF_052983275.1. Classification (NCBI taxonomy): domain Bacteria; kingdom Bacillati; phylum Bacillota; class Bacilli; order Caryophanales; family Bacillaceae; genus Robertmurraya; species Robertmurraya sp. GLU-23. The sequence goes on from NZ_JBRKCV010000003.1 coordinate 101,028, forward strand.
AGCTTTGAGTGGTAACGGACAAGTTTTGCCGTAAAAAATGTGATAGTGAAACAAGTAGCTTGCGTGCCTTCATAGGATCCAGACGAATGAGCGACAAAATCGTGTTCAGTGTATTAAATAAAAAATGCGGACTGATTTGTGCCTGCAAAGCTTTAATTTCCGCTTCCTTTGCCAGCTGATAAGCACGATCAACATCAGCGATTTCAAGCTGATTACTTAATAATGAGCTTAATCCTGACACAAGCTCCATAATTACAGGAGTGATTTCTTTTTCAGAACGAAAGTAAAATTTTAACGTTCCAATTGTTTCTCCTCTTTGTCGTAATGGAGCAACCACTACAGCACCAAGAGGACAACTCTTTTCGCGGCATTGGATGGCAGTTTTATCGGCAACGATGGTTTCTCCCTTTTGGATAGCAGACTGTGTAATTTGCGTTTGGATGGGGCTCCCAACTTGATGATGACCATAACCAAGCCCTATATGCGCAAGAATTTCCTTCGTATTGGTCATAGAGACAGCACTTGTACGGATCTCGTTATGGAGAATATGACAGACTGCTTTTGCCGAATCATGGGACAGTCCATGGCGTAAATGGCTAAGCGTTTTTTCAGCAATACGAAGTGTTTTTTGTGCTTGAATGGCACCGGTTCGCTCTTCTTCGTTAATTACGCTTTTGATAATTAGTAAAAAGAGTGCGCTTCCAATTCCGTTTGCGAGAATCATAGGAATACCGATAATTTCTACAAGTGTCCAAGCCTTTTCAAACGGGCGAGAAATCAGTAAAATAATGAGCATTTGAACAGACTCTGCTAGGGCCCCGATAAAAAATGCCGATGGCAATCGTACATGTTTATTTTTGCGGTGAAACAGACCCGCGAGAATTCCAGCGATGATGGCGGCAAGTCCACAAGAGATGCCGGTAAAGCCCCCAAGCGTGAACCGGTGCAGACCCGCGATAATTCCTGCCCCAATGCCAACCTTATATCCTCCAAGCAGTCCAGCAATCACCACACCTACGACACGCGAGTTCGCAATCGCTTCATCTTGGTTCAAACCCGCTGTCCACGAGCTAAAGTGTAAACTTTCCGTGCTTAATGTTAATCCCGAATAAGTTCCAATAATGCCAAAGAAGCCAAAGAAGAGGATGGCCGTAAATTGCTGTTTTCGATCCAGCTGTTCTTGATAAATCATGTCCCGGAAAAAAGGAAAACGTGTTAACACGAACGCAATCGTAACAATAATCCCCAACCGTTCAACCATCGTGAGCAATAATTCAAACATGGCGCAAGACCCCTTATCGTGATTACTCTTCTATATATATTTTAGCAGTTTTGTAGGGAGGGGGGCATTTTAATTTTTAGTGGTTGGGTGGGGCAGTGCCCGTAAGTTTAGAAAAAGCTGTTAATCAGTAAGATAGAGGCATTCTAATTGCCCGCAGCAACCCAAAAGATCACCAACCGGTCAAATAGCACAACTCTAATTGCCCGCATCAACCCAAAAGATCACCAACCGGTCAAATAGCACAACTCTAATTGCCCGCATCGACCCAAAAGGTCACCGACCGGTCAAATAGCGCAACTCTAATTGCCCGCATCGACCCAAAAGGTCACCGACCGGTCAAATAGCGCAACTCTAATTGCCCGCATCAACCCTAAAAGTCATCAACCGGTCAATTAGACCAGCCCAAAATATAAAAAAATCAGGTTTGCGCTTCTCCTAACCTGGGTATTTCATTAAAACAAAAAAGAAGCAGCAGATGATTATCCATCCACTACTCCTTTTTTGGAATATGATTAAATATTTCCTTTGATTCGAGGCTGTCAACAAAACGGTTAAGCCAGTCATAGTAATCTAGTGCATATTGATATTTTTCAATATCTAACTCTGCAGAAGTCTTTACTTCGTCACTTGTTTCTGGATTTTCAAGAAGAGCACGGAGCTCTTTCAGGGATCTATTAATAGTAGAGATATTAAGGGAGATGCCTGTTCGCCAGCTTGTGGTAAACAAAGCAGAGAAGGATTCGTACCAGTCGTCTGCGGCTTGGTATAAATCTTTTCTTTCACCTTTCTTCCACACTTTTTCTACCATATTTAGTTCTTGAAGCTGTCTGACAGCTGTGCTCATACTCGTTTTGCTCATTCCAAGCTCGTCTTTCATTTCATCAAGAGTCATTGGCTTTTCATTAAAGTATAACAATCCATACAGTCTTCCTACCGAATGGGTAATTCCGTAAAGACTCATATTTTTAGCCATAGAATCAATAAAACGATCTCTTGCCTTCAATAGTTTGTCTTGTTCATTCAAGATATTTTCACTTCCCTGAGCTTTCTATCTATAGATTATCACATTGAATTTAAAAGTAGAAACCTATTATTTTGGAGGATTCTGGAGCATTCGGGAGGAATTTTAACCATTTTGTTGTTTAATTTGTACAGTTAAAACTTTACGAACTATATCTACGGAATATACAGAAATTTCGGCTTTGTTAAACACATGACAATCAAGCTACAATAAAAGGGCAGGAAAACTTTAAAACTACTTACTCTCTTCGTTTTTCCTCTTATATACAATACACATCTTTTCAATCTATCAATCTATCAAATAAATAAGAGATACAAAAAAAGGGGTTATAAAATGAATAAAATTCATGTGAAAAATCTCACGAAGGTGTTTGGCTCAAATCCAAAAGAAGGAGTTAAGCGCTTACAACAAGGGCAAAGCAAGGAACAAATATTAAAAGAAACAGGAATGACCGTCGGTGTCAACAATGCTTCTTTTGAAGTGAAGCCCGGAGAGTTCTTTGTTCTTATGGGACTATCAGGGAGTGGGAAGTCGACACTGATTCGCTTAATCAACCGTCTGATTGAACCGACCGATGGTGAAGTTCTGATCGATGGTCAAGATATTACGAAAATGAATAAAAACGACCTAATGCAAACAAGAAGAAAAAAATTATCAATGGTGTTTCAAAAGTTTGCTTTGTTTCCACATCGGAATGTACTAGAAAATGTGGCTTATGGCCTTGAAGTACAAGGAGTAGAAAAAAGCGTAAGAGAGGAAAAAGCTCGTAAATCTATTATGGATGTTGGGTTAGAAGGATACGAAAATAGTTATCCTGATCAACTGAGTGGTGGGATGCAGCAACGAGTGGGGCTTGCGAGAGCTCTTGCAAATGATTCCGATATCCTTCTCATGGACGAAGCGTTCAGTGCACTAGATCCCATTATTCGTAAAGAGATGCAGGATGAGCTTCTACAGCTTCAGAGCAAGCTTGGAAAAACGATCCTCTTTATTACACATGATCTTGATGAAGCGCTGAAACTTGGCGATAGAATAGCGATTATGAAAAATGGAGAAATCGTTCAAATTGGAACCGCTGAAGAAATTCTTGAGAATCCAGCCAATGAATATGTGTACAACTTTGTGGAGGACGTGGACCGTTCGAAGGTACTTATGGCTTCTAATATTATGAAAAAGCCTGACGTTATCACAACGTGGAAAGATGGCCCAAGGGTCGCGATGAAAAAGATGGAGGATGCAGGCCTCTCAAGTATTTTCGTCGTGGATAAGGATAAAAACTTAAAAGGGATTTTAACGATCGATGCGGCCATCAAGGCCTATAAGGAAAACAAATGGGTGGAAGACGTACTAGAGTCAGATTTCCATACGACTGATCCTTCCACTCCGCTAAGTGAACTGATTGGTATAGCAGCAGAATCAAGATATCCTATCGCTGTTGTAGAGGAAAACAAGCTAGTAGGAATTATTGTTAGAGTTTCGATCCTTTCGGGACTTGTGTTAGGGAAAGAGCAAAGCGAGGGGATGAAAGAATGAACTACTTTACATTACCGTTAGAGGATTGGACGAATAATTTTGTATACGACTGGTTAATTCCAGTCATGGGTGGCTTTTTTGATTCGGTCAGCTCCATTATCTCTTTTTTCATCAATGGCGTGGCTGACTTGTTTCTTATGATTCCAGCTGAAGTCATTGCTATATTATTAATTTTATTAGCTTGGAAACTTGCTGGAAAAGGAATTGCTATTTTTACTTTAATCGGTACTTTATATCTTGGTTCCGTTAACCTGTGGGAAGATGCGATGTTAACATTGGCCGTTGTTATGGTAGCCACCGTCTTTTCCATCCTCATTGGATTACCATTAGGAATTTTAACGGCAAAATATGCCGTTTTAGATAAAATTGTTCGCCCTATATTGGACTTTATGCAAACTTTGCCGAGCTTTGTGTATTTGATACCGGCCATTCTGTTATTTGGATTAGGTGAAGTTCCAGCCGTTATTTCAACGTTTGTGTTTGCGACTCCGCCAGCGGTGCGTATGACAACCCTGGCCATTAAACAAGTTCCTGAAGATATGGTTGAAGCAGCAAGGGCTTTCGGATCCACTTCATGGCAAATGCTCGTGAAGGTACAGCTACCCGTTGCGATTCCAACGATTATGGCAGGGGTAAACCAAACGATTATGTTAGCACTATCGATGGCAGTTATAGCATCTATGATCGGTGCACCGGGCCTTGGTTCAACCGTTTTAGCCGGAATATCTAGCGTTAACGTTGGATTAGGACTGGTTGGTGGATTAGGAATTGTTGTATTAGCTATTATCCTAGACCGTATTACACAAGGTTTAGGTAATAAAAATAAAAAATAGTCAAGGAGTGGGGAAGATTGAAAAAACTAAAGGTAAGCTTATTATTACTACTGGCCTTCATTTTACTTGTTGGTTGTAGCAGTGGAGCAAGTACTTCTGGAGAAACTGAAGGAGACAGCAAAGAGGTCACCATTAACTTTGGAGTAACACCGTGGACGAGTACAATCCCACCTACAAAGGTTGCCAAGCTTCTTCTTGAAGACCTGGGTTACACAGTAAAAGAAACAAGTGCTGACGCTGGTGGAGTGTATACCGGTCTTTCAAAAGGAGATCTAGATGTATTTATGGATGCTTGGCTTCCGGTCATGCATGCGAACTATATGGAGCAATTTGGAGATAAACTTGAAGATACAGCAGTAAGTTATACAGATGGAGAGCTTGGTTGGGTTATTCCAACTTATGTAGAAGGCATCGAGTCTGTTGAAGATCTAAAGGGCAAAGAAGATTTATTTGGTGGAAAGGTTTATGGAATTGAAGAGGGAGCAGGAATGAGTGTAACCTCTCAAAAAATGATTGAAGAGTTAGGATTGGATCTTGAATATGTGGCATCCAGTGAAGGTGGGATGCTTGCACAAGCACAGCGTCTAATGGCGAAAGAAGAGCCCGTTCTTTTCCTTGGTTGGAGACCACATCCAATGTTTGCTAACTATGATTTAAAGGTACTTCCAAGTCCAGAAGGATACTTTGATACATCTGAAGTTCATGTTATTACAAACAATGAGTTAAAAGAGAAAGCACCAGAAGCATTTGAACTATTAACCAATTGGAGTATGAACGTATCAGATATTGAAAAAATGATTGTTGAGATTGAAGATAATAACCGTGATGCAGAAGAAGTGGCACAAGAATGGATTGACAATCATCCTGATGAAGTAAAAGCGATTAAGGGTGAGTAATAGCAAGTAGAAAGGCTGACGATTAAATGTCAGCCTTTTTTTATGAAAAAAGTGTATATTTACACTGTGTTTACTTGGTGAACTAAATGAAAAAGGGTATTATATCGCTGTCATGATCTTAGTTGCTGTAGGCGCGATCTTGACTCAAAAAGTAACAAGAGATAATGCAGAGGATAACGAAATTCTCGCTGAGCAAGAGCGTCAGCGTTCACATTCAAATAGTGTTGAGTAAGAAAGAGGGAATGACTTGGGTCATTCCCTCTTTTATTTTTTCACAAGCTAAAATTCCGCGTTTTTCCTAGTTACTAGCCTGTACACTTTTTTATTTTATGAATCTAATGTAAAGAGAATGTAAATAAAACACTGGTTTGTAGACCGTGAATAGTATGGTAGAAAGGTGGTTACTTTTTTTGAACACTAAAGAGTTAAGACAGATGGTTGAGAGCATTACAGTCAATAATCTAGAAAATCAAGATGTAGAAGTGATCAATAATAGCCCGCTTCGAATGATCGGGAAGGGGCGTCAAGGAGCAGTATTTCAATATACCGACGATGTATGTGTCAAGGTATTTGGAAATGAAGAAGATTGCGCGAGGGAGTATGAAGCATTATCAATGGGAGAGCACACGGGTTTGTTCCCACGGCTTTATGATCATGGACCTCTTTTTATTGTGATGGAAACCATTAAAGGCATTGATTTGAGGGAGTACTTACAATCACACCCGCTAACAGAAGAATTATCAGCAAAGCTGATTGAAATGCTAGTCACTTTTAAAGATATTGGCTATGAGAGAATTGACCATCATAAGAGGCAAATTTATCTCCAAGCAGATGGTAGTCTTCGCGTAATTGATGTCGCAAGGACGATTTGGCGTGACCGGGTATATCCATATCCTCGCAAGCTATTAACCTCACTAGGAGAAGCTCATAAAGAGACGTTTCTATCGCATGTAAAGGCTTTTTCTCCAGAGCTTCTCGAGGAGTGGAGCTATTATATGCGCATGGAAGATCTAGCAAGAGAAATTTACCCATTGTTATTAGAGAGCGGAAAAACGAAGGAAGTGGTTAAGGATATAAGTAGTCGACTGTTAACGAAGGATGAAAAGGAAAATGCTCGCAATCTCGTTAACTTAATGCACAAGGTATTTAAAGAAGAATGGGTAAAAACAATGTTGGCTAGAGGTCATAATCCTGATGAAGTGATGCAGAAAATTGATGAGCACTGGGATGCATTAGAGCAGAATCAGCAACTACAACAGCAGCAACCAGTAGTTGAAGGGTCAAACACAAAACCACAAAAAATTGATTTTACAGACATTCAACGTATCATTGATGGATTTAGCAAGCCAGACAAAAAAGAAAAAGATGACAAGAAAAGCAAGATGGATAAAAAGAAATTTGAAAAGGCTTCTCCAGTAGAGAAAAGCAAAATGCTAAGAAAGGAACTAACATCCATATTAATGCAAAAAATTATGGATAACAGTAAAAAGGACAAAAAGTAAGGAGAGTCATGATGAAAATACTAGTAATCTGGCGTCTACTCACGGTTGGAGGAGTGAATGCTGGGTGGCGTAACCGGGCGATTTATTTTAAAAAATATGGCATAAAAACAGAGTTTCTGTATACGACAGATCACGGTGGTATGCATATTATGGAAGATATCGCTCCCGTTTATTTGACGAAGGACAAAAACGAAATAGTGAAAATCATACAAGATAATCAATATGACGCAATCATTGTTGTTGACACAAAGGATGCTTTTAAATGGCTACAAATGGCCAATTACAATGGACCAGTAATAGTTGAAGCACGTACCCCGGAACTTATAAAACTCACTCCTCATCTCCAGAACTTTTACGGCATTCAACCGGTTGCAGTCATTGTTCCCTCCCATTATCAAAAAGGGCTTGTATCCATCCTTATTGAAGGAATTCCAATCGAGGTGATTTATAACGGAATTGATCCAGCTTATTATCATGCACTTAATGAAGAAGAAATCGATTATGATGCTGAGCCCAGCCTGCCAAAGGATAAAAAGGTAATCGGTTGGATTGGACGATTGGATAAAAGGAAGAACTGGCCAATGCTTGTGGAAATCGCTAAAAGAGTAAAACAGGAACGAGAGGATATTGAATTTTGGATCATTGGTGGAGCACAAAGTGTGCAGAGAGATGAGTTTGCGGCAAAGTGGAAAGAAGAAGGATTAACCGACATCATCAAGTGGTTTCCGGTCATTCCTTACCAGCAAATGCCACATGTGTATGCAAAGATTCGTCAATCTGGTGGCTGTACAATCGCGACTACAAAAACGGAGTCATTTGGGAACACCTTTGTGGAATCTATGATTTGTGGAGTCCCAGTGGTTGCGTCTCGCATGATGCCCGTCACAGAGATTGTAAAAGATGGAGAAACAGGGAAACTGTTTTACGGAATGAATATTGATGAGGCAATCAAGAAGCTATATTTCATTATCGACCAGCCAGTAGTACAGAAAGAGATGTCTGAAGCGGCAATCTTACACACACTTGAGCACTTTCATATTCATCGAGTGGCCGAGAAATATGTCCAGTTTTTACTAGCAATCATGCAAAAAGAAACAGGTAAAGATGGTGTGGTGAAGGTGGATGATTAAGCCGGTTTCATACGTAAAGAAGTTAGAAGGGAAATCAAACACTCACTTAATCAGGTTTGACGATGGATATGAGTATGCAGTGAAGTATTTCATACCAGGGTTCGAAAAATCATTGCCAAACGAATGGGTAGCATACTGCTTAGCCAGATACTTACAGCTACCAATTCCCTATGCTCAAATTGTGGAAATACCAGCGGAATTCTCCGCTCAAATTCCTGATTTTAGCGAAAGTCCCAGTCGCTATCAGTTTGCCTCACGATATATTTCTGGTTGTTACAACGGACATGAAGTCTCTCAAATTAAGGGAATTGTAAACGAGCAACAGCTAGCCTCAATTATTTTATTTGATTACTGGTTATCAAACCGCGATCGAACGAAGAAAAATATACTACTAAAAGAAGCGGGCAATGAGACGTATCATCTATGGATTATTGACCATGCGGAATGCTTTGGTTCCTATAACTGGACAGGAGAACAAGTAGAAGATCTTCCCGTGAAAATATTAAAAAGTGCGACTCATCGTTTAATGGCCCAATTTGTAAAGGATGAATCGGATTTTTATGAAGCAATAAAAGTGATTCAAACCATCCCTAACTTTCTAATTGAGGAAATTGTCAGCATCATTCCTGATGATTGGCAAGTAAATGCAGAAGAGAAAAAAATACTTTCTCAGTATTTAATTAGACGTCGTAAAAAGATGCTTCCACGTAGTTTGAGAAAATTCATGGAAAGAGAGTACCTCCCGCTTCAATCGGCAGAGAGGACTAGAGGGGAGGGTGAAGGATGAAGGTACGAAAGGCAATTATCCCTGCTGCAGGATTGGGAACAAGATTCCTGCCAGCAACAAAGGCACAGCCAAAAGAAATGCTTCCCATCGTCGATAAACCGACGATTCAATATATTGTCGAAGAGGCAGTCGCAGCTGGAATAAAGGAAATTGTGATTATAATCGGGCGAGGCAAACGTTCGATTGAAGATCATTTTGATAAATCTTATGAGCTCGAAGACACATTAACAAGGAAAAATCAGGTAGAGCTTCTAGAAGAAATTCGGAAGTTATCCAGTTTAGTAACCATCTATTATGTACGTCAAAAGGAACCACTTGGATTGGGTCATGCGATTCTATGTGCGAAAAGCTTTATTGGGCAGGAGCCGTTTGCCGTCATGCTCGGTGACGACATTGTGGAATCAGAAGTACCTTGCTTAAAGCAGCTCATGAATGTTTTCGAATACTGCAATAGTTCGGTTGTGGCTGTTCAAACAGTGAGCGATGATGAGGTAAGCAAGTACGGAATTGTGAAACCGAAAGGAGCCATCGGAATTCCTAATCTATTTTCACTAGATTCATTAGTCGAAAAGCCAAAGAAGGAGGATGCTCCCTCAAACTATGCGATTATCGGAAGATACGTATTTAGACCAGAAATTTTTGAAAAGCTTGAGTCATTACCGATCGTTCCTAATGTTGAGTTGCAGCTAACTGATGCAATTAATGAACTGAATAAAGAACAAGCTGTATTTGCTTATTCATTTGAAGGTACACGTTACGATATTGGAGACAAACTCGGGTTTGTGAAAGCAACACTCGATTTTGCGCTAAGAAGGGAAGACATGAGGGAAGTGGTTCTAGAGTATATAAGAGACATCTATGAGAATATGGATTTTCAACAACGAGAGAATGATGGAGTATGAGAATAGCTGTAATTGGAACGGGGTATGTAGGATTATCTACAGGTGTTTGTTTAGCGGAAATCGGCCACCACGTTACATGCATTGATACGAGTGAGGAAAAAATAAACCTTCTTCGTGGGGGAAAATCCCCCATTTATGAACCAGGAATGGAAGAATTGATAACGAATAATATGGATGCCAAACGATTGCAGTTTACCACGTCGCATCAAGAGGGCTTGGAGAAGGCTGAAGCCATTATCGTTGCGGTGGGTACTCCTCAGAAAAGTAGTGGGGAAGCAGACTTAATGTATCTATTTCAGGCAATCCAAGATGCTGCTCCCTATTTAAAAGAAGAAGCAATCATTGTGATAAAGAGTACCGTACCTGTTGGCACAAATGAAAAGGTGAGAGAATTACTGGAGGCAACTGGTCAAAAGAAAATCTCGCCTTCCGTTGTATCCAATCCGGAATTTTTGCGGCAAGGATCAGCTGTGCTAGATACATTACATCCTGACCGCATTGTGATTGGGTGTGAGAACAAGGAGGCAGCTGCAGTAATCGAAAAGATGTATGCTCCTCTAAATGCTCGGGTTGTCACGACAGATGCAAGAAGTGCAGAAATGATTAAGTATGCATCGAATGCTTTTTTAGCAACGAAAATTAGCTTTATTAATAATATAGGAAATCTGTGTGAGGCAGTAGGTGCAAACGTAGAAGATGTATCGAAGGGAATGGGTCTAGATCAACGAATAGGGGCGGCCTTTTTACAAAGTGGAATCGGTTATGGCGGGTCCTGTTTTCCTAAGGATGTTAGTGCTCTTTTAGCTATCGCGAAAGAATATCAGGTGCCTTTTTCAATGATTGAAGAAACGATGATGATTAACAACCGACAAAAGCAGCTTCTTGTGAATAAGGCTCTGAATCGTTTCGGAAATCTAAAGCATAAGAAAATAGCTGTATTAGGCTTTGCTTTTAAACCGGAGACAGATGATATGAGAGAAGCACCTTCGATTACAATTATCCATTCTTTACTGAAAGAAGGAGCAACCGTAATCGGATACGACCCAGTGGCAACTCGTAATGCGAAAATGATTTTTGGAGAACAAATCACATATGCTACTTCGGTAGAAGAGGCGTTAAAAGACGCAGATGCAGTCTTTATCGTTACGGAGTGGAAGGAAATCAAACAGCTCGTATTATCAGAAGTTATTTCTCATATGAAAGAGCCAATCGTATTTGATGGAAGAAACAGTTATTCGGAAGAGGCCGTTCGGAACTGTGAAGAAATTGAATATTATCCCATCGGTAAACCAGCCATCATTAATAGAAAAAGCTGAAGAATACCCTTCAGCTTTTTCACTGTTTCGGTTCGTAATTCAGGTCTTTAAACAGTTCCCTTTTTTCTTCTTTTGTTAAATCTCTCCACTGACCAAGAGGGAGGCTGCCAAGATGAATGTTCATAATTCTAGTACGCTGAAGGCGAACGATTCCGTACCCTAAGCTTGAACACATGCGACGAATTTGTCGGTTTAATCCTTGTGTTAAAATAATTTTAAACACGTACTTTGAAAGCTGCTCTACTTTACAAGGAAGGGTTTTTGTATCAAGAATTTCTACACCCGATGACATTTTTGCGACAAACTCTTTTGTGATGGGTCTGTCTACAGTCACAATATACTCTTTCTCATGTTTGTTTTCGGCTCGAAGAATTTCATTGACGATGTCCCCGTCATTTGTAAGCAGAATTAAACCATCGGAGTCTTTATCAAGCCTTCCAATATGGAATATCCTTAGTGGGTGATTAACGAGATCGATAATATTCCCTTTAATATGACGCTCGGTTGTACTCGTAATTCCGACGGGTTTATTAAGCGCAATATATACATAGTTTCTCGCTACCACGATGGATTTGCCGTTCACCCTTACATCGTCTCCCGCTTCCACCTGACTCCCAAGTTCAGCGACACGCCCGTTAATGGACACTTTCCCTTCACTAATGAGCTTGTCTGCTCCGCGTCTGGAAGTAAAGCCCGATTCGCTAATAAATTTATTTAATCTCATTATTTTTACATCCTTTAGGTGTTTTGTCCTTTAAAGAATACAGCAATTGTTTGTTTGTTTTCAAGCGGGTGGGTGGATGAGGGGGTCATTCCCTTTAATTTCAACCATTTTTTCTAGAAGAACTCATTGAATCTATCGAATGATAGGAGTACGATGAAACATAAGATTACTAGTTCAGTTCATTAGGAGAAGTTGCCCTATGCGAAGTTACCTTGTTTTAGCGATGTGTGGCCTTTATTTGATTCAATATTTTGTAGAGCTTACGTGGCTTCGGTATGTGGTGGTGGCTCTAGCTTTAATTGCGTTCGTCGGTAGTGCTCCGAAAGCAGACCCTTTACCAAGACTTCTTGGCTTTTTAATGATGGGACTTGGAACTGTCCTTGAAATGGGGAAGGGGACAGGGGTTGAAGGAATAAGTGAGGGCCTGTTTCTTATTTTGCCTCTACTTTGTTTAATTACGTTAGCCCCTCTATTGTCGATTCCCTTGCGATTCGGAGGGTACTTTGAGGCGGTAGCTCTTCTTCTAAAAAAGTTGATGCAGCAGCCAAAGAAATTATATGCCGGAATTACAGGTACTTTGTTTTTATTAAGTCCGGTCTTAAATCTAGGTTCGGTTCGGATTATCAATGAATTTTTAGATGAATTAAAGCTCCCATCGATGATGTCGGCGAAAAGCTATCTCGTTGGTTTTACGACCGCCATTTTCTGGTCTCCTTATTTTGCATCGGTTTCATTAGTGCTTCATTATTTACATGTTCCGTTCACTCAGTACATTGGATATGGAATCGTTCTGTCATCTTTGTCTTTATTGATCGGAAATGTCTTATTTGCCCTTTGGCAGAAGAGAAATCCTATGAATGTGGAATCAACAACATCTCATTTACTAGATAACAAGATTCGTAATCAGCTTATTCGACTCGTTTTCTTCGTGGTCTTGTTAATGAGCTCTTGCCTTTTAATTGAGTGGGCTACCCATTGGTCGATGATCGTTATTGTTTGTCTGATTTCTGTTCTTGTTCCGGCAGCATTTGCCGTTCTCCCTCGCAACTGGGAGAAAATGCGCCCACTGTTAATCGATTATCGAGATCGTACCGTTCCACTGATGAATAATGAAATGATGCTCTTTATGAGTGCGGGAATGCTTGCCTTTGCTATAAAAGGAACCGCGTTAGCAGAGGGTGTCAATTTTGTCTTAACTGGGTTTGCAAAGGAGTCCTTTTTCCTCTTTGCACTAGCCGTCATTATGATCGTACTTATACTCACCTATATGGGAATTCACCAGATTGCTGTTGTCGGAGCGCTAGCGATGCAGCTTCAGCCTGCCGAGCTTGGGATAACAAGTATTTCTCTGGCGCTATTATTGTTACTCACCTGGGCGATGTCAACGGCGCTTAGTCCGTTCTCTGGTTTGAACTTAATGGTTAGCCGCTTTGCAGGAATTTCTGGTGTTCAGGTTGGATTGCGAGCCAATGGGGTGCATATGTCCCTCGTTGCAATCGTAGGAGTCACGATTATTTCATTTATTAGTTAACTAGTCACCAATGGGCCTCTTAGATATTCTAAGAGGTTCTTTTTTTACAACAAAAGAGCCGTACCGTTATACTTATATAAAAAGCAGGAACGATAAAAAGAATTGAATTCGCATGTAAAAGAAAGGGAAGGGAGTAATAAAATGGGTTATCATGAGCAGTATTTTCTAAAAACAAACCGTCACAAAGAGCTCTATAACATGGTGAGTAAGCTAGCTGATTCCTTTCAAGAACGCTCAGAACAATATGACCGGGAGGGGAGCTTCCCCTATGAAAATATCGAGGAGTTAAAGAAAAGTGGCTACACGAAGCTTTCTGTTCCAAAGGAGTTGGGAGGAGAAGGGATTTCACTTTATGAACTTGTTCTTCTGCAGGAAAGACTCGCCCAGGGAGATGCCTCGACTGCTCTTTCGATTGGTTGGCATTTAGGAATTGTCATGGATACTGCCGAAAAGAAGTTATGGAAAAATGGTGCTTTTGAGAAAATTGCAAAAGACATCGTACATAATGGAGCGTTATTAAACAGTGCCGTATCTGAGGCAGCAACAGGGAGTCCAACAAGAGGAGGCAGACCGCAAACTCTTGCCGTACAAGAAGGAGATCATTGGGTATTGAATGGTCGAAAAACGTTTACGACGATGTCCCCTGTACTAGATTATATTATTGTCGTTGCAGCGGTGGAGGAAAATGGCGAAATTGCTCAGTTTATTGTTCCACGTGAAACAAAAGGGTTGGAAATCGTCGAAACATGGGACACTATGGCGATGCGTGGAACAGGAAGTCATGACATTGTTTTACAAAATGTGAGAGTTCCTTATGATGCGCTTGTACAAGTTCTTGACCAGGAATCAAAGAAGAAGGCAAGCGGGTGGCTTTTGCATATACCGGCCTGTTACATGGGAATCGCGTTAGCAGCAAGAAATTATGCGGTTAAATATGCAAATAATTACAAACCTAATAGTATCAAAGGTCCCATCAGTGAGCTTCCTAATATTCGTCAGCTTATCGGGGAAATGGAGCTGAAGTTAATGAGCGCCAGAACCTTCCTTTATTCCGTTGCGGAAAGATGGGATCAAGATCTGGAACATCGCTATGAACTACATGCGGAGCTTGCAGCGGTGAAACATGTGGTCAACAATACAGCCATGGAGATTGTTGACAAAGCAATGCGCATCGTAGGAGCGCAAAGCCTTTATCATAAAAATCCACTGCAAAGATATTACCGAGATGTTCGAGCGGGTCTTCATAATCCGCCAATGGATGATGCAGTTGTATCAATGCTTGCACAAAGAGCCCATAATGAGAAATAGATATGTCAATAAATAGCCTTTCTTTCAAAGAGATAGGCTGTTTTTTTTTGCGTGATAAAATGCTATTCTAGTGTAAGAGCAAACGATTGCACAAAACCAGTGCATATGAGAGGAGAAATACATATGGATCAATCATGGTGGAAAGAAAGTGTCGTTTATCAAATTTACCCTCGAAGCTTTAAGGATAGCAATGGAGATGGAATTGGTGATCTTCAAGGTATTATTGAAAAGCTTGATTATTTAAAGGAGCTTGGTGTTGATATCATTTGGCTTTCTCCTGTATATAAGTCACCAAACGACGATAATGGGTATGATGTAAGCGATTACCAGGATATTATGGATGAGTTTGGAACGATGGCAGATTGGGAGCATTTAGTTCAGGAGATGCATGACCGGGAAATGAAGCTCATGATGGACCTTGTAGTAAACCACTCATCAGATGAACACCGATGGTTCCTTGAGGCGAAAAAGTCCAAGGACAATCCATACCGGAATTATTATATTTGGCGCAAGGGAAAGGATGGCAAAGAGCCAACGAATTGGGAATCATTTTTTAGCGGTTCAGCATGGGAGTATGATGAAACCACTGACGAATACTTTCTCCATCTATTTAGTAAAAAGCAGCCTGATTTAAATTGGGAAAATCCAAAGCTTCGCAGAGAAGTGTACGATATGATGAATTGGTGGATGGACAAGGGTGTTGATGGATNATACCGGAATTATTATATTTGGCGCAAGGGAAAGGATGGCAAAGAGCCAACGAATTGGGAATCATTTTTTAGCGGTTCAGCATGGGAGTATGATGAAACCACTGACGAATACTTTCTCCATCTATTTAGTAAAAAGCAGCCTGATTTAAATTGGGAAAATCCAAAGCTTCGCAGAGAAGTGTACGATATGATGAATTGGTGGATGGACAAGGGTGTTGATGGATTCCGAATGGATGTAATCAATCTAATTTCTAAAGCAGGATATCAGGATGCACCGAATCTAGAAGGAAAAAAGTATGCTTCAGGTGCAGAGTATTTCTTTAATGGTCCTAAAATACATGAGTATTTACAGGAAATGAATAAAGAGGTGCTTTCAAAAGGTGTCGTTACGGTAGGTGAGACGCCAGGTGTAGATGTGGAGCAGGCGAAGCTTTATACCGGTTCAGATCGAAATGAGCTAAATATGGTGTTTCAATTTGAACATATGGATCTTGATTCAGGACCAGGTGGGAAATGGGATTTGCGTCCGTTGAAGTTAAAAGACTTGAGAGACAATTTTACTAAATGGCAAAAGGGACTTGAAGGGGAAGGTTGGAATAGCTTGTACTTAAACAATCATGACCAGCCTCGTATGGTTTCACGATTTGGGAATGACGGGAAGTATCGAGTAGAATCAGCAAAAATGCTTGCTACCTTCCTTCACACTCTACAAGGAACTCCTTATATTTATCAAGGTGAGGAAATTGGCATGACAAATGTCAAATTTGACACGATAAAAGAGTATAAAGATATTGAAACATTGAATATGTATAACGAAAAGGTTAAAGAAAACAACGAAGATGAAGCAAAAGTAATGGAGTCCATTTATGTGAAAGGTCGGGACAATGCGCGAACACCGGTACAGTGGAATGCTAGTGAACATGCTGGTTTTACAACAGGAACGCCATGGATCGCTGCAAATCCAAATTACAAAGAAGTGAATGTGGAACAAGCAATGGCTGATCCGGATTCAATTTTCCATTACTACAAAAAGCTGATCAAATTAAGAAAAGAGAATGATGTTATCGTGTATGGGACATATGATTTACTTCTTGATGATCATGAACAAATCTATGCCTATACGAGAACACTTAAAAAAGAAAAGCTGTTGGTAATCCTGAATTTCTCTGATCATCGACCGGTGTTTAAGCTACCAGAAGATATGATTTGCCGTGATGTAGAAGTACTAATCAGCAATTATGAGCAGCCAGGGAAGCCGGATGTGACTTCGATTAAGCTTCGTCCATACGAGGCAGTCGTGTATAAATACAGATAACAAAACAGGCGAGGGAAGAACCCTCGCCTATTTTAATACGCCCTCAATCACTTTTTTGGTTAGTGTGGGAACCACTTCTAAGGAGTAGGTCATTTCGAGTCTTTCTAATCGTTTGTGTGCGTCAATTCCGTATGGTCCGATATTGATGACAGGAACATTAATATCTCGTATATCTTGGAAATTGATATAGTGCTTCCGTCCCCAGCTTGGATTGTTGTTTGTGACTGCTTGTAGGCCTGCATCATCATCGCTTAATGCAACAAAGCTCATATCAGAGATATAAGGGAAAAAGTTACGTGTGACGATCGGAAATGGGTAGTCTGGCTGTACTTCAGCAACTGCATCATCAAGTGCCTCAATAAGGATGGATTCATCAGATGTTTTCCCTGTTAGTTCAATTCTTGGTGAATACAATGATGAATAAAACAATATCATGGCAGGGCTCTTGTCCTTCATCCATTTCCATGCTTCCTCTACTACACGCGCGGCATACATCCGGCTATCCAATGATTTGTCCTGCTGCAGGTGATCTTTAAATTGGTTCATATGTTCTTTGTACGTATCCCCATGATCAGCAAGCAGCTTTTCTTCCATCTGCTCATAAGTAAACACTCGTGTTTTCCATGAAAGGGGTCGGTAAGTTTCTCCGCTAATTTTATAATAATTTTTATAGCGCTCATCATATGTACGTAAGGCACGATCAAAAGCAATGGTCGCTTGTTCGGTCAGCTTGTCGATGACATCCTTTGGCGTCCACGAATGAATAAAAAAGTTATAGTACACATACGCAGCTAAGGCGGTTTGTACGTCATATGAAGGCTTCATATCCATTTGTTTTAGAGATACAGGAGGGACGGTCGTTTCCCCTAACGCCTCGTTGCAAAGCTCCGGATTATAATTGATTTGCTGCGTTAACTCGGCTGCTAAAAAATTGGGGTCTAATCCTTCAAAGCAAGCTCCGACATGTGTTTCTGCACCGGTGATGAAAAAGGAAGGCAGGAGCTTTCCGACAGTTCCTTTGTATATGTATCGATTTTGATCCCCTTTGAATCGTGGAGCTACGAAATCAGCGTTAATCGCTGCAACATAGTCGAAGTGATGCTCCGTTTTCCATCTTTTTAATGTTTTTAACGATGATAAAATTCCGTTTGAACTGTCCTCCTCGTCACATTCTGCCAAGAAGACCAGATTTCCATTAAGCTCTTCAGGATGTTCGGAGTAGTATTTTAGTAGATAAAGGTGGCTCGCAAGTCCGCTCTTCATATCCAGAGTGCCTCTACCGAAGAGCCAGTCCCCAGATTCAAGCTGTTCCCTTACCTCTTCAGCTAAGTTTTCTTTCTTTAAAGCTTCAGCTAGGTCGTCAGGATAACAAGCAAGGCTTTTTAATTGATTGAAATCATCTATCCCAACGGTATCCACATGCCCCATTAGAATGACCGTGCGGCTGCTTGTTCCTTTTGTTCCTTTTACAAAGGCAAGAACATTATATCTTTCGTAATCATCATCAATGGTTGGTTCAATGACGAGATGTGAAGGGTTTTCTTGAAAATAAGGAAATGAAGTCAGGAGTGTATGCAATGAATGTGAGATGACTTTTTCTCCATCTGTATTGACGACACTTTCAATTTGAACGAGCTGTTTGGTGAATGTTAACACATCAGTAAGACAAGGTAATAGCATGGGTTTTCTCCTTTTTCCTTGAAATAATCAGCTACTTTCACTATACGACAACGAATTCTTAATAGAAAGTAGCAAGTGTAAGAGGATTGTAACAATATGGATGATTCAACGAGTTTGTTAACTCCTATAATGAGAACATTGAAAAATTAAAAAGATGGTTAGGTGATACGATGCATGGGAAACATGTTCCTGTTGATTACAGCCAAAATCCGTTTATTGTCATATGGGAAGTAACGAGAGCTTGTCAGCTTAAGTGCGTGCACTGTCGAGCGGACGCACAGCTGACGCCAGACCCAAATGAGTTAACCCATGAAGAAGGGATTGCTTTAATCGACGAAATTTATGAAATGAACAACCCAATGCTAGTTTTTAGTGGTGGTGATTGTATGATGCGCGAAGATCTACTGGAGCTAGCACATTATGCGGTTAAAAAAGGAATGCGAGTTTCTATGACTCCTAGTGCAACGGTCAATGTGACAAAGGAGAAGATGAGACTAGCAAAGCAGGTGGGGTTATCAAGGTGGGGATTTAGCTTGGATGGACCGACTGCTGAGATCCATGACCAATTCCGTGGCATTCCTGGTTCATTTGACTTAACACTTGAGAAAGTGGCGTACTTGCGTGAGTTAAACATGCCGCTTCAGATCAACACAGTGATTTCGCGTTATAACTATGACCATCTTGAGCAAATGGCCAAGCTAATGGAAGAGCTTGATGTGGTGATGTGGTATATCTTTTTACTCGTACCTACGGGAAGAGGCCAAGTGGATGATTGTTTAACGCCGCTTGAACATGAAAAGGTATTTAAGTGGTTGTACGACTTAAGTAAAAAAGTCCCGTATGATATTAAAACAACGGCAGCGCAGCATTATCGGCGTGTGGTTCTTCAGCAAAAAATGAAAGAGCATAAAATTGAAACAGGTCATATTCGCTACGAAGATACCATGACGATGGATCAGAACAGAATCCGAGATGGTTTAAAGCGAGCGCCGAAGGGTGTGAATGATGGAAATGGATTTATCTTTGTTTCTCATACCGGAGATGTGTATCCGAGCGGCTTGCTGCCAATAAAAGTCGGGAATATCCGTGAGAATCGGTTAGATCATATTTATCGAACATCACCAGTCTTAAAGGAACTTCGTAATCCAGACCTCTACAAAGGAAAATGTGGAATGTGTGAGTACCGTCAAATTTGTGGAGGTTCCCGTTCTAGAGCATATGCTATGACAGGGGACTACTTAGCAAGTGAACCGTTTTGCGTATATGTACCACAAAGCTTACGATAGCTGCTTGTATAAGTATGAAAAAAGGTAAGCCTGCTGATTCATGTCAGCAGGCTTTTTGATTTAACTATTTTGAACGTTTCGAAGAATTTCATAAGCTTTTTCACCAGCTTCACTTGTTAGACTCTCCCAGATTTCGTCTCGAAGTAGATCTAGTTCAATAATCATCTTGGCTAAGGTAATCGCATCTTCAGTTTTCATCATCATTCTTCCTTTCCTTTTTCTTTCTTGATGCTACCCATTTTCTATAGACCTCTTCCATTTCGGTAAGAGTGAAATCAGCTGAGTCTTTACGAACTGTGAGGGCACCGGCTTTTGTTAGGAAACTCTCATACTCTTTTCGCCTTTTCTCAACCATTTCTCTTAGAAGCGCCATGGGGAGTTCATCCTTTCTGATTGGTATTAACGTTATTGTAAGCGGAATGGAAGTACTTATCACCCCGAGTGTTAGTTTAATTAACATCATATTTAAAACTTGTTAGAAAATCTTACAGGTTAGACGTCTATTGTGTAAGGTAATGGTATAATCTAGAAGCAAACGGTGTGGGAAACGGAGGAATAAACCATGGGGGAAGATACATCATATAAAAGTCGAAAAGTCATAACGATTGGTGTAGTTAGTGAATTAACAGGACTTTCCGAAAGGCAAATCCGTTATTACGAGGAAAGAAAGCTCATTTTCCCTGAGCGGTCTGAACGAGGAAACCGAAAGTATTCATTCTCTGATGTAGAAACGCTAATAGAAATAGCGAATAAGCGAGAAGAAGGCGTTCGAACGTACGAAATTAGGCAGGATATGATTAAGAAAAATAATTTAGCCAAAGATGAAAAACTCCGTAACAAAATGCTTCGTGGCCAAATTAACGCTAGATTCGGAATTCAAAAAAATCAATAGCCCTTACTTGAAGAGCCTGCATAAGGCTTTTTTGTTTGCCATGAAAGATGATTGAATATTTTGTACACTCTATTAATATGTTACAATTAAAATATTGAGGGTAGCTAAATAATTTGTAGATTTTCTGTAATGGAAATGGAGGGATCCGCCATGAAGAAGCTTTTTAAATATATATTTCCCTATAAATATGCAACGATCATCGCTTTATCACTTACCGGCTTTGAGTTGGTAGTGGAGCTTATACAGCCTTTACTCATGGCAAAAATCATTGATGAAGGCATTACAAACGGAGACATGAGTCCTGTTTACCTATGGGGAGGCATTCTCCTACTTCTTTCTTTTATCGCCTTTGTTGCAGGAATTATAAACTCCTTTTACTCCTCGCAAGTAGGTCAAGGGGTCGGTTACGATCTTAGGAGAGACTTGTTTGAAAAGATCCAACAATTTGCCTTTAAGGACTTTCAGGAAATTCCCACTTCTAGCTTAATTACGAGGCTTACAAACGATGTAACTCAAATACAAAACTTTCTTTTTATGAGCTTACGAATTGCACTCCGAGCTCCTTTGTTTATTTTGGGTGGTATGATTATGGCGTTCACGGTAAATGTGAAGCTTGCTACTATTCTGCTTATTTCCGTTCCTCTCTTATTGGTAATTGTTTTGACACTTATTCGAAAAGGAGTCACTCTTTTTCAGCTTGTTCAAAAAAAGCTTGATACAGTGAACAGTATCATTCAGGAAAATTTAGTAGGTATCCGTCTTATTAAAGCGTTTACAAGAGGTAACCATGAGCAGGGACGGTTCGAAAAGGTAAACAAGCTGCTAAGAGAAGATAATAAGAAAGCCCTTCAAATCATGGAGATGACCATGCCTATTCTTATGTTCGGAATGAATGTTGCGATGGTGATCATTCTTTGGTTTGGCTCTCTTCAGATGGATATGGGTGGGGCACAAGCGGGAGAAATCGTCGCTGTTCTGAATTATGGAACGAAAATTATGTTTGCTTTTACCGTTTTTTCATTTGTTATGATGAATTACTCAAGGGCACAAGCTTCTTCAGGAAGGCTTGTTGAAATACTTGAACAAGAGACAAATGCTGAACAGCTAAAGACTTCTTCAACAGGAAAAATCATAGACGGAAGAGTGGAATTCCAACAGGTGAGTTTCCACTATCCACAATCGCTCAAGCCAACACTGGATAACATTAGCTTTACGGCCGAGGCAGGTCAAAGAATTGGAATCTTAGGGGAAACAGGGTCAGGAAAAACATCCTTATTTCAGTTAATTCCTCGTTTGTTTGAGGCAACTGAAGGACAAATTACGATTGATGATGAGGATATTACTAAGTGTGAGAAGGAAGAATTGCGGAGGCAAATCGGAATGGTCCCGCAAGAAGCCCATTTATTTACGGGAACAGTAAAAGAGAATATTGGCTGGGGCAAGGAGAATGCCACTTTTGATGAGATCATAGAAGCTGCAAAAAAGGCAGAAATTCATGAGTTCATCATGACTCTCCCACATCAATACGAAACCATGGTAGGACAGCGTGGGGTAAATTTATCAGGTGGTCAAAAGCAACGTCTCTCCATCGCGCGGGCAATTGTAAGACAGCCAAGTATCTTGTTAATGGATGATAGTACGAGTGCGCTTGATGCCAAAACAGAGGCGAATATTCTAGCCTCGATTAAGGAACAAGCATGTACCACATTTATCATAGCTCAAAAAATTAGTTCGGTTATAAAAGCCGATCAAATTCTTCTTCTTGAAGAAGGCCGATTAGTCGCAAAAGGGACGCATGAACAATTGCTAAAAGAAAGTAACAGCTACCGTAGAATTTACAAGTCCCAGATGCAAAAGGAGATGGAGCAGCTTGCATAAACCTCAAACAAAGCCAAAAGCAAAGAATATGAAAGTAACACTGCTTAGGGTTCTTGGCTACGCAAACAAAGAAAAGACCCTGCTTTCTTGGGTTCTTTTTATGGTAATTGCAAGTTCTGTTTTTTCCTTGATTGGTCCTTATCTATTAGGAGTGGCGGTTGACGATGTGATAGCGGGAACCAATAAAGAACGATTTTTATTATTGTTATTTGGAGTCATCATCGTCTTTCTTTTGCAATCAGGGGCCCTATTTTTCCAAAACTATTGGATGATTGGAATCGCTCAAGAAATTGTTTTTCGAATGAGAAATCAGCTTTTTAAAAAGCTACATATGCTTCCTATTTCCTTTTTCCAGAAGCGTCAGCATGGGGAGCTTATGAGCCGCTTAACAAATGATATGGAAAATGTTAGTCGAACATTAAACACAGCTATTTTACAAGTGGTGACAAGCACATTAACAATTATAGGAACGGTTGCCATGATGTTATGGCTGAGCCCGTTGCTAACGGTATTAACATTAACAATCGTTCCTGTCATGTTTGCTGGACTGAAATGGATTACGAACCGAACAGGGAGGTTTTTTAAGGAGCAGCAAAAAACACTCGGTGATATGAACGGTTTTATCGAGGAAACACTGTCTGGTCAAAAAATTGTAAAAATGTACTCGCAAGAACGAAAAGTCATTGGGCAATTTGCGGAGAAAAACGATGCGTTAAAGAAAACAAATTATTGGGCACAAACATACTCAGGTTTTATTCCGAAACTGATGAACATGCTAAATAACGTCAGCTTTGCGATCATTGTTGGGATTGGTGGAATTCTTGCCATTAAGGGGACGGTTTCGATCGGTATTATTGTTACCTTTACTACATACTCTAGGCAGTTCACGAGACCATTAAATGATCTCGCCAACCAGTTCAACATGATTTTATCGGCTGTAGCTGGTGCTGAGCGTGTGTTTCAAATCGTGGATGAAAAAGACGAACAGGAGGATGAAGGGAAAGCAATATCGATTGATCGTTTGCATGGAGAAATTGTATTCGATCAGGTTGGCTTTTCCTATGATAAGGGCCTTGCGACATTAAGGGATGTCAGTTTTCAAGCAAGAGCTGGTGAGACGGTTGCATTAGTTGGACCAACGGGAGCGGGCAAAACGACGGTGATTTCCTTGCTTGCTCGGTTTTATGACAGTGATCAGGGTACGATTTGGATTGATGGAAGAGATAGCAAGGAAATTACACGAGACAGCTTAAGAAAGCAAATTGGTTTTGTTTTACAGGATTCCATCCTTTTTGAGTCAACCGTTCGAGAAAATATTCGATTTGGTCGTCTAGATGCTACTGATGAAGAGGTGGCTCAGGCAGCGAAAGAAGCAAATGCACATGATTTTATCATGAAGCTTCCCCATGGATACGATACCGTGCTAAACGGGGAGGGAGCAGGAATTAGTCACGGACAGCGACAGTTGCTATCCATTGCCCGTGCGTTATTAGCGGACCCAGCTCTGTTGATTCTAGACGAGGCGACAAGCAGCATTGATACGATTACGGAAATGAAAATTATTGAGGCGTTAGAAAGACTGATGAAGGGCCGAACCACCTTTGTGATCGCCCACCGCCTTAACACGATTCAAAATGCAGACTTAATCGTAGTATTAAAGGATGGTCAAGTGATTGAAAAAGGTTCAAACAAAGAGCTTCTGAAACAAAACGGATTTTATGCAGATTTAGTACGTACACAACAACAAAAGGCAATTATGTGAAAGTTGGCCCTTAGTGGGTCAGCTTTTTCTTCTTTTATAGCAAAAAATACGCGGTAGTTGGGCAAGGTAAGGAGGTAGAAAGGAGCGGAAAACAGTGATGTATGATTGCGTGATTATCGGTGGAGGAATTGCTGGATTACAGTGTGCCATACAGTTAGGAAGATATATGTATAAAGTGCTCGTGATTGATTCCGGAGATGGCCGGTCTACTCTGTGCCGAAGCTATCACAATGTACTCGGTTATCCATCCGGGGTGAGCGGGGAGTATTTACGGTCGATTGGGGAGAAACAGGCAAAGCAGTATGGAGTCGAATTTTTACTAGAAAAGGTTGAAAAGGTGGAGAAGAAAAAAGAGGTCTTTCATGTAACCACTCATCATGGAGACGAGAAAAAGGCAAAGAGATTGTTAATTGCAACTGGAGTTATGGACCGGATTCCACCTATCCCTGAGCTGTACCCGTGCCTAGGTCAGAGTGTGTATATATGTCCTGATTGTGATGGATACGAAATTAAAGACGAGGAATGTATTGTGATCGGCTCTGGTAATGTTGGAGCCAATGCGGCGTTGACTTTATTGTTTTGGTCAAAAAAGCTAGTTTATGTGAATCACGAGCGAAAAGAAGTGGATGAAAAACTACTTAAACAGCTTAAAAAGGAGAATATTGAGTACTATGAACAGGCGATTGATCAGGTACAGGAGAATAACGGCCAGTTTCAAGGTGTCACCTTGGCAGATGGAACTCAGTTAGTTTCAAACCACGGATTTGTCGCATTTGGAAACAACGAGGTACGTTCTGAGCTTGCTGCTCAACTGGGAGTGGAACGCATGGAAAATAAACATATCCTTGTTGACCCTCGTTCCAAAATGACCAATATCAAACATGTATGGGCAGCAGGTGATGTGGTCGCACATTCCGAGCAAGTGACTGTTGCGATGGGAGAAGGTCTTCAAGCAGCCATTTTTATTCATAAATCACTGATGAGTGAATCTTGAATGGGAAACTGGCCGTTTTTTAGGACGGCCAGATGATTTTTTGGGTTAAGTGGGGTGGTTAATTGAAAGGGTTCATTCGCAACGGAGCAAAAAAGAAATCAGTATTGCGTAAATTCCATGTAGGCATTAAACTATAAACAACAGCGCAACCTTTTAATGGGGTATTTTTTATCTCATTTTATGCAAACGATTGCGCACTTAAAAAATAATTTATAGCATGAAAAAATAGAATGTCAGAGGGGTAATGTATGAAGAAGATATGGTGGAAGGAAGCCGTGGCATATCAGATTTATCCAAGAAGCTTCCAGGATTCAAATGGAGATGGAATTGGCGATTTACAGGGAATCATTGGGCGCCTTGATTATATAAAAGATCTTGGGATTGATGTGATCTGGATTTGTCCCATGTATAAATCACCGAATGACGATAATGGATACGATATTTCTGATTATGAAGACATTATGGAAGACTTCGGGACGATGGAGGACTTTGATGCTCTTTTAGCTGCCGTTCATGATCGTGAAATGAAGCTAATTATTGATTTGGTCCCTAATCACACAAGTGATGAGCATCAATGGTTTATCGAATCACGTCAATCAAAGGACAATTCGAAGCGCGATTGGTATATTTGGCGGGATGGGAAAAATGGGGCAGAGCCGAATAACTGGGAAAGTATTTTCGGAGGTTCTGCTTGGCAATACGATGAGCAAACACAGCAATACTATTTGCATGTGTTTTCAACTAAACAGCCTGACTTGAATTGGGAAAACCCGGAGGTTCGTGAGGCTGTTTATAGTATGATGAATTACTGGTTAGAAAAAGGCATAGATGGGTTCCGAATTGATGCGATTAGCCATATTAAAAAACGTCCAGAATTCCCGGATATGCCAAATCCCGAGAATAAGAAATACGTTTCTTCTTTTGACATGCATATGAACCAGGAAGGAATTCATGAATTCCTTTCCGAGATGCAAGAGAAGACGTACGGAAAATATGATGTGATGACGGTAGGAGAAGCAAATGGGGTGTCAGTAGACGAAGCACATCTTTGGGTAGGAGAAGAAGAGGGTAAAATGAACATGGTATTCCAGTTTGAGCATCTGGATCTTTGGGATACCGATCCTGCCAAAGGTCTTGATATTTTAGGCTTGAAAAAAGTGCTCACACGCTGGCAAAAGGGATTAGAAAACGACGGCTGGAATGCGTTGTTTATTGAAAATCACGATAAACCGCGAATTGTCTCCACATGGGGGAACGACAAAGAATACTGGTACGAAAGTGCAACAAGTATGGCCGCGATGTATTTCTTGATGCAGGGGACACCATTTATTTATCAAGGTCAAGAAATAGGAATGACCAATGTCCACTTTGCAAGTATAGATGACTATGATGATGTGGCTGTTAAGAATATGTATCGTTTGAAGCGTGAAGAAGGGGTTTCACATGAGGATATTATGGATATCATTTGGGCCACTTCAAGAGACAACAGCCGTACACCGATGCAATGGTCAGATGAGCACGAAGCTGGATTTACAACAGGAACACCTTGGATGAAGGTGAACCCAAACTATAAAGATATAAATGTAAAAAAACAGCTAGAGGACGAACAATCTATCCTTTCCTTTTATAAAAAAATGATTCAACTGAGAAAGAACAATGAAGTGTTTACGTACGGTAAATATGAGCTTCTATTAGAAGAAGATCCACAAATTTACGTGTACACACGAGAAAGCGAAAACGATAAGGTCGTGGTTTTAGCGAATCTAACAGGGGAAGAAGCAAGCTTTGCTGTAGACGGATTAGAGTTAAAACACAATCAGCTGTTATTAGCGAATTATGAGATGGATCAACATGAAAACATCAACGGATTTACATTAAAACCATTTGAAACAAGGGTATATCGTTTGACATAATACTGCTCGAAAAGACCATATCCACTCGGTATGGTCTTTTCAATTTCTTAACACGATCTTAGCAATTCTCTCCACTCATACAAACTATACTGATAATAAGACAGAGTAGATATCAGTGGGGGTGGTCTGGATGAAAATTACCGTCTGCGGGACAGGGTATGTTGGATTGGTAACCGGTGTATGCTTAGCTGAAATAGGGCATGAGGTGGTTTGTTTTGATCGTGATGAACAAAAAATCAATATGCTTAAAGCGGGACAATGTCCAATTTATGAACCAGGTTTAGAAGAGCTTCTGTTAAAGCAGCTTATCGCAAAAAGGCTCCACTTTTCAACAGATGCAAAGCAAGCTTATAAGGAATCCGAAGTGATTTTTCTAGCAGTTGGCACTCCACAAAAAGAAGATGGAGCGGCAGACCTAACGTTCATAGATCAAGCTGTAGAAACCATCGCACAACATATCAATTCTTATAAAATTGTCGTAACAAAAAGCACCGTCCCCATTGGTACGAATGATCAGATCCAAGCAAGATTTGACGAGAAAGGTGTGTCTGTTGATGTAGTCTCAAACCCTGAATTCTTGCGAGAAGGTTCGGGCATCTATGATACGTTTCACGGTGACCGAATTGTTATTGGTTCTAATCACAAGGATGCCAAGGAGAAAGTGGAGAAAATCTTTCAACCTCTTCAGATTCCAATTGTTCATATGAGTAGACGAAGTGCGGAAATGGTTAAGTACGCGTCCAATACCTTTTTAGCGACAAAAATTTCATTTATTAACGAAATCGCAAAGCTTTGTGAATTTGCGGGTGCAAATGTAGAGGATGTTGCACTTGGAATGGGGATGGACAGTCGAATTGGTACGCCTTTTTTAAAGGCAGGAATTGGTTTTGGTGGGTCCTGTTTTCCAAAGGATACGAAAGCATTAGAAAATGTGGCAAGTCTGTACGGATACGAGTTTCAAATTCTCCAATCCGTTATTAAGGTGAATGAAAAGCAAAAGTCCCTTCTTTTTGAAAAAGCGGTGGACCGTATGGGGACGGTTAAAGGAAAAACCGTTGCTGTTTTGGGTCTTTCCTTTAAACCAAATACAGATGATATAAGGGACGCTCCCTCTATTCCATTAATGGATGATTTATTAGAAGCAGGGGCCCATGTCCGGGTGTACGACCCTATTGCTCTTCATCATGTCAAAAAGAGATATCAAAATACAATCCACTATTCGAAAACGATAGAAAACGCTATCGAGCAAGCAGATTTAGTATGCATTGTGACGGAATGGGGAGAAATTAAGGATTTTCCACTCGACAAGTACAAACGAATGATGAGCGAACCACTCCTTATTGACGGTCGAAATTGTTATAAGCTTGAAGAAGCGAAACAAGCGGATATCACGTATATCTCAATCGGTCGAGAAGTAGTTGAGAGGAAAACACCAATATTCCGTTATTAAATACACCTTCAGTGGCAGGGAATTGTATCTCCCTGTCTTTTTTCGTAATATAAAAAATAAAAAGGGTGCGGTGTATGGCGAAGCAGGCAAAAACCAATGCGATGCGAATTCTAGATAGTAAAAAAATAGACTATGAATTAATCACGTACGATTCACATGATGGGAAAATTGATGGAGTGTCTGTGGCAGAAAAGATAGGAAAAGACCCAAAGCAGGTGTATAAAACGCTTGTTGCCCAAGGTGCGAGCAAGCAACTGTATGTTTTTATTGTTCCTGTTGAGAAAGAGTTAAACCTGAAAAAAGGGGCGCAAGCATGTGGTGAGAAAAAAATAGAGATGATCCCCGTCAAGGATATTCAAAAATGGACAGGTTATATTCGTGGCGGTTGCTCACCCATAGGGATGAAAAAACAGTACCCAACTGTAGTTGACGAGAGTGCAGAAGAGTTATCTTCCATCATCGTGAGCGGTGGGAAAATCGGAGTCCAAATGGAGCTGAAGCTGCAAGACTTACTTTTTGTTACAGGTGGGAAATTAGCCGAACTTACGAATGAATAAGTAAAAATCATTTGGGGTCATCCTCTATGTTAGATTATGTGCTAAGACAAGGAGAGAAACGCATATATTTCTAATGCTCCATGTATGAATTTTCAGCAAAGGATGTGTGCGGATGGCTGGGAGTATTAGAAACTACTATGCTGGCGGAAATACAGCTAAGGGTTTTCATAGTTTATTTGATGACTGTTTAAAAGATTTACAGAAGGTTTTTATATTGCAAGGGGCACCAGGTACAGGAAAATCAACACTTATGAAGAAAGTGGGAGAATACTGGGCGGGAAGAGATTATCAAGTGGAATACATGCATTGTCCGCTAGATACTTCCTCTGTTGATGGTGTGATCATTCCAGAGCTCAAGGTGGGAATCGTGAACGGTTCGAGTTTCTATACGATTACCCCAAGGGCAATGGGTGCAATAGAGGAATACGTAAACCTAGGAGAAGGCTGGGACTCAAGTAAACTAACAGAACAAAAAGATCCAATTCTGAGATTGTCAATGCTAGCAGGTAATGCCAAACAAAAAGCGTATGAGCACTTTGCCGAAGCGTTAAGCATTCATGATAATTGGGAAAAAATCTATATTGAAGCGATGGATTTCCAGAAAGCAGATGATTTAACTAGAAAATTAGTATCACAGTTTTATGGAAATATGACCTTAAATAAAGAATCAACGGTAAAGCACCGATTTTTAGGTGCAGCTACTCCGGATGGAGCAGTTGACCATGTTCCTAATTTAACAGAGGATGTGGCTAAAAGGTATTTTATTAAAGGAAGACCAGGATCTGGGAAATCAACGATGCTAAGAAAAATTGCTGAAGAAGCACAAGTCCGTGGATTAGATGTAGAAGTATATCATTGTGGATTTGATCCAAATAGTTTAGATATGGTCATTGTTAGGGAGCTGGGAATTGCCATCTTTGACAGTACGGCACCGCATGAATATTTTCCAAGTCGCGATGGAGACGAGATTGTGGATATGTACGGCTCCGTCATAGCTAGTGGAACGGATGAAATTTTCGAAGAAGAGATATCCAATCATAAAGCAGCCTATAAAAATAAGATGGATCAAGCGATGGGATTTTTAAAGGAATCAAATGAGTACAATCAAGAACTAGAACAAATTTATACAGATGCTATGAACTTTGAAAAGGTCAATGAACTGACAGAACAGGTTCAAGATATGATTCATCAGCTCGAGGAAAAATAAATGACCACTCACCCCTCGTAGGCGTTTTGCATACATTACAACGAGATGTATGTAGAGAGGGGTATGAACGTGAACTTTTATCATCCGAATTATTTTTCAAATGACCGACAACAGCCAACAACTGGAGGCTTCCCGGGCGGATTTCCAGGCGGCGGCGGATTCCCTGGAGGAGGCTTCCCGGGCGGCGGATTTCCAGGCGGTGGCGGATTCCCTGGAGGGGGCTTCCCGGGTGGCGGATTTCCAGGCGGTGGCGGATTCCCTGGAGGGGGCTTCCCAGGTGGGGATGACGACTTTCCAGGAGCAGGCTTCCCACCATTTGGCGGCGGCGGAGGTGACCAATACGGTCCACCATCAGGCCCACCGCCTTCTTACACACCGCAACAAGGTTTTTCTCCTTTCGCGGTTGACCCTGGTGCCATTAGAAGATGTCGATTCCGCTTCACGTATATTTGGTTAAATAACGGTCGTAGCTTCTGGTTCTATCCAACGTATGTTGGAAGAGATTCCATTGCCGGCTACCGTTGGAGAAACAGACGTTGGGTTTATTATGGTACGGATTTAAGAAGAATCAGCAGCTTCCAATGCGGTGGAAGATAGCTAAGACTGAACAGGCATGAACTCATCTGGGTTCGTGCCTTTTTCTATTTAGTAAAAGGGGGTTTCCCTCATCTACAGTCAGGTAGCTCTATCATCAGTCAAGTTCAGGCTAAGTATCCAAACTGATAAATAGCCGGAGAAGTTCCGCTTAATAAGTAATTATTATTAAAAAAAGCTTAAATAGCCGGAGAGATTCCGTCTATTGGCTCGAAAAAATGGAAAAGGGGAGGTTTTACGTTGCATAAGCGGAAATCCTCCCTTTATTTACCCCGAAACGAGCTCCAATCTGCATCTAACCGGAAAATCTCCGCTTATTACGATTGTTGATTTCAGCACGTATTTTAAGAAAAGCACTTCAAAATGGCCCCCCTACTTTCGTGAATTTTGGCCATTTAATAAATTTTTACAGTTGCATTGTTGGAAAATTTACAAAAAAACTCTTACAATAAAGTTATGTCACTATAAAGGAGCACTGTATGAAAGAGATCCTCATCCTAACAAAATTATTTCGAGCGAATGGAAATCGCGAGAATGCTTATTATATGGAAAAATATATGCGAAACCAATTTCCTTTTCTAGGAATCAAAACGCCATTAAGACGTGAGCTTATGAAGCAGTTTTTTGAGGAAACCAGTTTATTAAAACAGCCATATAATGAAGAGTTTGTCGAAGAGGTATGGGCCCTTCCAGAAAGGGAGTTTCAAGCAGCTGCACTTGATTATATGGAAAAATCGTTAAAAAAGCTGGAAAAACGGCATCTGCCTGGAATTGAAAAGCTCATCACCACCAAGTCATGGTGGGACACTGTTGATGTTCTCGGTCCCAAAGCAGTCGGAAAAATAGCAGCCGATCATCCAGAAGTAATTAAGGAAACGATTGATAATTGGGCGTATGGTGATGATTTATGGTTAAGGCGTGCAGCAATTCTTTTTCAATTAAAATATAAAAAGAATACAAATGAAGAGCTTTTGTATCGTTATTGTAGAGAAAACGCCGACAGCAAGGAGTTTTTTATACAAAAGGGGATTGGCTGGGCATTGCGTGAATACTCAAAAACGAATCCGAGCAGTGTAAAGAATTTTATTGAACGCTCGTCTTTATCCAAGCTCAGTATTCGTGAAGGCAGTAAATACATATAGAGGTGGAACCGATTATGATTAAATGCATCGCTAGTGATATGGATGGAACATTATTAAACTCAAAGCAGGAAGTATCCGAAAAGAACCGCGAGGCGATTCAAAAGGCGCTGAATTCAGGAGTAGAAGTCGTTATTGCAACGGGTCGTTCCTATGAAGAGGCTATATCAGTTTTACAAGAGTCTGGCTTACAGTTACCGATTATTTGTGCCAATGGAGCAGAGATACGAACAAAAGAAGGCGAAGTCGTCAAGGCTCATCCGCTAGATCACAAGATCGCAAAACAAGCAGCAGACGTGTTAAATCAATTCGGCATTTACTACGAAATTTATACAAGTGAAGGTACTTATACAGTCGATTATGATAAGGGAGTTGATATCATTATCGACATCTTTACGACTGCGAATCCTGAGCTTTCAAGAGAATTAGTGGAAGAAGAAGCTCAACATCGATATGAGAAAGGCTTGATTCATATGGTGGATAGCTATGAGCCGATTTTAAACGGAGAAAAAACCATTTATAAGCTATTAGTATTCCATAAGGATCACAGCTTTTTAGATGAGGTCGAGGAAAAGCTTAAGCAAATTGATCATCTAGAAGTGACCTCTTCAGCATTTGGAAATCTAGAGTTGATGAACACACAAGCACAAAAGGGGATTGCATTAGCTGAGTTTGTAGAAGAAAAGGGAATATCCTTACAAGATACGATGGCACTTGGCGATAATTATAATGACTTATCCATGTTTCGAGTGGTGGGTCGATCAGTAGCCATGGGCAATGCCAATGATGATATTAAAGAACAATGCACGTATGTGACATTGAGAAATGACGAAAGCGGTGTAGGAGAAGCGATCCTACAAGCATTAGCTGAGTAAAACAGAAAGGCTTGAGGAATGAACCCTCAAGCCTTTTCTTTTGGTGCTAATCCATGCAAAATAAATTGAATCGTTGCTTCGATTTCTTGTTCATCGTCCCAATCTAGCTCGGGAAATAGAAGATAGCGCCCGATCAGGAATCCGAAAATACTGGAAGCTGTCATTCGAACGACTTGATATGGAGGAAGGTCAATCAATTGGCCAGCCTCTTGATAATGCTTGATAATAGCTTCCATTCTTTCGTAAACCTTAATCGCAATATGCTCTTTGAATTGCTTTTGAAGTTCTGGTTGAAAAGGAATTTCTTGAAGGACAATTTTGAACAAGGGAATGTTTGCATTTAGAAACTCGGCCCGATTATGAATCATTGCCCGTAAAAAATCTTCTAAGCTTTCAAAATCCTGGTTCAACACTTTATTCAAGTCTTTTATCACAAACGGTGCAATCAGCTTTGCCATCATAGGAGCAACAATCGATAACAAGAGATCTTTTTTTGTTTTATAATGGCGGAAAATGGTCCCTTCAGCTACACCTGCTTTCTTTGCGATTTCACTCGTGGAAGTAGCGGCATAGCCTTTTTCAGCGAAGGATTCAATAGCAGCTTCGAGAATGAGCTTTTGTTTTTCGGTAAGATTCTCGTTTTTATCTATAATCTCATCAATCATATGATTATCTGACATATAAACTCCTTGTTAAATAGAACGATATTTTTTTAGGGCAAGGATGTTTAAAACCATGAAAAGAAGTGAAAATCCTGCTAACATAAGCAAATCAAATGAAATATCACCCCACCCATACCCTCTTATCATAACATTTCTTAAGGCGTCTGCTCCATAGTACAAGGGAGTGAGTGGACCAATCCAGCTTAAATAATCTGAAATCGTTTCAAGATTAAACAATCCAGAGAAAAAGATCTGTGGAACGATGACAAGCGGAATAAACTGAATCATTTGCAATTCATTGTTTGCGAAGGCTGAAAGCAATACCCCTAATGTTAAAGCGGTCAAAGATAAGAGTAAGGTAATGACAAGCACATAAATAAACGCACCCTCCATCATCATTCCAAGAACATAGATGGCATAGGAGGCAATAATGGTCGCTTGTATCATCGTGAAAATTCCAAAGCCGATCACATAACCAACCACGATTTCCCATTTTCGAAGAGGACTACAAAGCAGCCTCTCAAGCGTTCCGGTCGTTCGTTCTCGTAAAAAGGATACTCCAGCAATAAGGAATACGAAAAAGAAGATAAAAAATCCGAGCAACACGGGCCCAAACGAGTCAAACTGGCTCATCTCACTTGAACCGTGGAGATAGTTGACCTCAAGCATAGCGGCGGAGGAGTCAGGTTGCATGGACTTCAGTGACTCCTGTAACCACTTCATCGTTGCTCCATTGATGGTGGGGTCACTACCTTCTAACGTTAGCTGAAGAGTGGCTCCTGACATATTCACATATCCATCAATATCTCGTTTCTTTAAGGCCGTCTTTGCTTCGTCGGCTGTATCGTATAGGGTGATGGCGGCTTCATCATCATCGAGCTGCTCTACAAGGGGAGTGGGAAGATCAACAAAACCAACCTTTGGTGAGTAGCTATCTCCATTAAAGACAAGATGAAGCATCGTTAAAACTAGAATGGGAGCCATAATGAGCAGTAGCATCGTTCGTTTATCACGAACAATTTGTTTTAAAATTCTCCATACAAGGGCCATGACGCGCATCAGTTTCCACCTCCGTAGCTCAAAAAGGCATCTTCAAGATTCGTACTGTTCATGCTTTCTTTTAGTGCTTGTGGAGTACCGACAGCGATTAAGTGTCCGTCTCTTATCATCCCTAATCGATCACATTTTTCTGCTTCATCCATGACATGTGTGGTGACAATAATGGTTACTCCTTGCTTTTTTAACTCATAAAAGGATTCCCAAATGCTTTTCCGAAGCACAGGGTCAATCCCGACCGTAGGTTCATCTAAAATTAATAGCTTTGGTTCATGGATAAGGGCAATTGCAAGTGAGAGGCGGCGCTTCATTCCTCCTGAGTAATTGGAAACGGGTTTATTGATATGGTCAGTTAGCTGAACAATCTCCATACAAGCTTGAATTCTTTCCTTTTGACGGGCTCT
This sequence comes from Robertmurraya sp. GLU-23, assembly GCF_052983275.1. Lineage (NCBI taxonomy): Bacteria > Bacillati > Bacillota > Bacilli > Caryophanales > Bacillaceae > Robertmurraya > Robertmurraya sp. GLU-23. The sequence continues at coordinate 136,167 of NZ_JBRKCV010000003.1, forward strand.
TTTTATTCCGTATAAAGAAGCAAAGAATTGAAGATTTTCTCTTGCCGTTAGTTCTCCGTACAAGGCATCCGACTGAGCCATATAACCGATTTTTGAAATGATTTCAAGTGAAGGCATCACGACGCTAAATACTTTGTTTTTCCCCGTTGAAGGGAGCTCAAGGCCCACAAGCTGCTTCACGAGGGTGGTTTTTCCTGCGCCGGATGGACCAAGTAATCCGAAAATTTCTCCCTCGTTAATATCTAAACTAATTCCTTTTAATACTTCTTGCTTTCCAAAGTGCTTTGTCACCTGTTCAATTTGGACAATTGGATTCATGTGTATCCCTCCTTAAAATAAAAGTGAGTAATCACTCATTACAATCATAAGCGAAACTTTTTCAAATGAAAAGGGAGATTTTGTGAATATTTTCGACAGATATTTTACGGTATTTTAGTATAATAAGGACAAACAATCGTCCCGAGGTGCATAATAAATGGCTGATTTTCGAGTAAGTGAGATCATTCACCGACCGATCGAAGAAGTATTTAGTTATCTATCAAACCTAGAAAATGCCACAACTCTATTGCCGTTTGTGACGGATATGGAGAAATTGTCTAATGGACCAGTTGGACATGGAAGCCGTTACTTAGAAACAAGGCTAGTCAGAAGAAGACATATACAAGCGGAAGTTCACATAACCATGTTCAATCGACCAACGGCCTTTACTTCAAAAAGTACTTCAAATGGAGTAGAAATCCTTTATCACTATACATTTTCGGCCATTGAGGAAGGTACCCAGGTAGAGATGGTGGCCGAAGTGAATACAGGGGGATTTTTAAGCTTCCTTACGAAAAAACAGCTAGTCAAAATTATTAAAAATGAAGATGGCGGACAGTTACAGAAGTTAAAAGAAGTACTTGAGGCGGAAGAAGTTTACAGATAAAGAAAGTGCCCACAGACTAGGAATCCTGTGGGCATTGTTTTTAAAATTTATACGTCCAGAAACGTTCGTTATTAACCCAAGCAATCATGTCGGGATCATTTGCTTTAAGCTTTTCAGCCATATTTTGAATCATTAATTGCGTTTGTGACGCATGAGCCTGGATCGTGGCAATTTTCTGATCAGATACTGCAGTAACATCATTTACGATGTCCGGTGCTCCAAGTTCATCCAACGAGTTTTTAGAAAAAGCGACACAGTGCAGCTTGGGTCTTTTTTCTGGAGCTAATCGACCGACCGCGTTTACAACTGCAGCACCCGTTGCATCGTGGTCAGGGTGTACGGAATATCCTGGGTAAAACGTGATGATTAAGGACGGGTTCACATCGGCAATGATTTCCCCCATATGATCGGCCAATTTTTCAGGATCCTCAAACTCTACCGTTTTATCGCGATATCCAAGCATGCGTAAATCTTGGATTCCAATCGATTTGGCTGCATTTTGAAGTTCCACTTTACGAATTTGCGGGAGCGATTCTCTTGTTGCAAACGGTGGATTCCCTAAATTGCGCCCCATTTCACCAAGCGTTAAGCAAGCATATGTGACAGGTGTCCCGTTTTGAATATGCAAAGCAAGGGTGCCTGAAACACCAAATGCCTCGTCGTCAGGATGAGGGAAAATGACTAAAATTTGACGTTCTTTTTCCATGATGCGCTCCTCTCTACTCAAATGGTGTTGGACTGATTTGGAAAGCAACTGCTAGTTTTCCTTGATAATCGTGTCCAGCCATTAATAATCTATTTTGATCATCTACTTCAAAATGAGTAATTCCTTCTGCATAAACCCAGCCAATATTCAGCTTCAAGCCAATGCGATAAGGACCATTTCCTTTGATTTGACCAATCTCGTATTTCACCAGTGCATTGCGAATAAATGCCCCTGAGGAAAAAAAGGATTCATCATTATGAGTCGCATACGCTCCATTTGTCGTTTCTAAATGTATATACACATCTTGGTTCGCAAGACGGTTTAGCTCTTTTTGAACTTCTTCCACTATGACAAGCTCCATCTTATTTCCTCCTTCACTTCTTTAACACATATAATAATCTATATATTACTAAAAACGTGCTGGAAAAGCGAAAAGTAGGATTGGTTGATTTTAAACAATATTGTGTCTGTAAGAGTTTTAGCTTTTCATTTGCGGAATGTTTAGGGTATAATGAGAGCAATTTAAATAGTATTCCTTCGGGGTCGGGTGCAATTCCCAACCGGCGGTGATGAAGCAAGAGCTTCTTAGTCCGTGACCCGTTTGAGTGTTCATTCAAACGGTGGATCTGGTGAAACTCCAGAGCCGACAGTTAAAGTCTGGATGGGAGAAGGAAAAAAAATTTTGGTTTATGTGTATGGGTGAAGTGTACCCATTTTTAGACCTTTATTTGACATTGGCTTTTTTCTGACCCCGTTCCTTAATTGGTGCGGGGTTTTGTTTTTGTTTATGACTCCATCATGAAGGAATATTTGAGGCAAAAGGTCATAAAAGAGTGGTTATGACTTGTTGCCATTTGAAGATTCAGGTTAAAAGGTCATAAACTATGGTTTATGACAGGTGCGCTTTTAAAAAGAGAATGCTTTAGGTCATAAAAGCTTGTTTATGACCCTTATGGATGAAAATTCGGTCTCTATCAGTCATAAGCAATAGATATGGTCTTACACGAGAGAATCCCGAGATTTTCGGAAATGCTACAAGTAGGAAAAGGTAAAATGAGCGACATAAGTAGCTTGACCAAGGAAGGAGGCAAGAAAAATGTTTACAGGGATTATTGAGGAAATTGGACTGGTAACCAATACAAAGAATACAGGGCAATCTTCGGTGCTAACGATTGAGGCCAATCATATTCTCACGGATGTAAAGCTTGGCGACAGTATCGCCGTGAATGGAGTATGTTTAACGGTCACTTCTTTCACGTCTAACGCATTCACAGTAGATGTGATGCCGGAGACGATTAAGGCGACCAGCTTGCGAGATGTAGAACCAGGGTCCCATGTGAACCTGGAAAGGGCGATGGCAGCTGGCGGACGGTTTGGTGGTCACTTCGTGTCGGGGCATGTGGATGGTCTCGGAGTGATTAAAGAACAGAGAGAGGTTGCCAATGCCGTGTACTACGAGATAGAAGTATCGAGTGACCTTTTACACTATATAATCGAAAAAGGGTCTGTTACAGTGGACGGAACTAGTTTAACGGTTTTTGGTGTGTCAGAAACGAGTTTCCTTCTTTCATTGATTCCACACACGTTATCGGAAACGATTATCGGGCGAAAAGGGGCTGGGGATATCGTGAATATTGAGTGCGATATGATTAGTAAGTACATTTCGCATTTTTTATTCAAACAAGCAACTCAAACCATTCAAAAGAGTTCTTCTCTTTCGGCTCAATTTCTAGAGGATAATGGGTTTAAATAAGGAGGAAAAGATATGTTTAATTCGATTGAAGAAGCATTGGAAGACTTAAAGAATGGAAAAGTCATCATCGTGTGTGACGATGAAGACCGAGAAAACGAAGGAGATTTCATTTCGTTAGCGGAAAAAACAACGCCTGAGGTCATCAATTTAATGGCCACACATGGTAGAGGGCTGATTTGTGTTCCAATCGAAGAGGAGTTAGCTCAGAAGCTCGAGCTCATGCCGATGGTTGCTAGAAACACGGATCCGCATGGGACAGCCTTTACTGTAAGTATTGATCATAAAAACTCTACGACAGGGATATCCGCCTTTGAGCGTTCGGATACGATTTTAGAAATGCTCAATCCGGAATCAAAACCTGCTGATTTTAAACGTCCTGGTCATATTTTTCCGCTAATAGCGAAAAAAGGCGGGGTACTGAAGCGTGCAGGTCATACGGAGGCAGCTGTTGACTTGGCCATGCTATCAGGCGCAAAACCAGCAGGGGTTATTTGTGAAATCATGAATGAAGATGGCAGCATGGCACGTGTACCACAGTTAAAAGAGATTGCCAATAAGCTGAATGTCAAAATGATTACCATTAAAGATTTAATTGAGTATCGTAATCGCGAAGATCGCTTAATTCAAAGAGAAGTGGAAATTGAACTTCCAACTGAATTTGGTCAATTCCGAGCTGTGGGATATTCCAATGTCATTGATGGCAAAGAGCATGTCGCTTTAGTAAAAGGAACGATTGACTCTAGCAAACCAATTCTAGTTCGCGTTCACTCTGAATGCTTAACAGGTGATGTGTTCGGTTCGTATCGTTGCGACTGTGGTCCTCAGCTACATTCGGCTTTAAGCCAAATTGAGCAAGAAGGTACAGGAGTGTTACTGTATTTACGTCAAGAAGGTCGCGGACTTGGACTTTTGAACAAGCTAAGAGCGTACAAGCTTCAAGAGGAAGGCTACGATACGGTTGAAGCGAATGAGGAGCTTGGCTTTGGGGCCGATTTACGAGAGTACGGGATTGGTGCTCAAATTTTAAAAGACTTAGGGATTAGCCAAATTCGACTGTTAACAAACAATCCTCGAAAAATGAAAGGATTAAAGGGGTATGGTTTGGAAATTGTTGATCGTGTGCCGATCCAAATGCAATCACGAGAAGAGAACGAAAAGTATTTAAAAACAAAACAAAGTAAATTAGGACATTTACTACACTTCTAGGAGGAATTAATGATGGGAAAAAGCTTTGAAGGAAATTTAGTTGGCAGTGGGTTAAAGGTTGGAATCATTGTAGGTCGTTTCAATGAGTTTATTACAAGCAAATTACTTAGCGGAGCACAAGATGCTCTGAAAAGACACGGTGTGGCTGACGAAGATGTAGATGTGGCTTGGGTACCAGGTGCATTTGAAATTCCATTAATCGCCCAAAAAATGGCCCAAAGCAAGAAATATGATGCGGTAATCACATTAGGAACCGTTATTCGTGGAGCCACTCCACATTTTGATTTTGTATGTAATGAAGCAGCAAAAGGCGTACAGGCAACCACACTAAACACAGGCGTTCCCGTTATTTTCGGTGTGTTAACAACCAATACGATTGAACAAGCGATTGAAAGAGCAGGAACAAAGGCTGGAAACAAAGGCTGGGAATCAGCAGTTTCAGCAATTGAAATGGCGAATTTAGGTCGTATGTTTGAATAAGGCTCTTTTCTAAAACATTGTTGCTATATACACACTTTTTCAGAATTAAACTATAGGTTTCAGCAGCCAATTAGGATTTTATCATTCTTAGAAAAGTGCTACTCTCCAAATAGACCAATAAACTCAGCGTTATGCGGGGAAAAATCCGGCTTCTGGGATTTTTCCAAAACAACAATCTTTACGAAAACAGCCTTGAATAAAGAAAAGCGAAAGTACACTAGTTGCTGGGCGCTGGAGCTAGACATCTAAAGGAGAAAAGCCGCTGGAATCTATTCCAGCGGCTCTCTTTATTATGCATTCACTTTTGCACCAAAAGTACGGTACGCACCGTGCATTGTTGGTCCAACATACTCATTTAACTTAAATCCATGTGCGATTGCCGCTGTAATGAAGTCCTTTGCTGTAGCAACAGCTTCCTTCACCGATTTTCCTTTTGCAAGCTCGGCTGTAATAGCTGAAGAGTAAGTGCAGCCTGCGCCATGAATATAAGTGGTATCAATTTTTTCACTTTCTAGTAAAGTAAATTCCTCCCCATCAAACAGAAGGTCGACTGCTTTTTCGTGATGTAGCTTACTTCCACCCTTAATTAATACATACTTGGCACCAAGTGCATGAATTTTTACCGCTGCTTGCTTCATATCTTCAATCGTACGAAGAGGAGCGGTTTGTGCAAGCTGACTGGCTTCAAATAGATTTGGAGTGACAACTGTTGCACGTGGTACAAGGATTTCACGAAGAGCATCGGTCGTCTCTGGATGCAATACTTCGTCTTCCCCTTTACATACCATAACTGGATCAATAACGACGGTTTGAAGCTGGTTCTCATCAATTACCTTAGCAGCTAGCTCAATGATTTCCACCGTTCCTAACATGCCTGTCTTCATCGCATCGATTCCTACAGAAAGAATCGTTTCAAGCTGTGCTTCTAGCGTTTCAATCGCAATGGGAAACACATGGTGATGCCAATGATTTTTCGGATCCATCGTTACAATCGTTGTTAGAGCGGTCATTCCATACACGCCAAGCTCCTGGAATGTTTTTAAATCCGCTTGAATGCCAGCGCCTCCGCTTGTGTCAGAACCAGCGATTGTCATTACCTTTTTTAATGTCATTGTGTTGAACCTCCTATGAGCTTTATTTTTCTAATCATAGTCTAGTTTCCCAGATGTTTCTAGTATTTTCTTTCGGTTACCTAAATTAGTGATAAACTGTGCTGAATTTGTAAATAAAGGCGAACAGACTTAATAGTCTTTCTCCTCTTTCCATATTAAAATAGAGGAATATATTCTTAAAGAAAGGTGGACGAAGAGCCTGAGCAGAACAGGGATTATTTTAGCAGGTGGTCAATCAAGTCGAATGGGGCAAAACAAGGCATTGATGATGATTGACGGTGTACGAGTCATCGAAAGAATTAAAAATGAACTTGAAAAAATCACGGATGAGCTACTCATCGTTACCAACACATTTCATACTTATGAATATTTGAACATACCGATGGTTGAAGACGAGCAAAAAGGGAAAGGTCCCCTTGCAGGCATACAAGCAGGACTTAAAGCTTCCAGGTTCGAGAAAAACTTAATCGTGGCCTGTGATATGCCGTTTATCTCTTCATGCCTGGGGGAATTTTTACTAGAGGAGTTAGAAGACTATCAAGCAGCCATTCCAAAACTTGAAGGTCGAATGCATCCTCTATTTGGTGCATATCGAAAGGATGTTTTACAAGCAGTTTCGCAGTCTTTAGAGAAGAACGAGCTTCGTATCATGAGCCTGTTTCAGAATCTTCATGTGAACTATATTTCAGAAGATATCTTGAGCAGAGAAGGCATCCTAGTGAAGAATACGGATGTTTTTAATATGAATAATCAGATAGAGTATGAAAAAGCGTTAAAGCTAGATTGTGATGGGAACTCGTTTTGTGAGAAGAGCGAGGGAATATGATACAATCTTAAGACAAGATAGAACGGAAGTAGGTGCAAACATGAATTTTGAAATATCGAAAGAGCCCCTTGATACGCAATCGATTATTGACAAAGTCGTTCAAAGGGAAGCGGGAGCCATTACCACGTTTATTGGAACGGTAAGGGAGCTAACCGCTGGGAAAAAGACTTTATACTTAATTTATGAAGCATATGAGAGCATGGCTGTTAAAAAGCTGGAGCAAATTGGACGTGAAATCGAAGAGCGCTGGCCGGGGGCAAAGGTGGCGATATCGCACCGAGTAGGTAAGCTTGAAATCACGGATATAGCTGTTGTTATTGCTGTATCTACTCCACATCGTGCGGATGCATACGAAGCTAATCGTTACGCAATCGAACGAATCAAGGAGATCGTTCCCATTTGGAAAAAAGAGCATTGGGAAGACGGAGAAGAATGGATCGGAAATCAACTTGAAACGGTTGCTTATCCAAAAGGAAAACCAGAGGAGAGTGATCTAAATGAATAAAGTCATGTTTTTCGCTCATTTGCGTGATGCGGTTGGAGAAGAATCGGTAGGGGTAGACCTTACTGGAAAAACAATTGCGGAGGCTAAAGCAATTTTAAGCGAGCAGTATGGAGTGAATTTGGATACGGTTATGGCAGCAGTAAACGAAGAGTTTGCTGGTGACGAAGATGTGCTGAGTGATGGAGATGTGGTTGCGTTTATACCTCCTGTGAGTGGAGGATGATTAGAAAAGAGTAGCCGGACAGAGAAAGGAGGTTTGAAGCATGGATGATCGGTATTCAAGGCAAATTCTTTTTTCGCCGATTGGAAAAAGTGGACAGGACAAGCTGAGATCTAAGCATGTGCTGATGATTGGTGCCGGTGCACTTGGGTCGGGAAATGGTGAAGTGCTTACGCGCGCGGGAGTTGGGAAGCTAACGATTGTGGATCGAGATTATGTGGAAGCAAGCAATCTGCAAAGACAGCAGCTGTACACAGAAGAAGATGTTCGAGAGAAGCTTCCAAAGGCGATTGCAGCTGAAAAGAGATTGCGTGCCATTAATAGTGAGGTTGAGATTGTGCCGATTGTTGGCGATGCATCGCCTGACATCTTAGAGGAGCTTGTTGCGGATGTGGACTTGATCTTGGATGCGACGGATAATTTTGAAACGCGAATGGCCATTAACGATATTTCTCAAAAGTACAAAATCCCTTGGATCTATGGCGCTTGTGTTGGGAGCTTTGGCATGAGCTTTACGATTATTCCAGGCAAAACTCCGTGCTTAAATTGTTTGCTGAAAAGAATCCCTATTCAAGGAATGACCTGTGATACAGGAGGAATCATTGGACCGGCTGTGCAGATGGTCATTGCTCATCAGTCGGCAGAAGTGCTGAAGATTCTTGTGGAGGATTGGGAGGCGGTTCGTGATTCATTCGCAAGCTTTGATTTATGGCGAAATCAGTATACGAACATGAAAATGGGTAAAGGAAAGGATCCAGGCTGCTTGTCATGTGGCGAACTTCGCGAGTATCCGTATTTGGATAAGGAAAATCTTTCACGCTCAACGGTACTCTGTGGTCGTGATACGGTGCAAATTCGGCCACCACGACAAAGTGAACTAGATCTAGCGGACTTATCGAGTCGTCTAGTTCAGCTGGGGTACGTGGTGAAGGCAAATCCATATTTGCTTTCGGTTGAAATGGACGAGCAGCGTGTGGTTCTTTTTAAAGACGGAAGAGGACTTGTTCATGGAACGAAGGATATGAGTCAGGCACGGTCGATTTATCAGAGATTGTTGGGGTAGTTTGGTAGTTGGAGAGACGCTTTTTGAGTGCTTACTTATTAAAAGACACAAGAAAGACGTATGAATACGTCTTTTCTTTATGTATTAACATTTCTATTCCCATATCTAGGTTCAAGAGGGGCCGCGCTTATCGGATTGGGGATCAGGTTAAGCCTCGAGCTGATAAATAAACGGAGAACTTCCGCTTAAATAGTGATTATGATTAAAAAAGGCCTAAATAGAAGGAGAGATTCCGCCTATTGGCTCAAAAACTACGAAAATAGAAGATTTTGCTTTGCATAAGCGGAAAACCTCCCCTTATTTACCCCCAAACGAGGCTCCATTCTGCATCTAACCGGAAATTCTCCGCTTATTTCACTTTTGCTGGTTACTCAATTAAGGACAAGCCATCTTATTTAATCTACTAATATCTTCTAAACGACTTCTTTCTGCAAAATTCTACAAATTCCCTCGGCAGCCGTTATAATAAAATTTAGAAGTTTGTAAGGAGGGTGAAGATGAACGAGAAAGAAGTACAGGCGCAATTAGAGGCCTTGCAGAAGGAACTTACGGAAGCGAAGCAGCAAATGGCGGCCTCAATAACATTCAATGAGCTACAATATCATAATCAATCAAAAGCGAGAGTGATTCCGAAATCATTAGCATGGAAGCTAATAGGAATGGCCATTTTCATTCTAGTCATAATCGGAGCCGTTTTTGCGATAAAAGGAACCAATCAAGCTACCGTACAAAAAGGTAGTTTTATAGAGCAAATAAAAGACTTGTCGTCACTTGCGTCAGCACAGGCGTATGTAAAGGCAGTTATTGAAAAAGAGGACAATCAGCTATTTGGGAAGGAAATTAGTACGAATCTTCCAGGAACAAAGAGAAAGTTCCTTCTTATTATTCCAGGTACAGTTACAGCGGGAGTGGACTTAACTGGAATCACCCCATCCAATCTCCACGTAAATGAAGAAGAAAAAACAATAGAAATCAAGCTTCCACAAGCTTCGATTATCCAAGAGCCAACACTAGATTTTGACCAAGCTCAGGTGTTTTCCGTGGAAGGAATCTTTCGGGATGAAGTGAATTGGGATGAGGCTTACGAGCTTGCAGAGGAGGCCAAGGGGCTCATAAAGGAACAGGCACTATCTCAAGGACTCATACAGGTGGCAGAACAAAATGCAGAGAAAACATTAACGGAATTTTTCTCAGCACTTGGATATCGCGCGGTGATCACGTATGAAGAGTAATTGGAATGGCTGGGAGTCTTACATCGGGGACGAGTTTAAAAAGGAATACTTCACAAAGCTCGTACACCTGATTGAAGAGGAGTATGAACGGTATACGATCTATCCGAAAAGAGAGCATATCTTTTCTGCATTACAGTACACAAGGTATGAGCAGGTGAAAGTCGTCATACTTGGTCAGGATCCTTATCATGGACCAGAGCAAGCTCATGGCCTGAGCTTCTCAGTTCTCCCTGGTGTTCCAACGCCACCATCGTTAAAAAATATTTTCAAAGAGTTGCAGAGTGATGTAGGCACCCCCGTACCAAACCAAGGATATTTAAAAAAATGGGCCGATGAAGGGGTTCTTCTATTAAACACCGTTTTAACCGTTCGAGCGGGTCAGGCACATTCTCATAAAAAAATAGGCTGGGAAATCTTTACCGATGCAGTGATTAAAAAGCTTAGTGAGAGAGAGAAACCGATGGTGTTTTTGTTATGGGGGAAACCAGCACAAGAGAAAAAGAAGTTGATTTCCGATCATCATTTTATCATTGAAGCTCCTCATCCAAGCCCGCTTTCAGCTCATCGTGGTTTCTTTGGGAGCCGACCGTTTTCAAAGGCAAATGGCTGGCTGAAAGAGAACGGCTACACAGAGATTGATTGGACAATTAAATGAAAAAGGTGGATCACATGAAGGTGGAAAAAAAGGACTGCTTTAAGTGTCAGTATTTCTACGTGACCTGGGACCCTCATTTTCCAAAAGGATGTAAAGCATTTGGGTTTAAAACCAGGCAGCTTCCGTCGGTTGAAGTAATGAAGGCTTCGGGACAGGCTTGCCTACGTTTTGAGAAAAAGTAACGCTATTCTTTGGAAAAATCCGTGACAGGTCGTATACTATAGGGTAGACAAGGGTATGAGGTGAACGAATTGGATATTAGTGTGCAAAAGCTACTTTTAAAAATGGACCAGGAGCTGCAGGCAGCCAAATCAAGTGGAACAAACTCACAAGTGAGAGAACGAGTTCAAGCGATTAAAACGTTATGCGAGCTTGTCCTTGAAAGTCAAATGGGTGAGACCACACGTGAGCTACCGCGAGCGAATCCTATTATTCCAACAAACGAGAAGCAAATTCTAACTCCTTCACCCCTTCAAACACAGCCGAAAAAGCTGCAAATAGATGATGAAAGTAATGGAGATTCACTGTTTGATTTTTAACATAATGGGGTGGAGAGGTTGAAAACATTTATTATTATTGGTGCCATTAATGCTTTTTTAGCAGTAGCATTAGGGGCCTTCGGCGCACATGGTCTAGAAGGTCGAGTGGAGCAAAAATACTTAGAGATTTGGAAAACGGGAGTAACGTATCAAATGTTTCATGCTACCGGATTACTGATTGTAGGTGTGTTGCTTGGACGCTTGCCGGCTAATTCGCTTTTATCATGGTCAGGCTGGATGATGTTAATTGGTATCATTCTTTTCTCAGGTAGTTTGTACGTCATGACATTAACGAAAATAAGCATCCTTGGTGCGATTACACCATTAGGAGGCTTGTCGTTTTTAGCTGCATGGATTTTAATCATAGTAGCAGCGGTAAAATATTTGTAAACAACGAGGAGCATCCTGCATTTGGAGGATGCTCCTGTTTTTATATGTTATTAGCGGGGCGGATAAGAAGCTAATCCAGGAACATAGCCAGGATAATCATACTCAAGTTCCTCATCAAATGTTGCGTACGCGAAGTAGACCATCGGAATTAAATATCTCATTCCTGTTTGCGGGTCACTTAAAATTAAATGGTCGCGGCCAGCAGCTTCAATAATTCCCTTAAAGGTTCTAGATAGACCCTCATCGTTTCCGTCAAAATTGGTGTAAACGGTAGTTAGCTTTCCTTTGTTTAGGCGGAAGATGTTTTCGATATATGACTCCTCAAGCGGTAGCATACCTGGTACTTGAGGACCAGCTGATGGCGCGTTAAAGGCACCTGTGTATCCAGGAACAGCGCCTGCTGGTGGAATCGTTGAGCCCGCTGGCATAGTAGGATATGCTTGTGGTGGTGCACCGTATGTAGGCACACCGGTTCCAGCGCCTGCTACTTGGCCTGCTGTCGGATATTTTGGTGCAGTGGGCTGGACAGGGGCTCCGAAATAAGGTTGTTGATACCCTGTTTGTCTGTAAAAAGCATTTGGATCATAATTTTGTGACAAAGAAAATCCCTCCATTAGTAAACACATTTAATATACTTTCGGACAATCCTGCTGAGATGGACTGAAGAAGCAGTGCTGTTTATGCCGGCCTGTATTCCATTGGTTATACCATTGGGCAGGGCAAGAACCTGTAGGTCTGAAAAACCATAAAGAATTGGAGGCAGGATGGAAACGTTCCCCTTTTATCACGCGTCTAGCAAGTTTGATTTCATTTTCCCGGGGAGCTTGGTAAAAATAGCCCTTGATGGTTGCCTCAAAACCACCAGGACGCTGAAAAACCATTTTTTGCAAGTTGCGTATGTCTTTAAAATCCAGACATTGTCCTCTAACTCTATTCACACCAACATTTCCAACCATTAGCATACCTAAGTTTCCTTCACCTTCCGCTTCAGCTCGAATTAATCGGGCCAACAGCTTTACATGTTCTTCTGTGTAAGGGATCACACCCATAAATTTCACCTCTCTTCGTGTTGTACCTTCTGTGGTGAGATGAAAGGGTCAATTAAAAGGAAAAGCTCACTAATTCATTCGTATGTGAAGAGAAATTCTTTTATTCCTAGGTAATACAAAAAACCCTCTAGCCGAAGCTAGAGGGCCAAACATAATTTAATTAACGTGTAAGAAGCTATGTAGACGATCAATTTCTAATAAATTTCCTACAAAGAAGGCACCGAATTCACCGTAACGTGCACTAACTTCATCGAAGCGCATTTCGTATACGAGTTTTTTAAATTGTAGTACATCATCTGAGAACAGTGTTACGCCCCATTCGTAATCGTCGAAGCCAACAGATCCTGTAATAATCTGCTTCACTTTTCCTGCATACTGTCGACCGATCATGCCGTGGCTGCGCATCATTGTACGGCGCTCTTCCATCGGTAGCATATACCAGTTGTCATTGCCTTGGCGACGCTTGTCCATTGGATAGAAGCACACATGCTTCGCTTTTGGTAGAGTTGGATACAAACGAGCAAGGATTTCAGGGCTTTGATAAGGATCCTGATCAGCTGGAAGATAATTGCTTAGCTCAACAACAGAAACGTATGAATGAGCTGGAATGGTATATTCCGCAAGCATGGTCTTACTGAATTCTGTTTCGATTTCATTTAACTCTTCCATCGTTGGGCGTAAAATCATCATCATAAAATCAGCTTTTTGACCAACAATTGTATATAAAGCATGGCTGCCCTCTTTCTTATCTTGAGTGGCATTCCATTTTTCTACTAAACCTAAAAATTCATGAATAGCGGTTTGTCTGTCGTCGCTTGATAGTAATTTCCAAGCACTCCAATTAATTGTACGGAAGTCATGTAAACAATACCAGCCATCAAGGGTTTGTGCTGCTTCTGCCATTTGTTTCACTCCTCATTAGAATTATTATAATGTACAAAACATACTATACCATAGTTTCACCAGGAAACGTGTGAATAAAACCTGAATTTTCACGATGGTATGATTAAAAAAGGATATTTTTAATGAGAATTGCAGATAGTAAAGAAGATAAGTATTTTGTGGATTATTCAGAAAACAAAAACTTTTTAGGTGGAAACGGTAACAATCTGTGAAATAGTTGAAATTTTATGTGGTAAGCGTATGCTAAAGGTATAGTACATAAGGGAGGATTCGTCATGAGCGACCTATTTACAGGACTGAAGGAAAAAGTAAGTGGACAAAACATTAAGATCGTTTTTCCTGAAGGTCTAGACGAAAGAATTATTAGTGCAGCTGGACGTTTAGCTGAAGAGAATGTATTAACGCCTATTTTAATAGGAAATATAGAAGCAATTGAAACGAAGGCGAAAGAATTAGGCGTGTCTCTAGAGAAGGCTGAAATCTACGACCCAAGTCAATTTGCGATGATGGATGAGCTAGTGGCATCCTTTATCGAGAGAAGAAAAGGGAAGGTAACTGAAGAGGATGCACGCAAGATTTTACTTGATGAAAATTACTTTGGAACGATGCTTGTTTATTCAAACAAAGCGGATGGACTAGTAAGTGGTGCAGCCCATTCAACGGCTGATACGGTAAGACCTGCGCTTCAAATCATCAAAACAAAAGAAGGCGTTCGTAAAACATCAGGTGTATTTGTTATGGTACGTGAAGATGAAAAGTATGTGTTTGCAGATTGTGCGATCAACATTGCGCCAGATGCACAAGACTTAGCGGAAATCGCAGTAGAAAGTGCAAAAACAGCAAGAATGTTTGATATCGAGCCAAGAGTGGCGATGCTAAGCTTCTCAACAAAGGGTTCTGCGAAATCTCCAGAAACGGAAAAGGTATCTGCTGCTGTTCAAGAAGCAAAGCTAAGAGATCCTCTTCTAGTATTAGATGGAGAATTCCAATTTGACGCTGCATTTGTTCCTTCTGTAGCAAGGAAAAAAGCTCCAGACTCAGTGATTCAAGGGGATGCGAACGTATTTGTTTTCCCAAGCCTAGAAGCTGGTAATATTGGGTATAAAATTGCACAGCGTTTAGGAAACTTTGAAGCGGTTGGACCTATTTTACAAGGCTTAAACCGCCCCGTAAATGATCTTTCTCGCGGTTGTAATGAAGAAGATGTATACAAGCTGTCATTAATCACAGCTGCCCAAGCATTAAGTCAATAATGATTGTGAGCCAGTTTTTTAGCTGGCTCTTTTCTATGGTAAAATAAAGGCAAGAAAACAAGAGGTGACGGAAACGATGGAAGAAGCGCAGAAGCTATTAAACCAGCCTATATGGCGAATAATTGATCAATCAAGTACGGGACTTCATATGAGTGCTCTTCATTCGTTCGGGTATGATGATACACTCTGCGCCTCGATTGGTACAAAGGGAGCACCTGCAACGGTTCGAGCTTGGGTTCATGCTGATACCATCGTACTCGGAATCCAAGATACTAGATTGCCTTTTATAAGTGATGGACTAGAGTACTTGAAAGACCAAAGCTACGAGTATATCGTTCGTAATTCAGGTGGATTAGCTGTTGTACTTGATGAGGGGGTTCTAAATCTATCAATTATTCTCCCAGAACAGGAAAAGGGAATCGATATCAATCGAGGATATGATGCGATGTGGACGCTTGTTCAAGAGATGTTTGCTGATTTTGACCGTTCGATTGAGGCTCGTGAAATTGTAGGTTCTTACTGTCCAGGAAGTTATGACTTAAGCATTGCTGGAAAAAAGTTTGCTGGAATCTCCCAGCGACGTTTACGAGGCGGCGTGGCAGTACAAATCTATCTTTGCGTTACGGGAAGTGGAAGCGAACGTGCCAAGGTCATACAAGAGTTTTACAGTCGGGCCATTCAAGGGGAGGAGACGAAGTTCTCTTATCCAAAAATAGAGCCAGAGGTCATGGCCTCTTTGTCTGAGTTGTTTGGTGTTTCACTTTCGGTTCAAGATGTGATGTTAAGGCTCTTGCTCACCTTGAAAAAGAAGGCAGGACTCTTACAGGCAGGAGTGTTAACGGACGAAGAATTGCAAATGCTTGATTCTTATGTCTTAAGAGTGGTAGAGCGGAATGATAAATTTTTAGTTGAGGCGAATGAATAAAGAGAAGTACAAAAGCCGTACCCTATGCAGGTACGGCTTTTCAACTAAGAGATATTATTGCCTACTCTCCCAAAATAAGTCTCTATGTTTAAAAGAAAATATAAATTTTTGAACTTTGAACAGTGTCTAGCTCCAGCGCCCAGCGACTAGTGTACTTCGCTCTCTTCCCTACGATAAGTCAACATCGGAACGCTTACGCTCTCCGTGTTTCCTTTATCTCAGTCAGAGTGCTCCAGTCCATACGTCACTATACGGGCGCTTCCGCATTTCGTTATTCTGCGATTTTTTCAAGATTTCCATTTCGATCCATCTTAAATTTAGTGGCAGGACGTTCTTCTTCTTCCTCTAACACCACTAGTTTACGAGCACGATTCATGATTTTCATTAATGTCTCGTAATCTTCTTGGATAATTTCTGTATTTTGCTCGAGATGGTTTATCTTTCCTTCTAGTTCTTCATTGCGTCTTTTTAATGAAGCAATTTCGCGCTTCAGTCTCTCATTCTCACTTTTTAAAATATCCACTTGAATATTGGACCCACCTAGTGATCGGAGATAAGAGATGACGGTTTCCATATTCATCTCTCTTGAAGATGGCATTTGTGATGCTGCCGGGCTTGGTAAGGCTACTTGTGTAACGCTTTGCGCGATTTCTGCTGGTTCAATGGCCATTTCTTCAGAGAAATTTGGTACTTCATAAGTTTCTACTTCAGCTGCTGCAATGGGACCAACTTCTTCTAGTGTTGGAACTGGTGGTGAGTATAATAGTTTCTTTTTCCCACCTTGGTCTTTTCCTAGTATTCTTTGACGCTGCTTTCGTTGCTTTTTCGCTAATTGTAATGCTTTTTCATAGCGATGTCTTACAACGGCATTCCAGCGGAAACCACATGCTGCAGAGGTACGATTAAGCTTGTCCCCAACCTCTTCAAAAGCATTTAGCTGTGTGCTTCCTTCTCTTACATGTCGTAAAACCGTTTCGGCTAGTAATAAATCATTTTCATCTGTCCACGCGTCTTGTCTAACTTTCATTCTACTCAACTCCCTAACGAAAATTACATTTTCAAGTTCTTAGTTAAAGCATGACCACATGTGGCAGGTTTTATACAAATTGATTGCAAGGATAGTAGAGTTTTTTTGAAAAAAATTGAGATTTCACTAGATAGACAGGTTTTTTATGGATAATCGGCTAAGGATTACAGCTTGCATTAGAAGAAAAGAAACGGTAAAATACCGTTTAGATTATTAAAAAGAGTTTAATTGGCTTAGTTTGCACCGAAGAAAGGGTTGTAATATAGATGGCAAATGAATTTCGTGTGTGTGACGATTGTCAGGCCGTAAATTTAAAAACGTTGGTTCCTCGCTTAAAGGACATCGATCCTGAGGCAACAATTGAAATTGGCTGTCAATCATACTGCGGACCAGGGAGAAAGAAAACATTCGCATTTGTGAATAACCGTCCCCTTGCAGCGCTAACAGAAGAAGAATTAATGGATAAAATTAATAAGAAGCTGAAAAAATAAAATCACCTATTGGAACGGAAGATAGGTGGTTTTTTTCTTTGATAATTTGTCTGATGGGATGCAGAATCGAGCCTTTATTTCGATAGAAATAACAGCGAAGAGAATGCAGCCCATCAGACATGTTACTACCCGATTTGGGGAGAAAAAGGTTGGAATGTTGTCTTCTAATTTTGTCGAAATTCTGTAGATTTTTTCCTTTTTTAGGGTGAATTGTAGAATGAATCAAGTTATAATAGTTTAAAGATAGATAGGAAGAGGGATTCTACAGTGGCATATTCACAGGAAAAGCTAGTGGAGGAAAAGGTTTTTAAAGATCCCGTTCATCGTTATGTACATGTGAGAGACCGTGTGATTTGGGATTTGATTGGTACGAAGGAATTCCAACGTTTACGCCGGATTAAGCAGCTTGGAACGACATATCTTACATTTCACGGGGCAGAGCATAGCCGTTTTAACCATTCGCTCGGAGTCTATGAAATCATTCGTCGCATTATTGATGATGTGTTTGATGGACGACCGGAATGGAACAGTGAGCAGCGCTTGCTTTCACTTTGTGCTGCACTCCTTCACGACCTCGGACATGGACCCTTTTCGCATTCGTTTGAAAAAGTATTTGACCTCGATCATGAAGCTTTTACTCAAAAGATCATTCTTGGTAACACAGAAGTAAATAGAGTTCTTACAAAAGTAAGCAAGGATTTTCCGAAGATGGTCGCTGAGGTGATCGCCAAAACCTCGCCAAACAAGCTTGTGATTAGCTTGATTTCTAGCCAAATTGACGCGGATCGTATGGATTATTTGCAGCGTGATGCGTACTTTACAGGTGTGAGTTATGGGCATTTTGATATGGAACGGATTCTTCGTGTAATGCGGCCGAAGGAAGATCAAGTCGTGATCAAGCAAAGCGGTATGCATGCAGTGGAAGACTACATCATGAGTCGATACCAAATGTATTGGCAAGTGTACTTCCATCCCGTTACTCGTAGTGCAGAGGTGATTCTGACCAAGATTCTCCACCGTGCCAAGCATTTGTACCAAAAAGGCTACCAATTTAAGCAAGAGCCGATTCATTTTTATTCTGTATTCGCTGAAAATATTACCCTTCATGACTACTTGAAATTAGATGAAGCGGTTATTCTCTATTATTTCCAAATGTGGGAAGAGGAAGAGGATCCCATCTTACGTGACCTGTGTGTCCGTTTTATGGATCGCAATCTGTTTAAATATGTGGAATTTGACCCAGCAAAAGAGTATAAGAAGTTAAGTGAGCTTTCTACTTTATTTGCTAAGGCTGGTCTTGACCCGGAGTATTATTTAGTGGTTGATTCTTCGTCTGATTTACCATATGACTTTTATCGCCCAGGTGAGGAAGAAGAACGCCTGCCGATACAACTGCTCATGAAAAATGGAGAAGTAAGAGAGCTTTCAAGGGAATCTCAAATCGTTGATGCCATTTCAGGGAAAAGAAGAACGGACCATAAGTTGTATTTCCCTGCGGATCTTTTAAAAGACGATTCATCAAAAAGGAACATTAAAAAGCAAATTCGCAACTTACTAGACCTATGAGATAGGTTCTTGATATAAATATGAAGTAGGAGAGGGTCTCATTGTTAAAGGATCATGCCAAAATAATGCAAGCTTTTGCAGCGGCAGGGGAAATTGTTGGTCGGAAAAAACTGCAAAAAATGATTTATATAGCGAAAAAAGTAGATTTTCCTTTCCAAGAGAGGTTTCAGTTTCACTTTTATGGACCTTACTCCGAAGAGTTGACCCTTCGCGTAGAGGAGCTATGCAATATGGGCTTTCTTAACGAGGTAAAGGAGAAAAAGGGCGGTTACATGCAATATCGCTACTCCTTAACAGATGAGGGAATGGAATTTTTAAATATGAACCTAGTGGAACTTCCGGCACTAGAGGATTGTTTAACAGACATGAATAGCCAGAATGCTAGGTTTCTAGAACTCGTATCAACGGTACTTTTCTTCGACGATTTAGAAGTAGAGGAAGTAAAGGAGAAAATCTTTACTCTAAAGAGCAAGCAAAAATACACCGAAGACGAAATTAAGCAGGCATATGAATATATTGAAGCATTAAAGGGGAAAGTAGTCCCTGTATAAAAAGAGAGGCTTGGACATTTTTTGTCCAAGCCTCTTTCGATAAGTTGTCGGTTGTTATGCAGAATCGAGCCTTTATTCCAAAGGAATACCAGCGAAGAGAATGCATAACAACCGACACTCAACTCTATTTTTACTCGTCAGATAGCCTTTTCCCAGCAATTCCATAATTATTTTTCGTCATTTCATCAATGAATACAACGACTTTCTCAGCAGGTGCTCCAGTTGTTTCCACAACAGCAGCGGTTACTTTTTCCACAAGAGCTTTCTTTTGGTCGTCTGTACGGCCTTCTAGCATTTTTACGGTTACGTATGGCATGGTGATTGCCTCCTTGAGAGATATGTAAGTTCTTCATACATAATCATAATGTTCCAAACGTGAGAAAGGAATACTCATTTTTCCATTTATCCTATATATCATGTATAATTTGGCTAAATAGAGTCTTCGAAAAGGAGTTGTCGTGTTGGAGCAACTATCTAGGTTTTTAGCTTTTGATTTAGAGATGATCCCATACGTGGTTATTACGCTTATCATAGCGTTTTCCGTCCATGAATTTGCACATGCGTGGGTAGCCTATAAGTTTGGGGATCATACGGCGAAAAATCAGGGCAGACTAACTCTAAATCCGATGAAGCATTTGGACCCATTTGGCACTTTGTTAATTTTTTTAATTGGATTTGGTTGGGCGAAACCTGTTCCTGTGAATCGCTTTTTCTTTAAAAATCCTCGGCTAGCAGGTATTCTTGTATCGATAGCAGGACCTCTCAGCAATCTATTGCTATCCATTCTTGGCTTTGTGTTATTGTATGGATTGGTGGCTACTGGTGCGGCGGAAACTCTACCATCATACGTATTTGAGTTTCTTAATATATTTTTGTATTTAAATGTTGCTTTATTTGTGTTTAATCTACTGCCGTTCCCACCGTTAGATGGATACCGAATCGTTGAAGACCTCGTACCGGTGAATGTACGGGCGAAAATGACACAGTATGAGCAATATGGAGCACTAATCTTTCTTATTTTAGTTATTACTCCACTTGATCAATATACGATTGACCCATTGTATTCCACTGTCGTTCCGTCGATTCTTTCGACTTTAGATCAGTTCTTTTATCAGTTATTTTTGTAGGAGGCGTTCATTTTTATGGAAGAAAAAAAGAAGAAAAATATTGGCTTTAATATTATTAAAAGTGATCCAACTGAGGGACATGGAGGATTTGGTGTTGGAGCTCTAACCCTAGATAATGTATCACCGGTTATTATTGATGTGGATGCAGGGGACGCGGTCATTGATGTTGGGGCCATGCATGCAAGAAGTGTGGTGGAAAAAGGGATTAAGTTTTTAAAAACAAAGGAAGAAGTTCCAAATGCAAAGCCGTACTGGTTGGTATGGGTCACGATTGACCGAAAGCAGGAAGGACCTTATTATGCGGGTGTGACCGCTTGTGAAATGACCGTAGATCGTGAAATTCGTCGTGGCTATAAGTCACTACCAGAGCATGTGAATCGTATGGATAAGTCGATTAAACGTCATATTATCGTCGACCATATGGATAGTCGCTCAAAAGGAATTTTAGCTGAATTTTTGAAAAATCATGACGCGGGTATGTGGGAGAGATCAGAAGAGAAATTGAAGGCTGATCTTCAAGGGTAAGAAAATTATTCCAAAAAGGTTTTTTTAACAAATTGTAAGGAAATACTTGCCGTTTTCCGTTAAAAAAAGTAAACTTTAAACAGCGATAACACGCTATAGCACTAGGACAGAAAAAGCCCCGAGTACATGTGACTCGGGGCTTTTTCGTATTTTTTGAATAGTGATGGGTTGTGGCGATGGCCTGTAATCGCAAGTAAGTAGGGTGAACCGCAAATAACTGGAGCAAATAAATTTTGAAGATCGCAAATAAGTTTCAGGAATCGCAAATAAGTTTCAGGAATCGCAAATAAAATCTGAGAATCGCAAATAAATTTTTGAAATCGCAAATAAAATCTGAGAATCGCAAATAAATTTTTGAAATCGCAAATAAAATCTGAAGATCGCAAATAAATCTGTTAAATCGCAATTATCCTGAAAAAAATTCCCCCATTTTCCTTATAAGAGGCCTCGAAAAACCGCAATTTCAAATAAAAAGGAGCCAACTCAGGTGAAAACCTGTTAGCTCCAATCAAAAATCCTCTTATACCACGTCTTTTTCTCTTTCTTTTCTTCTTTTTTCTTTTCGGTTGGCTTTTCGGCATCATGTTCTAGATGATTGATGCAGTGCTTGGTTGGTTCTGTTCCTTCAATAAAATAGGTGAGTCGTTTGATCGGGCAGTCGTCGGTTGCTAATAGGCCGCTTTCAGGGTCGATATATACTCCAACGGTTCCTTTAGGGGCTTTGAAGTTTTTAATCGGCTCATCAGCTAATGCGTCCTCCATATAGTTGACCCAGATGTTTTTCGCGTACGATTTCTCGGCCACGATTTCAATCGGGTTTCCTTGGTCATAACCTGTCCATACCGCGGTCACTAACTGAGGAGAAAAACCGACCATCCAGCTATCGGAATCTGTGGAGCCAGACTTTCCCGCATAAATCCGTGTCATATCATTGATCATGGAGCTCCCGGTCACATTGGAATAGCCATCGAGCTTTTTATCAAACATCCCTGTCATCATATGAGTCATAACGAATGCTTCATCAGCTTTTAATACACGCTCATTTTCCTTTTCGTACTCATAAATGACTTCCCCACGATGGTCTTCCACTCTTTTAATAAGAACCGGTTTTACTTTTTTCCCACCGTTAGCAAACAAACTATAGGCATTGGCCATATCAATCACCTTAACCCCACTAGTCCCAAGTGCCAATGACGGTACTTTTTCCATTGGAGTCGTAATCCCAAATTGCTTGGCTGTTTTTACGAGTGTGTCTTCTCCTAAAAATAAATGTGTTTTAACTGCATACACATTATCGGAAAGGGCTAGCGCTTGTGCCATCGTGATTTCTTTTCCCGCATACTTATTATTAAAATTATGTGGTGTATACTCCGCTCGGTTATCGTCAAATCGGAAGGTCGTCATTTCGCTTCGCACTAATGATGCGGGCGTAAATCCTTGGGATATTGCCGCATAGTAAAGAAGTGGTTTGATGGTCGAACCTGGTTGACGGACCGCTTGAACGGCACGGTTGAACGGACTTTCCACATAATCTCTTCCGCCTACCATCGCCTTAACATACCCGTTTTTCGGATTCATCGACACGAGTGCTACCTGCAATTCAGAATCCTTTGCCATATGAGTGGAAACATTTTTCTCTGCTAACTCCTGCTGTTCAGTATTAAGTGTTGTATATACACGTAGTCCGCCAAGCTCAATCGTCCGGTCATCCAAACCTAAGTCATTTTTTAATGCTTGCTTGACAGCATCCTGAAAATACGGAGCAATTTGTGTCACCGCATGGGAATGCTCACCAACAAAGGAGAGCGTCTCATGTATCGCTGCATTGGCATCAGCTTCAGTAATGTATTTGCTTTTTACCATAGAATCCAAAATGATTTTTTGACGACTCTTCGCATTTTCCTCAGAAATAAGAGGAGAGTAGATGCTTGGACCTTTTGGAATTCCAGCTAGCATAGATGCCTCAGCTAGAGTCAAGTCAGCGGCATTTTTTCCTAAATAATACTGACTGGCTGCTTGTATTCCATATGCTCCTTTTCCATAATAGATCGTATTTAAGTAACCTTCGAGAATCTCGTTTTTCGTATAATTCATTTCAATTCGAATCGTGTAGAGTGCTTCTAGCAGCTTACGTTTCCACGTTTTTTCATGCTCGAGAAATAGATTCCGGGCATACTGCTGACTAATCGTGCTTGCACCTTGAACTTTGGCCATTGCCTTAAGGTCAGCAAGGGCAGCACCAGCAATTCGTTTAAAATCAAATCCGTTATGCTTGTAAAAGGATCGATCCTCTATCGCTACGGTTGCTTCAATTAAATGGGGAGAAATTTCATCGATTCCTACCCAGTATCTCTTTTCTCCATTATTGCTTTCACCGATAACTTGCCCATCATCCGAGTAATATAGAGACGATTGTGGCACGGCAAGAGGAGGAGGGCCCTGCACCTTGGCGTATATAAGAACACCGGTCACTACTAAAACAAGCAAACCAAGACCGATTGATCCAAGTATGAGTAAGGCACGTATGTATTTCATCGTTCTTCTAAACCGCTGATCCGTAATTACCTCCAAGGATGACACCTCACCTTCAGATAGATTTTTCCTGTTTTCCCATCTTTCTTACTAGTATGAAAAGAAAGAGGCTGTTTTAAACGCCTATCTATTAAAAAAAGAATTTTTTTCTTGCAATTTTGCTAGATTCATCTATACTTTTTCTCATGTTTGAGTTTTTTTGGGGAAGAATAACAATACAGGAAATTAGTATTGAAACCGATAGATATTTTTTAAATAAGGAAGGATGGCGTAAATGGGACTTTGGTTTACGGAAAAACAAACTGAGAATTTTGGTATCACAATGAAGGTAAAGCGCACATTACATACGGAGCAAACAGACTTTCAAAAGTTAGATATGGTAGAAACAGAAGAATGGGGCAATATGCTTCTTTTAGATGACATGGTAATGACGTCTATTAAAGACGAGTTCGTATACCACGAAATGGTTGCGCATATTCCATTATTCACTCACCCAAATCCAGAAAACGTACTAGTTGTTGGTGGCGGAGACGGTGGAGTTATTCGTGAAGTGTTAAAGCATCCAAGCGTGAAAAAAGCAACACTTGTTGAAATCGACGGAAAAGTAATTGAGTACTCTAAAAAGTACCTTCCAGAGATCGCAGGACAGCTAGATGATCCACGCGTAGAAGTAAAAGTGGATGATGGTTTTATGCACATCGCTACAGCAGAAAACGTATACGATGTAATCATGGTTGACTCAACGGAGCCAGTTGGTCCAGCAGTAAACCTATTTACAAAAGGTTTCTATGCAGGAATCTCTAAGGCGTTAAAAGAAGACGGAATCTTCGTTGCACAATCAGATAACCCTTGGTTCAAAGCGGACTTAATTCGTTCGGTACAAAAAGACGTAAAGGAAATCTTCCCGATCACTCGCCTTTACATCGCAAACATCCCAACCTATCCAAGCGGAATGTGGGCATTCACTTTAGGATCAAAGAAGCATGATCCACTTGAAGTAGCTGAAGAGCGCTTCCATGATATTGATACTAAGTATTACACAAAAGAACTTCACAATGCAGCATTCGTGCTACCGAAGTTTGTTAAAGATTTAATCGAAGGCTAATAATAAATAAGACGGGGGGAGATTCTCTCCGTTTTTTACTGTGGAAGGATTAGAATGTGGGGGGGCAGTTTCCGACTGAAGGAAGCCTTTGTTACGTAGTAACACCAGCTGGCGGATATGAAACTGACCCCCTCTTAATTTAAAGGAGGAAACAAAATGCGTTTTGATGAAGCATACTCAGGTAATGTGTTTATTAAAAGCCATCCAAGCTTTGAGGAAAGTAAAGCGGTATTGTACGGAATGCCAATGGACTGGACAGTAAGTTACCGCCCAGGATCTCGTTTTGGTCCAGCGCGTATTCGTGAGGTGTCCATCGGATTAGAAGAGTACAGCTTATACTTAGACCGTGAGCTAGAAGATGTGAAATACTATGATGCGGGAGATATTCCACTTCCATTCGGAAATCCACAGCGCAGTTTAGATATGATTGAAGAGTTCGTTGATCAGGTGCTTGATGCAGGGAAATTTCCACTTGGCATGGGTGGAGAGCATTTAGTTTCTTGGCCCGTTTTTAAAGCAATGGTGAAAAAGTATCCGGATTTAGCCATCATACATATGGATGCACACACAGACCTTCGTGAGAACTATGAGGGAGAGCCATTATCTCACTCCACACCAATTCGTAAGGTCGCAGATTTAATCGGGCCACAAAATGTGTATTCATTTGGGATCCGAAGCGGCATGAAAGAAGAATTCCAATGGGCGAAGGAAGTGGGCATGCATATTTCTCCGTTCGAAGTGCTTGAGCCTTTGAAAAAAGTATTGCCAACATTAGCGGGACGTCCCGTGTACGTAACAATTGATATCGATGTTCTTGACCCTGCGCATGCACCAGGAACAGGTACAGTTGATGCAGGTGGAATCACTTCAAGAGAGCTACTAGCTTCCATTCACGAAATTGCACGCTCGGAAGTGAATGTAGTGGGAGCAGACTTAGTAGAAGTAGCCCCAATTTACGACCACTCAGAACAAACAGCAAACACAGCAAGCAAACTCATCCGTGAAATGATTCTTGGATGGGTGAAATAAGGATGGGAATCGTGCACCTGCCAGGTTTTGGTGGGTGTTTTTTTAATAAAAGAAATGGTTATGACCTGTAAAAGTAAAAATAGCATTGCTCTAATGTCATAAAGTTCTTTTTATGACATTAGATGGACTAAAAACAAGGTTGCATACGTCATAAAAACGAACTTATGACATGAAAACAAGGTGCGACCACTCCAATAAGGTCATAAGAGGCATACCGCCACCTTAAATCGTAGCATCACACCTTGCGTTCCCCCACCAAAATCTTTATAATTATTAAGTTATAGAGAATGCAATGATAAAAGGAAGTGTATGGCCGTTGCCGATTCAACCAGCGGATCAAATTCCCGTTAAAATTAAGGTACATACGACGATTGAGAATGGTGGGGAAAAGGAAACTTTTGAACTCACAACTTTTGGTCGATACTATGTAAAGAATGCGAGCGGCTACCTTCAATACGAGGAAAGTACGGAAGAGGGGCCGATGAAGACGACGATGAAGCTCACGGATGATGGAATTCTTCTGATGAGAAGTGGCTCGATTAAGATGCGAATGCTGTTAGAAGAAAAGAAACAGCATCGTGGCAGTTATACAACTCCATTTGGAGAGCTGCTAATGATTACAGATACAAAAGAACTTCAGCATAGATGGAACAGTGAGAGTAGTAATGGAAGGATTGAGGTTTTATACGACCTTTCAATACAAGGCTCAAAAGCAGGTACATACAAATTGCAAATCGTGTTTGAGGAGGAATAAAGTTGAATATCGTTGAACAGGTACAATTGAAGCTTAAAGAGGAAATAAGAGCGGCTGTTATCAAAGCTGAGCTAGCAACAGAGGAGCAGCTTCCAGATGTGATTTTAGAAACGCCGAAGGATAAAGCAAATGGGGACTACTCGACCAATATGGCGATGCAGCTAGCGAGAGTAGCAAAGAAAGCACCGCGTGCGATTGCGGATGCGCTTGTGGCAAATTTTGATCAATCCAAGGCATCGATTGAAAAAATTGATATCGCTGGTCCTGGATTTATTAATTTTTACATGAACAATAATTATTTAACAGATTTAATTCCAACCATTCTTACAGCTGGTGAAAAGTACGGGGAAACAACGGTTGGAAACGGGCAAAAAATTCAGGTCGAGTTTGTGTCTGCGAATCCAACCGGAGATCTTCACCTTGGACATGCTCGTGGTGCGGCTGTTGGGGATTCTCTTTGTAATGTGCTAGCAAAAGCTGGTTACGATGTATCGCGTGAATACTATATTAACGATGCAGGAAACCAAATCAATAATTTGGCGTTATCGGTAGAAGCTCGCTACTTTCAAGCGCTTGGGATGGAAAAAGACGTGCCGGCTGATGGATACCATGGGGAAGATATCATTGGAATTGGTAAGCGTTTGGCTGAGGAGTATGGCGACAAGTTCGTGAATGTTGATGAGAAAGAGCGCTTTGACTTTTTCCGTAGCTATGGGTTAAAAGAGGAAATGGCTAAGCTGAAGCAGGACCTTGAGGACTTCCGCGTGCCATTTGATGTGTGGTACTCAGAAACATCTCTTTATGGAGATGGAAAAATTGATGTAGCTTTAGACAAGCTTCGTGAAAATGGCTATATTTACGAAGAAGATGGAGCCACTTGGTTCCGTTCAACCGATCTAGGAGATGACAAAGACCGCGTGCTTATTAAGCAGGATGGTTCTTACACCTACCTAACACCTGACATCGCTTATCATAAAAATAAGCTTGATCGTGGCTTTGAAAAGCTTATCAATATTTGGGGTGCGGATCACCACGGATATATTCCTAGAATGAAAGCAGCGATCGAAGCATTAGGATATGGAAAAGATGTACTTGAGGTGGAAATCATTCAGCTTGTTCACCTTTACAAAAACGGTGAAAAGATGAAGATGAGTAAGCGTACAGGGAAAGCTGTTACGATGCGTGATCTAGTGGAAGAGGTAGGATTAGATGCGACTCGTTACTTTTTTGCGATGAGAAGTGCGGATACACATATGGACTTTGACCTTGATCTAGCCGTATCACAATCCAATGAAAATCCAGTATACTACGCTCAATATGCACATGCGCGTATTTGTAGCATCCTTCGTCAAGGGGAAGAGAATGGGTTCACGTACGATACGAACGCTGATTTCTCTTTAATCGGCGCTGAAAAGGAAATTGAAGTGCTTAAAAAGCTTGGTGAGTTTCCTTTAGCAGTGGCAGAAGCTGCCGAGAAGCGCATGCCACACCGAGTGACGAACTATATTTATGAGCTTGCATCTACTTTCCATAGCTTTTATAATGCAGAAAAAGTATTGGATGCGGAAAACGTGGAGCGCACAAAGGCACGCCTTTCATTAATTAAAGCGGTGCAAACGACGTTAAAGAATGCACTGAAATTAATCGGAGTTTCCGCTCCTGAAAAAATGTAAAAAGTGAGAGGCTTCCGGATTGGAAGCCTCTTTTGAAACTTAAAGGTGGAGGAAGACATGATTAGAGACTGTTCAGTTGAAAAGTTTTTAGAAAATAAAGAGCGATATACGACGATCGATGTACGGTCACCAGGTGAATTCGCTGATAGCCATATTCCTGGATCGGTCAATATTCCTCTTTTTACAAATGAAGAGCGGGCCTTGATTGGAACCCTATATAAGCAAGAAGGGCAAAAGGAAGCTAAGTGGAAGGCGATGGAGATTGTTAGTCCGAAAATTCCTGATATACTTGCTCAAATTCAAAAGATTGAAGAGTCTGGTCGCGAGCCCATGGTGTACTGCTGGAGAGGTGGAATGAGAAGCCAATCCGTTGCCACGTTTGCCACACTTGCTGGGCTTCATGTGAGGAGAATCGAGGGAGGCTACCGTGCCTATCGTGAGCATGTGATAGAGCATATCTCTGACTTAATTCCTGCTGAATCTGTGGTCATTACCGGGATGACAGGAACAGGGAAAACAGAGATTCTTCAGCATTTAAAAACGGCGGGGTATCCAGTGCTCGATTTAGAGAAGTACGCGAACCATAAAGGATCGGTTTTTGGCTCGATTGGTGGGGAAACGCCACATAACCAAAAGATGTTTGATGCTCTTCTTTTTGAAGATTTAAAGAAGCTCAAAGGCTCTCCCTATTTCATTATGGAAGGAGAAAGCAAACGAATTGGACATGCAGTGCAGCCGCCTGAGTTAACCGAGAAAAAACTAAAAGGACTTCATATTACGGTTTACTCCTCTATTGAAAAACGAATGGAACGTATTTATGAACAATACGTAAAGCCTTACGAGCATACGGATGCCTTTCATGAACGGGTCGAACTTGCTTTAAAGATGATTATTAAGAGAATAAAATCAGTCGATTTTCAAACGGAGCTGCTAAGATGTGTGGAAGAAAGAGATTATTTGCCCCTTATCAGACTGTTAATGGAACATTATTATGATCCGCGCTACAGCAATAAAGTAGGGGACTATGAGAACCCGGAAATTTTTGTTTGCAGTGATTCGATTTTAGAAGCAACAAACAAGATAGCTGAGATTATTGAGCAATCAAGAAGAGCAAAAATCGAAGTATAAAGGAGCATTGTGGGGAATGCTTTAAAGTATACAAATGATTTTTGGAGGGGTTCTATGAAGCTTGTCCTGCTATCGTTAGTCACAGGTTTTTTCGTCGGGTTTATTTTTGCCCTCTTTCGTCTACCGATTCCGGCTCCACCTGCTTTAGCGGGTATCACCGGGATTGTTGGAATTTATTTAGGTTTTAAAGTGTTTGAACAGTTAACTCCATGGCTGCAAAGTTTCGGGAGATAAGTAAGTGTGACCAGGAAAATAAGCGGAGATTTTTCCGTTAGACGCTGAATGGAGTTCATTTTGGGGTAAATAAGGGGAGGTTTTCCGCTTATGCAAAGCAAAACCCCCCATTTTCGATTTTTTCGAGCTAATAGGCGGAATCTCTCCGTTTATATAAGCTCTTTTTTAAAAAAATTACTAGTTAAGCGGAATTTCTCCGTCTATTCATCAGCGCGGGTACTTAACCTGATCCCCCAGCCTAATAAGTCGGACCTTACAGAGGGTCATTTCCATTCAATCTCAGCACCGCCCACTCGTTTCACCCCCCGAATGCGGCTAATGTCTTCTACGAGTTTGAGGCATGCCATATCCTTCGCCTTTGCTTCAATCATAAAGTCGACATCCACATTCATGGAACGGAGAAGTTCGATCAAGGGCATGATATATTCCAAATCAACAAAATCAGCATGTGCTCGGTACATTTTTTCCGACTTCGGTGAAGAAATATGGATTTTCGGTTTTAATGAATGGCCTTCCCATGTTTGAAAGACTTTTGGAAGCAACGTATCCAGAGGCTCTTCACTCAAATTGGCCATATGATGGTGATAATCAAAGACCAGACGAATGCCTTCTTTCCGACATACAGAAAGGGTCTCCTCGGTTGTGTACGTTTTATCATCATTCTCTAAGGTGGTGACCTCTTTAATATGGGATGGGAGAGATTGGATGTTTCCGTGAAACCGTTTTAGTGACTGTGTTTTATCCCCGTAGGCTCCTCCGACATGAATATTGAGGACCCCCTCTTTTTCCACTCCCATCGCTTCTAACATTCTGTAATGATAGTCCATATCAATCACCGCATTCTTTGTTACTTCTTCACGAGGAGAGGTGAACAAAGTGTATTGGTTAGGGTGAAAGCTTACACGCATCTGATGTCTGTGAATTAAATCGCCAAGCTCCTTCCACTCCTTTCGAAACGGGGTGACAAAATCCCAGTTTACCTCTGGGTGGGTAGAAAGAGGGGCGATCGAACTAGATAAGCGATACACTTGAATGCCGTGCGCGATATTATAGGATACCATTCGTAACGTATTAAAGATATTTTCACCCGTAACAGCCATTAGTTTTTCCTCGCGTTCAGAAGCAGGAAGCTGCTTATACCGGGTAAAGGTTAAGGCTCTTGCAGGCGACGCCTCCCAAAGAGAGAGAGCAGTCGATACATAGCCAAAGCGAATTCTCATGGTTATATGAACTCCTAACTAAAGAAAATAAGAAATAGGGCGGGCGATCCATTCGAGTATTTTTTGCTTGAAGCTTAAATGAGTTAAGTCATGAAGGGATAGTTTTTTTCCATCTTTTATATCCGTTTCATATATGTCTTTCATATGTGTGATGATGTCTGGATCGTACATATAGCAGTTAATTTCATGATTTAAAAAGAAGCTTCTTTTGTCAAAGTTGGCAGTGCCAGAATCACAAATCCGGTCATCAATGATGATGATTTTTGCATGGTAAAAGCCTTTGAGATACCCGTAGACATTGGCCCCTTTGGAAATAAGCGTGCGCAAATAAGGAAACGAGGCTTCTTTCACAAATGCGTGATCAGGAGTTTGTGGGACAAGGATGGTCACTTCCACACCGCGATCCAATGCAGCCAACAAATCTTGAAAGATGCGCTTGCTAGGGATGAAATAAGGAGAACCGATGTGAATCGATGTCTCAGCTCCTCGAATCATTCCGGAGAAGGTTTCTTCGAGGTAAAACCCTTCGGATGGGATAATTTGGTGACGAATCGGTCCAGAGACTGGATCAGGAAAATATGTGGGAATCTTCAGAAGATGCTCTTGCGTTTCCTCCTCCCAGTCCTTTAAAAACTCACGTTGTAGATCATGAACCCCTTCACCCATAATTTTCAAATGATAATCACGCCAAGGGTTCAGCTTTGGATCTTCGTTTAAATACTCTTTTCCGACATTGAATCCCCCAATATAACCAAGTTTTCCATCAATGACCGTAATTTTTCGGTGATTTCGAACTTGTGAACGGTAAAAAAGAAAGGGGAATTTCGGTTTATGGCTATACGAAAAATGTATGCCGGCTTGTTTGGCTTCATTTACGATTCTACGTGGAACACTAAAGCATCCTGCCCAATCGAGGAGCAGTCTAACTTCCACCCCTTCTAATGCTTTGTTTTTTAATATCTGCAGAAACCTGCGGCCATATGGATCATCTTTTAATATATAAAAAAGGACATGAATATGCTCGTTTGCGTGTTCGATTTCTGAAAATAAGTCAGTAAAGAGGGCATCTCCTCTGGTAAATACATCAATATGACTTTGCCTCATGGGATAACTTTTTCTATAAATCGAAGATAAATGTTGTCTTCTGCCGAGGATAAAGTCGACATACAATAGCAATAGGATGAGTATGAAAGCAAGCAGGATGAAACCAATAATCTTCATCAAATTCTCTCCCTTCAGAGGATATCCCATTGGTTCAGGAGTGATCGTACGTTGTAGTATCTCCTGTTAATGTTCTTTCTATGAAGACAGAAAGTTGCGATAAAAAAAACGTTGACTGAATGATCATTCATTATATAATAGGGGTAGATACTATTCAGAAAATTATCCATTTTCACGCAAAACCTGTGCTACTTGAAGGGGAGTTCGAGTAAGCCAGAAAGGGGTAGAAAAGATGAATGCCATGCTTTGGATCAACTTGATTGCTTTTTTAATTGTAACCGCTTACGCAGTTAGTCTGTTTGTTTATGTAGTAAAAACGAGAATCGAGTACATAAAGCTTGGGAAAAAGGTTGAGTTTGATTCTCGAGTAAAGGAAAGGCTCGAGAAAATTTGGGTCAATGTATTTGGTCAAAAAAAGCTATTAAAGGATAAGAAAAGCGGAATTATTCATGTGATGTTTTTTTACGGATTTATCCTTGTTCAATTTGGGGCAATCGACTTTATTGTTAAAGGTCTTGTACCTGGTGCGCACTTGCCACTAGGGCCTCTGTATCCAGGTTTTGCATTTTTTCAGGAAATCGTCACTTTAATGATTTTAGTTGCTGTTTTCTGGGCATTCCATCGTCGATATGTAGAAAAACTGGTTCGTTTGAAACGAAATTTCAAATCGGGACTTGTGTTAATTTTTATCGGTGGATTAATGCTTTCTGTACTACTTGGAAATGGAATGAGTCTCATCTGGCATGCTCATGAAGCCTCATGGACAGAACCAATTGCCTCATTAGTGAGCGTAGCTTTTTCTTGGATTGGAGAAACAGCTTCCATCGCGATTTTCTATGTGGCTTGGTGGATTCATCTTTTGTTCTTACTAGCTTTCCTTGTGTATGTTCCCCAGTCCAAGCACGCACACTTGATTGCGGGTCCAGCCAATGTATATTTTAATCGCTTAGAAAAGCCAGGGAAATTAACCAAGATTGATTTTGAAGATGAAACACAAGAGACTTTCGGTGTGGGGAAAATTGAGGATTTTACTCAGCACCAGCTCATCGACTTATACGCGTGTGTTGAATGTGGACGCTGCACGAATATGTGTCCAGCAACAGGGACAGGAAAGATGTTGTCGCCAATGGACTTGATTGTAAAAATGCGCGATCATTTAACGAATCACGGTGCCGCCATTACGCAAAAGCAGCCATGGGTTCCGACCTTTGCTTTTTCCAGTACAAAAGGTAATCAAATCGCATTAGCAGCTGCTGGTAAAGGGGTTCAGGAGTCTGCGGCAAGTCTAGCTTACAGTCCAAGCTTGATCGGAGATGTGATAACAGAGGAAGAAATTTGGGCTTGTACCACTTGCCGAAACTGTGAAGATCAATGTCCGGTCATGAATGAGCATGTGGATAAAATTATCGATCTTCGCCGTTATCTTGTTCTAACAGAAGGAAAAATGGATGCCGATGCACAAAGAGCAATGCAAAACATCGAACGTCAAGGAAATCCTTGGGGACTAAACCGCAAAGAGCGCGAAAACTGGCGCGGTGAGAGAGAAGATGTTCTCATTCCAACGGTAAAAGAAATGAAAAAGTCTGGTGAAGAGTTTGAGTACTTATTCTGGGTGGGGTCTATGGGCTCTTATGATAATCGCAGTCAAAAAATTGCTTTGTCCTTTGCGAAGCTTTTAAACGAAGCGGGTGTGAAGTTTGCCATCTTAGGAAGCAAGGAAAAGAACTCGGGCGACACAGCAAGACGTCTAGGAAACGAGTTTGTATTCCAAGAGCTTGCAACAAAGAACATCGAGGAATTTGAGAAGAACGAAGTAAAGAAAATCGTGACGATTGATCCTCATGCGTATAATACATTCAAAAATGAATACCCTGATTTCGGATTACAAGCGGAAGTGTACCATCATACCGAGCTACTTGCTGAGCTTGTGAAGGATGGAAGATTAAAGCCTAAGTTCGAAGTGAACGAAACAATCACGTTCCACGATTCTTGTTATTTAGGACGCTACAATGAAGTGTATGAAGCCCCACGCGATATATTAAAAGCGATACCAGGCGTTACACTCGTAGAAATGGCTCGTAACAGAGATACGGGAATGTGTTGTGGAGCTGGTGGTGGGCTGATGTGGATGGAAGAAGAAACGGGCCATCGTATCAATGTGGCAAGAACTGAGCAGGCATTAGCGGTTAAACCGTCTGTGATTTCATCTGGGTGTCCGTATTGCTTAACCATGCTTTCAGATGGCACAAAGGCAAAGGAAGTGGAAGAAACGGTTTCAATCTATGACGTGGCAGAGCTATTAGAGAAAGCTGTTATTGGAGAGACACAAATCGTATCATAAACCAAATAGAAATAATTTACATGATTTTTGTGTAAATTATTTCTATTCTAACTTTTTTGATAGTAAAATAGAAGAAGGTAATAAAGCGCTTACAAACTAAATTTACTCCAAAGGAGAAACTCAAGTTCTCCTTTTTTCCACCTCACATACTGAGCGAGCGTTCAGTCACATCACAGAATCAATCAAACAAAGAAAAAACCCAAACAAATGAATACGAAAAAGGGGAGAGTAACATGGGGAAAACAGTTATTTTAAGCGGAGTTCGTACACCTTTTGGAAAAATGGGCGGAAGCTTAAGCTCATTTACAGCTTCTGATTTAGGGGGAATGGTGATCAAGGAAGCACTTGGTCGCGCAGATGTGGAAGCAGAAAAAGTGGATGAAGTGATTTTTGGAACGGTTCTGCAAGGGGGACAGGGTCAGATTCCATCACGACAAGCAGCTCAAAAAGCAGGACTTCCATGGAATGTAAAAACAGAAACGATTAATAAGGTTTGTGCTTCTGGCATGCGGAGTGTGACGTTAGGAGATCAAATTATCCGTTTAGGAGATGAAGAAGTCATCGTTGCCGGAGGAATGGAGTCGATGAGTAACGCTCCTTATTTTCTTCCAAAGGCTCGTTGGGGATTACGAATGGGTGATTCGTCAGTAAAGGATTTAATGGTGTATGACGGATTAACTTGTACGTTTACGGGTGTTCATATGGGAACATACGGAAATGGTGTGGCAAAGGACATGGAGCTGTCGCGTGAGGAGCAGGATCAATGGGCGCTTAGAAGCCATCAACGTACCGTTCAAGCAATGGAATCTGGTGTCTTAGCCGAAGAAATGGTAGCCGTCCAAATTCCGCAGCGTAAAGGCGAACCACTTGTAGTGTCGACTGATGAGTCACCGAGAAAGGATACGAGCATTGAAAAGTTGGCTAAGCTTGCACCAGTGTTTAACTCAGACGGAACGATCACAGCAGGGAACGCACCTGGAGTGAATGATGGAGCTGCCGCATTGGTGTTGATGAGTGAAGAACGAGCAACTCGGGAAGGAAGAACACCAGAAGCATACATTATCGGGCAGGCAGCTGTCGCGGTAGAAGCAAAGGATTTCCCGAAAACACCGGGAATCGTGATTAACGAATTATTGAAGAAAACCGGCAAATCCGTTGAGGAAATTGATTTGTTTGAAATCAACGAAGCCTTTGCAGCGGTTGCCTTAGCAAGTGCAGAAATTGCAGGACTGGATCATGAAAAGGTCAATGTGAATGGAGGAGCCGTAGCGATTGGTCATCCGATCGGTGCAAGTGGAGCAAGAATCATCATTACATTAATGTATGAGTTGAAAAGACGCGGTGGTGGAATCGGTATAGCAGCGATTTGTTCAGGTGGAGGGCAAGGAGATGCGATAATGATTGAGGTGCCAAAGCAGTAGATTTTTATGGGGGATTTCCGAACATCTTGTACGGAATGTCCCCTTTTTTAAGAACTCTAATGGTAGAAAAGGGGGATTAGATGGAAATCAAAAAGGTAATGGTCATTGGTGCTGGCCAGATGGGATCGGGAATTGCTCAAGTTTGTGCACAAGCTGGTTACGATGTCATTTTGCACGACTTGACGGAGGACTTTGTTCTGCGTGGGCTGGGTGTCATCCGAAAAAACCTAGCTCGTCAAATCGATAAGGGAAAAATGACACAAGATCAAATGGAAGTGATTTTAGCCTACATCCAGCCTTCAACCGATTTGCATAACGCAAGTGGTGTTGACCTAGTGATCGAAGCAGCCGTGGAAAACATGGAAATCAAAACAAAGATTTTCGGTGATCTCGATAAAATCGCTCCTGATCATGCGATCTTAGCGAGCAACACTTCTTCGCTACCAATCACAGAAATTGCGGCAGCAACCTCAAGGCCAGAAAAAGTCATCGGAATGCACTTTATGAATCCTGTCCCAGTGATGAAGCTCGTAGAAATCATCCGCGGCTTAGCAACAGATGACGAGGTATATGAACTCATCGAAGGTATGACAAAAACGATTGGAAAAGTGCCAGTTGAAGTGAATGATTTCCCTGGATTCGTGTCCAATCGAATTCTCATGCCAATGATTAACGAAGCCATCTTCACTCTATATGAAGGGGTAGCAACGAAGGAAGCCATCGACGAGGTCATGAAGCTTGGGATGAATCACCCAATGGGCCCACTCACCTTGGCCGACTTTATCGGGCTCGATACCTGTCTGTATATTATGGAAACCCTCTACGAAGGCTTTGGTGACAGCAAATATCGCCCATGCCCACTGCTCCGCAAATACGTTAAAGCTGGCTGGCTCGGAAAAAAATCGGGTCGCGGATTTTATGAGTATAGTTAACTACCCCTATATCAGGAGGAAATGATATGGATTTACGATGGACGGAAGAACAGCAGATGATGAGAAAGATGGTTCAGGATTTTGCCCGAACCGAGATCAGTCCATTTATTGAAAAAATGGAACAAGGGGAGTTTCCCAGAGGCATCCTTAAGCAAATGGGGGAACTCGGCCTCATGGGGATCCCTGTTCCCGAACAGTACGGCGGAGCGGAGATGGATTTCACCTCATATATCATAGCGATTCACGAGCTTTCAAAAGTCAGTGCCACAATCGGAGTCATTCTCTCTGTGCATACATCAGTCGGTACGAACCCGATTCTTTACTTTGGTAATGAAGCGCAAAAGAAAAAGTACGTTCCTAAGCTCGCAAGTGGGGAATACTTGGGCGCCTTTTGCTTAACCGAACCAAGTGCTGGCTCTGACGCTGCGAGCCTAAAGTCACGTGCCGTCAAAAAAGAGAATCATTATGTCGTAAACGGCTCAAAAGTGTTTATTACAAATGGTGGGGAGGCAGATATTTACATTGTGTTTGCCACAATAGAAGGCAAGGGAATCTCGGCTTTTATCGTTGAAAAAGATACCCCAGGACTTGTGATCGGGAAAGATGAGCACAAGATGGGCTTGCACGGGTCAAGAACCGTTCAGCTTACATTTGAAGATATGCAGGTGCCAGTAGAAAACCTACTGGGTGAAGAAGGCCAAGGCTTCAAAATAGCACTTGGAAATTTGGAGGTTGGACGAATCGGCATTGCGGCCCAAGCGCTTGGAATTGCCGAAGCAGCCTATGAGGCAGCTGTCGACTACGCGAAACAACGTATCCAGTTTGGAAAACCGATCTCCCATCAGCAAGGAATTGGATTTAAATTAGCTGATATAGCAACGAATATTGAAGCTTCAAAACTATTAATCTATCGAGCAGCCGAGCTCCGTTCTCTGGGGCAACCATGTGGAAAAGAAGCTTCCATGGCGAAATTATTTGCCACTAAAACGGCGATGGAGGTAACGACGGAGGCCATTCAAGTGTTCGGTGGTTACGGCTATACAGAGGATTACCCAGTTGAGCGTTTTTTCCGGGATGCAAAAGTGACCGAAATCTACGAAGGAACGAGCGAAATTCAACGTATCGTTATTAGCAAGCATTTATAGACTTTGAAAAAGCGAGGAGAACAGGATGAATTTCAAATTGTCAGAAGAACATGAAATGATTCGTAAGATGGTTCGTGACTTTGCGAGAAATGAAGTGGCACCAACCGCCGCAGAAAGAGATGAAGAAGAACGATTTGACCGCGAGATTTTCGATAAAATGGCGGAGCTCGGTTTGACGGGGATTCCGTGGCCGGAAGAGTACGGTGGAATTGGCAGTGATTACTTAGCCTACTGTATCGCTGTAGAGGAGTTATCTCGCGTTTGTGCATCTACCGGTGTGACACTGTCCGCTCATACCTCTTTAGCTGGCTGGCCCATTTATAAGTTTGGTAGTGAAGAGCAAAAGCAAAAGTTTTTGCGTCCGATGGCATTAGGTGAAAAGATCGGTGGTTACGGGTTAACTGAACCTGGTAGCGGGTCTGATGCAGGTGGCATGAAAACCACCGCCCGTCGAGATGGTGATGATTTTATTTTAAAAGGCTCCAAAATCTTTATCACGAACGGCGGCATTGCTGATATTTATGTCGTGTTTGCCGTAACAGATGCCACCCAAAAGCATAAGGGCACCTCGGCCTTTATTGTTGAAAGTGATACTCCAGGCTTTTCGGTCGGAAAAAAGGAGAAAAAGCTAGGCATTCGTTCGTCACCAACAACAGAAATCATCTTTGAAGACTGCCGTGTACCTGCCGCTAACATGCTCGGAGCTGAGGGAGAAGGATTTAAAATTGCGATGATGACGCTTGATGGTGGACGTAACGGAATTGCGGCTCAAGCCGTCGGAATCGCGCAGGGTGCACTGGATGCCGCAACCGATTATGCCAAAGAACGCGTGCAGTTCGGAAAGCCAATCGCCCAACAGCAAGGCGTCGGCTTTAAGCTAGCTGATATGGCAACAAGCATTGAAGCCTCTAGATTATTAACCTATCAAGCGGCATGGCTAGAGTCGGAAGGCCTTCCGTACGGAAAAGAATCGGCGATGTCCAAATTATTTGCGGGTGACACGGCGATGAAAGTAACAACCGAAGCAGTCCAAATCTTTGGTGGTTATGGATACACAAAGGATTATCCAGTAGAACGATATATGCGCGACGCAAAAATCACGCAAATTTATGAAGGAACACAGGAAATCCAGAGGCTTGTTATTTCAAGGATGATTACGAAATAAATGAAAATCTCTCTAAAGGGGTAGAAAAATCGATGAAAAAAAGAGAAGTTCATGCCTCTGTGAAGGATGAACAGCTCGTCGTGAAAAGGCGTGACCAGATGATTAAAGGGGCGGTTGCGCTTTTTAAAGAGAAGGGCTTTCATCGCACTACAACTAGAGAAATTGCGAAAGCATCCGGATTTAGCATTGGCACCTTGTATGAATATATACGGACAAAGGAAGATGTGTTGTACCTAGTCTGTGATCATATTTATGACGAAGTGCAGGAGCGGTTGCAAAAGGATTTAGATACGAAAAAGGGAACGTTACAAAGCTTGGAACGAGGAATTGCCAACTATTTTCGCGTCATGGATGAGCTTCAATCAGAAGTGCTTGTCATGTACCAGGAGGCAAAATCACTGAACAAGGATGCTCTTCCGTATGTACTAAGAAAAGAAATGGAAATGGTCGCGATGTTTGAAGATGTCATTGCCCGCTGTGTGGAAAATGGGGAGATTAGCCTTAGTGAAAAACAGGTGAAAATGATTGCTCATAATATTTTTGTTCAAGGACAAATGTGGGGATTCAGACGCTGGGCACTTCAAAAGCTCTACACACTTGAGGAATACATCACCCTTCAAACAGAGCTATTGTTTTCAGGCATAACGAGGATGGGAGGAGAACAATGAGTACGAAACCAACGTATACACATAAGCATCATATCCGATTTGTCACCGCGTCTAGCTTGTTTGACGGACATGATGCCTCCATCAATATTATGAGAAGAATCCTACAGGCAAGTGGGGCAGAGGTCATCCACTTAGGCCATAATCGCTCGGTGGAAGAAGTGGTGAATGCTGCGATTCAAGAGGATGTTCAAGGAATTGCGATCTCCTCTTACCAAGGTGGACATGTGGAATACTTTAAGTACATGTATGATCTTCTAAAGGAAAAGGGTGCCACTCATATCCGTATCTATGGTGGTGGAGGTGGGGTGATTATTCCACGTGAAATTAAGGAGCTTCATCAATATGGCATTGCTCGGATCTTCTCACCTGAGGATGGGAGATTACTTGGTTTGCAGGGAATGATTGACCTCATGCTAGAGGAGTGTGATTATCCAACGATTACGACCGAAGTGGATTCGTATCTTTCAAAGCTAGATTCGGGTGACACGATTGCGACAGCCAAGCTAATTACTTTTGCCGAGCAGCAGGTGGGTGTAAACAAAGAAAGCGCCGCTGCTGTAGAAACCGTGATGCAGCAGGTGAAGGCACGGCAAAAATCGGTACCTGTCCTCGGAATTACAGGGACAGGTGGTGCCGGAAAAAGCTCGTTAACCGATGAACTGATTCGTCGCTTTATTAATGAAGTACCGGAGAAAAAGGTCGCGGTACTATCTGTTGACCCGACTAAGCAAAAAACGGGTGGAGCGTTGCTGGGGGACCGAATCCGTATGAACGCGATTTTTTCCCCAAGAGTATATATGCGAAGCTTAGCGACGAGACAATCAAAGACCGAGCTATCGCTTGCGATTCAAGATGCGATTGCGGTCGTCAAGGCGGCTGGCTTTGATCTCATCATCGTTGAAACGAGTGGGATTGGCCAAGGTGATGCAGAGATCGCGGAAATTTGTGATGTATCTATGTACGTCATGACAAGTGAGTTCGGTGCCCCATCACAGCTTGAGAAAATAGATATGATCGATTACGCGGATTTAATCGTCATCAATAAGTTTGAGCGAAAAGGATCCGAAGATGCTCTTCGACAAGTACAAAAGCAGTATCAGCGGAGTCGCATGCTTTTTGAAAAAGAGCTGGATGACATGCCAGTGTACGGGACGATTGCAAGTCAGTTCAATGATTCGGGCACAAATGCTCTGTTTGCGGCATTGATTGAAACATTGAATGAAAAAACGGGATCCTCTTTCTCGACTACTTTTACAAAAAATGCTCTTGTAGAAAAGCAGAGCGTCATTATTCCTACTGATCGCCGCTACTATTTACGTGAAATCTCAGATGCTGTTCGAGGCTACCATAAAAAAGCGGAGGACCAGGCAAATCTCGCTCGAAAGCTTTTTCAAATAGAAGGCACGATTGATACTTTAACAGAAACAGGCACGAGTGAAGATGCGATAAAGGCGTTAGAAGAACTAAAAGCTCAAGTGGAGGAGAAGCTTACTGCAGAAACCCAAAAGGTATTATCTTCTTGGGAGGAAAAACAAAAGCTGTATAGCTCTGACCGATTCGTGACCAAGATTCGAGACAAGGAAATCGTTACGATTTTAAAAACAAAAAGCTTGTCTGGCTTATTGATTCCAAAGGTTGTACTACCGAAATACAAAGACTATGGAGAAATTATTCGCTGGGTGTACAAAGAAAATGTACCAGGTGAATTTCCATACACAGCAGGAGTGTTTCCGTTTAAGCGTGAGGGCGAGGACCCGAAGCGTCAGTTCGCAGGGGAAGGAACGCCGGAAAGAACCAACCGACGCTTTCATTATCTTTCGAAGGATGACGATGCGAAGCGCTTGAGTACGGCGTTTGACTCGGTTACTTTGTACGGGGAGGACCCGGATTATCGGCCAGATATATACGGCAAAGTTGGGGAAAGTGGTGTAAGCATCTGTACATTAGATGATATGAAAAAGCTGTATGATGGCTTTGATTTATGTCATCCGTCTACTTCGGTGTCCATGACGATTAACGGTCCAGCCCCGATTATTTTGGCGATGTTTATGAATACCGCGATTGAACAGCAAGTGGAAAAAAAGGAACAGGAACTAGGTCGACCGCTATCACTCGAAGAATGGACGGGAGTCAAGGCGGCCACTCTTTCAACCGTGAGAGGCACAGTTCAAGCCGATATATTAAAAGAAGATCAAGGGCAGAATACATGTATTTTCTCTACAGAGTTTGCGCTTCGAATGATGGGAGATATTCAGCAATATTTTATAGATCATAAAGTTCGTAACTATTATTCGGTTTCCATTTCTGGCTACCATATCGCTGAAGCGGGGGCCAATCCCATTTCTCAGCTGGCCTTTACACTTGCAAATGGACTGACGTATGTGGAGTACTACTTAAGCCGTGGTATGCATATTGATGAATTTGCACCGAATTTATCCTTCTTTTTCTCAAATGGGCTTGACCCAGAATATACGGTAATTGGACGCGTCGCCCGACGTATTTGGGCTACCGTAATGAGAGAAAAGTACGGAGCGAATGAGCGTAGTCAAAAGCTGAAGTATCATGTTCAAACAAGCGGTCGCTCTCTTCATGCGCAGGAAATTGATTTTAACGATATCCGCACGACACTTCAAGCACTTATGGCTCTTCAGGACAACTGTAACTCGCTTCATACGAATGCGTACGATGAAGCAATTACGACCCCAACAGAAGAGTCCGTTCGTCGCGCAATGGCGATTCAAATGATTATTACAAAAGAACATGGTTTATCGAAAAATGAAAACCCTCTTCAAGGCTCTTTTATTGTTGAGGAGCTCACGGACTTGGTGGAGGAAATGGTTCTTCAGGAGTTTGAGCGATTGAATGACCGTGGGGGAGTCCTCGGTGCGATGGAGACGCAATACCAACGCGGAAAAATCCAAGACGAGTCAATGTACTATGAAATGAAAAAGCATACGGGGGAGCTGCCGATTATCGGAGTCAACACGTATTTGAATCCAAATCCTCCGTCAGAAGAAGAGACAGACAATATGGAGCTTGCACGAGCAACAAAAGAAGAAAAAGAACTACAAATTCAAAATTTGCGTGAGTTTCATGAGAGGAACAAAGATCAAATAGCAAAAGCGTTACAAAAACTAAAACAAACAGCAGTCAATAACGGCAATATTTTCGAGGAACTAATGGAAACAGTAAAAGTAGCAAGCCTCGGTCAAATTACCCGGGCGTTGTATGAGGTGGGCGGGCAGTACCGGAGAAATATGTAGTAACAATAAGAGCAAAGTGAAAGCTAGCGCTTTCTCTTTGCTCTTTACACTTTTTTTACATAACTCATACCTAAAATGTCCTAATTTTTACTATAATAGAAGAAGATCAAATGGTCTTTTTCGAAGGCTCTTTTCTAAAACATTGTTGCTATATACACACTTTTTCGGAACTATATGTTTCAACAGCTAATCAGGATTTTATCATCCTTAGAAAAGAGCTACTCTCAAAATAGACCAATATACCCAGTGTTATAAGGGGAAAAATCCGGCTTCTGGGATTTTTCCAAAACAACAAACTTTACGAAAACAGCCTTTTCAAACGAAGGACCTAACCATTTATCACGGGATGTGAGATTATTTGAAACAACTTCTTCAATTTATTGCTGTTATTCTTACTGTTGTTTCTGCTATTTATCTATACTCATTGCAGCTTGGCGCCATCCCTTTCTTTCTATTGGCCATTTTTTTCTTTTATTTAGCAGTCAGATTGTTTGTTAAGGAGAAAAAGAGGCAAAAAAGTGAGGGCAAGTACTAAAAAGTTTGGTATCGATTAGATAGAACTA
The DNA here is from genome assembly GCF_052983275.1 of Robertmurraya sp. GLU-23. Lineage (NCBI taxonomy): Bacteria > Bacillati > Bacillota > Bacilli > Caryophanales > Bacillaceae > Robertmurraya > Robertmurraya sp. GLU-23. Next base: position 179,590 of record NZ_JBRKCV010000003.1, read on the forward strand.
GCATAAAGGTCCATATTTTGTTTATAATGAAGAATATGCAATAATTGTGTACATATTTAATTTGTCGTGTTTTACATAGCGAAAGGAAGTGCAAATATTGAGTTTGAAACAAGTTACTCAAGAAGAATTGCAAGAAATGTCCTTAATTGAGATTGCGTTTGAATTGCTTAAAGAAAAGAAACAGCCGGTCTCTTTTAAAGAATTAATGGATGAGATTACAGAACTGCGTGGATTAACAGAAGATGAAGTGAGAGCGAGAATTGCTCAATTTTATACGGATTTAAATATAGATGGACGCTTTATGACGATTGGTGAAAACCGCTGGGGTCTTCGCGTTTGGTATCCAGTAGACCAAACAGAAGAAGAACACGTAACAGCTGTGAAGCCGAAGAAGAAAAAGGCGAAGAAAGTCGTCGATGAGGACGAGGATCTTGACATTGAAGAGTATGACGAGTTAGAAGAAGAAGAACTCGACTACGATGATGTGGATGATGACTTTGATGACGAAGATGATGAGGACGACGATCTTCTAGAGGATGACATTGATGAAGATCTAGAAGACGATGATGAAGAGCTACTCGAAGATGATGAGGAATTCGATCTGGACGAAGATGAAGAAGATGAAGACCTTGAAGAAGATGATTTTGATGATGAGGACGATGAGAAGCTTTAAGTCGAAATTTGTAGGATTTCGACTTGACTTTTCACAGAGCTGTAGGTAGAATACTTTTTGGGCTCCTTAAAAAGGAACAATCGAAACGTTATTTCACGCTCCCCTTGCTATTTCTAGCAGGAGGGGCGTTTTTATTTTTTTATAGGCTTTTTTCAGGTGTGAAAATCGGTCTTCAAAAATCGTTTGATCCCCTTGCCAATGTAATGGATTGATATTTTAAAAATATGCACAAACTTAAGTAAGAGGGGGATTACAGATGACAAAGTATATTTTCGTAACAGGTGGAGTGGTTTCTTCATTAGGAAAAGGAATCACAGCAGCATCTTTAGGACGATTATTAAAAAATCGTGGCTTAAGCGTAACAATCCAAAAATTTGATCCATATATTAACGTGGATCCAGGGACAATGAGTCCGTACCAACACGGAGAAGTATTCGTCACAGGTGATGGTGCTGAAACGGATCTTGACTTAGGTCACTACGAGCGTTTCATTGACATTAACCTAACGAAGTACAACAACGTGACAACTGGGAAAATTTACTCAACGGTTCTAAAGAAAGAGCGCCGTGGAGATTATTTAGGTGGAACAGTACAGGTTATTCCGCATATCACTAACGAAATTAAAGAGCGCGTATTCCGTGCGGGTCGTGAAACAGGTGCGGATGTGGTAATCACGGAAATTGGTGGAACGGTTGGGGATATCGAATCATTACCATTCCTTGAAGCGATTCGCCAAATTAAGAGTGATATCGGTCGTGATAATGTCATGTACATCCACTGTACACTGATTCCTTACATTAAAGCAGCTGGCGAAATGAAAACAAAGCCAACTCAACATAGTGTAAAAGAGCTTCGCAGCTTAGGAATTCAGCCAAACATTATCGTTGTGCGTACAGAAATGCCAGTATCACAGGACATGAAGGATAAAATCGCTTTATTCTGTGATATTGATTCGAAGGCAGTCATTGAGTGCCAAGATGCAGACACATTGTATGCAGTACCAATCGCCCTTCAAGAGCAAAAAATGGATCAAATCGTATGTGACCACTTAAAGCTTCAAAGTCCAGAACCAGAAATGACAGAGTGGTTAGCACTACTAGATAAAGTTCGCAATCTCTCGAAAACTACTCGTATTGCATTAGTTGGTAAATACGTGGAACTTCAAGATGCGTATATCTCTGTTGTCGAATCATTAAAGCACGCAGGATTTGCATTTGATTCGGATATTGATATTAAGTGGATTAACGCAGAAGAAGTGACTGAAGAAAATGCACGTGAGCTTCTTTCTGATGTGGATGGAATTCTTGTTCCTGGTGGTTTCGGAGACCGTGGAATTGAAGGGAAAATCACGACCATTAAATATGCACGTGAAAACAAAGTGCCTTTCCTTGGAATTTGTCTGGGTATGCAGTTGGCTTCTGTTGAATTTGCGCGTAACGTGCTTGGTCACGCAGATGCGAACTCTGCGGAAATTAACCCAGAAACAAAATACCCAATCATTGACCTTTTACCAGAGCAAAAAGATATCGAAGATCTTGGAGGAACACTGCGCCTAGGTATCTTCCCATGTAAGCTAGAGGAAAATACAAAAGCATTTGCTGCTTACAATGATGAAGTGGTGTACGAGCGTCACCGCCATCGTTATGAGTTCAACAACCAGTTCCGTCAAGAAATGGAGCAAGCAGGCTTCATCTTCTCTGGTACTAGTCCAGATGGACGCTTAGTGGAAATCATTGAGCTTGCTGACCACCCATGGTTCGTTGCATCTCAATTCCACCCAGAATTTATCTCAAGACCAACAAGACCTCAACCATTATTCAGAGATTTTGTTGAAGCTTCATTGAAGTCTAAAAACTAGTATAGAAGGCCTCTAGCGGATGTTAAAGAGATTGACAGTCGTATTGGGGTATAAAATAAACTCGCCATATTGGCGAGTTTATTTTTTTTTGAATATAAAACCTCACTCCTTTATAAATAAGATGTTTTGTCCTTAATCAAGTAGCTAGCGAAAATGAAATAAGCGGAGAATTTCCGGTTAGATGCAAAAAGGAGCCTCGTTTTGGGGGAAATAAGGGGAGGTTTTCCGCTTATGCAAAGCAAAATCTCCTATTTTCGGATTTTTTGAGCCAATAGGCGGAATCACTCCGTTTATTTAAGCCTTTTTTAATAAGAATTACTAATTAAGCGGAATTTCTCCGTCTACTTATCAGCTCGGGTGCTTAACTTGATCCCCAAAAGAAAGTAGGGACCATCGCTTCCGCTTTTCTATCAATACTCTTCAATAATCTCATCAATCGTGAATTTTAATCCATAATAAACATATAGAGCAGCCATGGATGCGGGGTAGCCATAGCGGTTTCCTTCCTCATCTGGAAGCAGTCCCTTTTTTAATTGAAGGTCGATATGAACGTGAGCTAAATCATTTAGCGCATCTCCATCACCCTCGTCTACAGTAGCAACCGATACAAATGGAATTCCTTTTTCTTCAAGAGCTTTCCCAATCGCGACTGCACGGTCATCGTGAGTGGTTCTCGCCATAATTAATACACGATCAGCAACTGTCACCTGATCGATTTCAGCCAAACCCTCAAGTACACGTGCGCGTTGTAAGGGCTCCTTGCTATGAATAGCTTCCGCTTGAACGGCAGAAAGTTCATTCTCTGCAAAAATAAATATATGGCCATCTCCAATAAGTGCTTGGGCAAGAAGTCTTGCGCCATCCTCTATGGCAAGATCTTCTTTATCTTGGATTTTTTTAAATAATCCAGTCAATTGGGTTGTGAACATTTTTAACATAAAAGGCCTCCAAATCGTAATCTTCATATATTATAAAAGAAACGGACAAGGAAGGTAAAATCATTAACTGTAAAAATTTATATGATTTTGATGTAAAATGTTAGCAGGAGAAATTAAGCAGTATATCGAACTACATGAAGGTGGATAGTCCTAATCGTTTAATTACATACAAAAATTAAAAATCTAGAAAAAGAAGGTGGCTTTTCATGAAAGGCAAAATATTAATAGTAGATGACCAATTTGGTATTAGAATTCTGTTAAATGAAGTGCTACAAAAGGAAGGCTACGAAACATTTCAAGCGGCAAATGGAGTACAAGCACTTGAAATCGTGACGAAAAACCCGCCAGACCTTGTATTATTAGATATGAAAATTCCTGGGATGGACGGAATTGAAATTTTAAAAAGAATGAAAGTAATTGAAAAAGATATTCGTGTCATCATTATGACTGCCTATGGGGAGCTAGATATGATTCAGGAAGCAAAGGATCTTGGAGCACTCACTCATTTTGCAAAACCATTTGATATTGATGATATTCGTGCGGCGGTTAAGAAGTATTTACCAGTAAAAAATAGTTGATTTCCACAAAGTTTGGCAAAATATACAAATGGTAGCGATTGCATTTCATCTATTTTATGACATCCTATAAAAGTGACCAAGATTGATAGCATTTCTATTTTTTATTTGGTATGATTACAAATGAATTTAGCGGATGATCAATCAAAGTCAGGATCTCAAATTACATAACGTTAATTGTTTAGGGAAAACTCTAATAGGGAACCTGTCTATAAAAAGGTCATCATGAATAGGAGGAAGAAGAATGCCTTTAGTATCTATGACAGACATGCTCAAGAAAGCAAAAGCTGAAGGGTATGCAGTAGGACAATTCAACTTGAACAACCTTGAGTTCACACAAGCAATTTTACAAGCGGCTGAAGCAGAAAAATCTCCAGTAATCCTTGGGGTTTCTGAAGGTGCAGCTCGTTACATGGGTGGCTTCAAAACAGTTGTAAAAATGGTAGAAGGTCTTTTAGAAGATTACAAAATCACTGTACCTGTGGCTATCCACTTAGACCACGGTTCAAGCTTTGATAAGTGTAAGGAAGCAATCGATGCTGGTTTTACATCAGTTATGATCGATGCATCTCACCATCCTTTCGAAGAGAATATCGAAACTACAACTAAAGTAGTTGAGTATGCTCATTCAAAAGGTGTGTCTGTTGAAGCTGAGCTTGGAACAGTTGGCGGACAAGAGGATGATGTTGTTGCTGAAGGTGTTATCTATGCTGACGTTCAAGAATGTAAAGAACTAGTATCTCGTACTGGTATCGATTGCTTGGCTCCAGCACTTGGTTCAGTTCACGGTCCTTACAAAGGTGAACCTAACCTAGGCTTCAAAGAAATGGAAGAAATCGGTGCAGCTACTGGTGTACCATTAGTTCTTCACGGTGGAACAGGAATCCCAACAGCTGACATCCAAAAGTCAATCTCTTTTGGAACAGCAAAAATTAATGTAAATACTGAGAACCAAATTGCTTCTGCAAGAACGGTTCGTGAAGTGTTAGCAGCGAAACCAGATGAATACGATCCACGTAAATACTTAGGACCAGCTCGCGATGCGATTAAAGAAACAGTTATCGGTAAAATGCGCGAATTCGGATCTTCAGGTAGAGCGTAATCGAATTTATTTGCTTCATAAGTTGAAACCGCCTTTTCTTGAAAAGGGCGGTTTCAATTGTATTGATGTCATTTTAAAAAAAAAGTCGATTTTTGTAAAAGGGAGAGTGGAACAGGTGAAATTTTTTATTGATACAGCGAATATGGAAGAGATTAGAGAAGCGTATTCTTTAGGAGTTGTTGCAGGGGTTACAACAAATCCATCATTAGTAGCAAAAGAAAAAAATGTTTCATTTGAAGACCGTCTTCGTGAGATCACGGCATTAGTTCCAGGTTCAGTTAGTGCAGAAGTGATCGCGCTAGATGCAGATGGTATGATTCGCGAAGGTCGCGAGCTAGCTGCCATTGCTCCAAATATTACAATTAAAGTGCCAATGACACCAGAAGGTTTAAAGGCGGTATCGACTTTTTCTAAAGAAGGCATCAAGACAAACGTAACATTAATTTTTAGTGCAAACCAAGCGTTGCTAGCAGCAAGAGCTGGCGCTACATATGTATCTCCTTTTGTTGGTCGATTAGATGATATCGGTTTCAATGGACTTGATTTAATCTCAACCATTGCAGATATTTTTGCGGTTCATGGTTTAGAAACAGAAATTATTGCTGCTTCAATCCGTCATCCGCAGCACGTGACAGATGCAGCTCTACGCGGGGCGCATATTGCTACGATACCATACAAAGTAATTATGCAATTATTCAATCATCCTCTAACTGATAAAGGCATCGAAGCCTTTTTAGCAGATTGGAAAAATAGAGAAAACTAATAAGTGGGACATTTTTCCTATTTATAACTTTTTTATAATTCCATACATGAAGTTTAAAATTTCGTGTAAACTATAAATTAAAGGTATATGTCGTTTTTTTTATTTTTTTAGTGGTAAAATATACCTCGTATAGATTGTCGAAAAAGCATATATGGAAAAATAAAAAAGATGAGCCAAATCAGTACAAGATATAACACGTATTCTGTGTGAATGATATGGCTTAGAAGGGAGTCAACGATGGATAAGCTGATGATTGCCGGTGGAGACCCTTTAAAGGGAACCGTTCGTATAAGTGGTGCCAAAAACAGTGCAGTCGCACTCATTCCAGCGACCATTTTAGCCGATTCACCAGTAACGATTGAAGGATTACCTGATATTTCCGATGTTCAGATTTTACAAGGATTGCTAGAGGAAATCGGAGGGAAGGTCACTTTTACAAACAATGAAATGTGGGTGGACCCTTCTGAAATGATCTCTATGCCTTTGCCAAACGGAAAGGTGAAAAAACTTCGTGCAAGCTATTATTTAATGGGTGCGATGCTTGGCCGTTTTAAAAAGGCAGTGATTGGCTTGCCTGGTGGCTGTCATTTAGGACCAAGACCGATTGACCAACATATTAAAGGTTTTGAAGCACTAGGGGCGACCGTGACCAATGAACAAGGCGCGATCTATCTGCGTGCGGACGAGCTTCGTGGGGCAAGAATTTATTTGGACGTGGTGAGCGTCGGTGCAACCATCAATATTATGCTTGCGGCAGTTCGTGCGAAAGGGCGTACGATCATTGAGAATGCGGCAAAAGAGCCGGAAATCATTGACGTGGCTACGTTGCTTACGAATATGGGTGCGAAGATTAAAGGAGCAGGAACCGATGTTATTCGTATTGACGGAGTGGACGAGCTTCATGGCTGTCAGCATACGATTATTCCTGACCGGATTGAGGCTGGTACGTATTTAATTCTTGGTGCAGCAGTAGGAGACGGGCTGTTAATAGATAATATTATTCCTCAACACTTAGAGTCGTTAATTGCGAAGCTTCGTGAAATGGGTGTTCCGATCGAAACAAGTGATGACCAAGTATTTGTAGGAAAAGCCGAGTCTTTTAAAGCGGTCGATATTAAAACATTAGTTTATCCAGGTTTCCCAACGGATTTACAGCAGCCGCTAACCTCGTTGTTAACTAGTGCTGTTGGGACAAGCATGGTGACGGATACGATTTATGGAGCTCGCTTTAAGCATATCGATGAATTAAGAAGAATGAATGCCAACATTAAAGTGGAAGGTCGCTCAGCGATTATTCATGGTCCTGTCAAACTGCAGGGTGCCAAAGTGAAGGCTAGTGATTTACGAGCGGGAGCTGCATTAGTGATCGCAGGATTGATGGCAGAAGGAGTTACAGAAGTAACGGGCCTTGAGCATATTGACCGTGGATACAGCCATCTTGTCGAAAAATTAAATGGACTTGGTGCAACCATCTGGCGTGAAGCGATGACAAAAGAAGAGCTTGAACAGCTCAAGAACGTTTAAAACCTAAAAATAGATAAAGAAAAATAGAAAGAAGGCAGACCTGCTTTCGTCTGCCTTTTTTTATTATTATCCTCCTTACTAACTTCCCTATAAAAATAATGTTGATTAATAATTAATAAAAAGGGTAAAATAGAAATTGTTTTTTAAAAAAAAGGCTTACACTAAAAAAGCCTTGTCTTTATAGAATATAACTTTCTCTATCTCTTCTTATACTTCTAGAAAGCCTCAAACATTCAATTCTTTCCATCCATTTTTATTGAACAAATTCATAAAGCCTGTGGTGGAACAACTTATTTTGTAAAAGAGTGGTGTACTAATGGAATTAACAATTTCAAGCCTGGAAAATATGAAGCTAAAAGAGCTTTATGAGCTAGCCAAGACCTTTAAAGTGTCTTATTATAGCAAGCTAACAAAAAAAGAACTTATTTTTGCGATTTTAAAAGCACGTGCGGAATCAGAGGGCTTTTTCTTTATGGAAGGTGTTCTTGAAATCATCCAGTCTGAAGGCTTCGGTTTCCTACGACCTATCAACTACTCCCCAAGCTCAGAGGATATTTATATTTCAGCCTCACAAATTAGACGTTTTGATCTCAGAAATGGTGATAAAGTATCTGGTAAAGTTCGTCCACCAAAGGAAAACGAGCGTTATTTTGGACTTTTACAGGTTGGTGCCGTTAACGGTGATGACCCAGAATCAGCAAAGGAACGTGTTCATTTCCCTGCGTTGACACCTTTATATCCTGATCGTCAAATGAAGCTTGAAACGTCACCAAAGCATGTGAGTACGAGAATTATGGATCTTATATCTCCTGTCGGTTTTGGTCAGCGTGGATTGATTGTTGCTCCACCAAAAGCGGGGAAAACGATGTTATTAAAGCAAATTGCCAATAGCATTACGACGAATCATCCAGAAGCAGAACTGATTGTTCTGTTAATCGATGAGCGTCCGGAAGAGGTAACAGACATCGAGCGTTCGGTTGCTGGAGATGTGGTGAGCTCAACGTTTGACGAAGTACCTGAAAATCATATTAAAGTGGCTGAGCTAGTGCTAGAGCGTGCGATGCGTCTAGTGGAGCATAAGCGCGATGTAATCATCCTTATGGACAGTATTACTCGTCTTGCTCGTGCGTACAATCTGGTTATTCCTCCAAGTGGTCGTACGTTATCAGGGGGGATTGACCCTGCAGCCTTTCACCGTCCGAAACGATTCTTCGGTGCTGCACGTAACATCGAGGAAGGTGGTAGCTTAACCATCCTTGCCACAGCGCTTGTGGATACAGGATCTCGTATGGATGATGTGATTTATGAAGAATTTAAAGGAACCGGTAATATGGAGCTTCACCTCGATCGCGGCCTAGCTGAACGCCGCATTTTCCCTGCGATCGACATCCGTCGTTCGGGAACTCGTAAGGAAGAGCTGCTTATTCCGAAAGATCATTTGGATAAGCTATGGGCTATCCGTAAATCGATGTCCGATACGCCTGACTTTGTCGATAAATTTTTACGTAAGCTGAAGCAAACAAAGTCAAATGAAGAGTTCTTTGCTAAGCTTGACGAAGAAATAAAAGCAAAAAGGAATTCATAGGGAAATAAATCCCATGTTGCAAAACCTATACCTGCTTGTTATAATAACATCAGTGTGTTTTTCCATTACACCTTGTGTGTATGAATAACTCTGTTTCGAACGACTCAGGGCAAAAGGAGATGAAAGGTAATGAGAGAAGGAATTCATCCTAACTATAAAAAAGTAACGGTATCTTGTGCATGTGGCAACACATTCGAAACTGGTTCAGTAAAGAAAGAACTTCGTATCGAAACTTGCTCAGAATGTCATCCATTCTACACAGGACGTCAAAAGTTTGCTGAAGCAGGCGGACGTGTTGACCGTTTCAACAAGAAATACGGAATTAAAGCTTCAAACTAATAAGAAAAAAGAAACAGGCAAGAAGATTTCAGACCTTGCCTGTTTTTTTATGAGGCTCTTTTCTAAACTTCATTGCTTTTAGAGATGAAAAATGCTTGATTGAGCTAAAATTTTTATGAAAATGAACGTACATAGTTAGACAGTGAAAGGATAATTTACGTAAAAACTGTCTACTTTAAAATAGAGAGCGAAGCGGAAGGAGAGGCCGTTTATGTATGTAATGAAGCACCATGGTTGGGTAGAAGTGATTTGTGGCAGCATGTTCTCTGGGAAGTCAGAAGAACTGATCCGCCGCGTAAGAAGAGCCCAGTTTGCCAAACAAAACATTGCCGTCTTTAAGCCGAAAATTGATAATAGATACAGTGATGAAGCTGTTGTCTCTCACAATGGTACATCGTTTATTGCGCGTCCAATCGCGCATTCAACAGAGATTTTTCAGCATATTGATCCTGAAATCGATTTGATCGCCATTGATGAAGTGCAATTTTTCGATGACGAAGTCGTAAAAGTGATTCAGCACTTAGCTGATAGTGGTCATCGCGTTGTGGCTGCAGGCTTGGACCAAGACTTCCGTGGCGAACCATTTACCGTCATGCCAGCATTAATGGCTATCGCAGAGCTAGTAACAAAGCTGCAAGCGGTATGTGCGGTTTGCGGATCACCAGCTAGTCGAACGCAACGTCTTATTAACGGAGAGCCAGCCTCTTACGATGATCCCATTATCCTGGTAGGTGCATCAGAAGCATACGAACCGCGCTGTCGCCACCACCATGAAGTACCAAGATCACCAAACATAATCGAACGAGCGGACTTTACACAGTCAAAATTATAAAATGGTATCCACCCTATGTGTAGGGTGGATTTTTGGTTAAAAGAGAAACCGGAAATAATTAGCGAGAGTAATTTCGAAAGGCGATTGCAACACTATCCATAGGAGGTGTTGGCAGTGAAAAGATGGCTTTTTATACTTTTGGCAGTTTTATTTTTGGCGGCTTGTAACAATAATCCGAAGGGCTTGGCTGATCAACAGGAGGATCGTGCGGGAAGGTCATTTGTTGCTAATAAAGATACTGGGCAAGACAATACTCAGTCAAGAGGGTGGCAACGAGGTGATCAAAATCCAAACTTTTTGAATACTGATGGTGGTCGGGTTGATTACGATGGGTATATTGATAAAGCGAGAGAAACGGTGAATGCGACCGATGAGTTCGAAGCAGGATCGATTTGGGTGAATGGAAATCGTCTGTGGGTTACCGCCTATAAAAAAGGACAGATGTCACGTCAGGAACGAGTGGATGCAGAAGCGCGATTACACAAGAAGCTCGTCAAGGCTGTCCCACGTTATGATATTGAAGTACAGGTCAAAGAAGACCGCTCATAACATGTCCCAAAGGGCATGTTATTTTTCTATGGGGAGGATGGTTTTGACGAGGTGTTTCACCTATACTATAATAGAAATGTTAAGCACTTATAGATTTGCTTTTAGATTCGGAATAACTAGCGTGTAACCACGCGTGACTAATATAAGAGGTGAAGGACTTTGTTTGATCGTCTTCAATCAGTAGAGGATCGCTATGAAAGGCTGAACGAGCTTTTAAGTGACCCAGAGATCGTAAATGATTCGAAAAAATTACGTGAGTACTCGAAGGAGCAGTCAGATTTATCTGCAACTGTCGAAGTGTATCGTGAGTATAAAGAGGTAAAAGAGCAGCTTCAAGATGCAAAAGCGATGCTTGAAGAAAAGCTGGATGCAGATATGCGTGAAATGGTAAAGGAAGAGCTAAGTGAATTAGAAGACCGTATGGAAGAGCTTCAAGCTCGTCTACGTATCCTGTTGATTCCGAAGGACCCGAATGATGACAAGAACGTTATCATGGAAATCCGTGGAGCAGCTGGTGGAGATGAAGCAGCGTTATTCGCGGGTGATCTGTATCGCATGTACTCTAGATATGCAGAATCGCAAGGTTGGAAAACAGAAGTGATGGATGCCAACACAACGGGCGTTGGTGGCTACAAAGAAATTATTTTTATGATTAATGGTACGAGTGCATACTCGAAGCTAAAGTTCGAAAACGGAGCTCACCGCGTACAGCGTGTTCCGGAAACTGAATCAGGCGGACGTATTCATACATCAACAGCAACGGTTGCGGTTTTACCGGAAGCAGAAGAACTAGAAGTAGAAATTCATGACAAAGATATTCGTACAGATACCTTTGCATCAAGTGGAGCTGGTGGACAGTCCGTTAATACAACGATGTCAGCCGTTCGTTTAACGCATATTCCAACAGGTGTTGTCGTTTCGTGTCAGGACGAGAAGTCACAGATTAAAAACAAGGAAAAAGCGATGAAGGTACTTCGTGCCCGCGTGTACGATAAATTCCAACGTGAAGCACAAGCAGAGTACGACCAAGTTCGTAAATCGGCAGTTGGAACAGGTGATCGTTCTGAGCGTATCCGTACGTATAACTTCCCGCAAAACCGTGTGACTGACCACCGCATCGGGTTAACGATTCAAAAGCTTGACCAAATTTTACAAGGAAAGCTTGATGAAGTGCTTGAAGCGTTAATTATGGAAGAGCAATCAAGAAAGCTAGAAGAAGCATCAAATGAGTAAAAAAGTGTACGAAGCCCTCGCTTGGGCTTCTTCTTTTTTAAAGGAGCAAGGCCGCGACGAAAATGCAGGGGAATTATTGCTTCGGCATTATATGAATATGTCTCGGTCAAGCCTTTTGGCGAGTTTGCATGATGTGGTCGAAGAACAAATATGGGAGCAGTTTGTTGAATCAGTCAAAAAGCATGGCGAAGGAACTCCTGTTCAATACATGATCGGTTATGAAGAATTTTACGGTCGTCGTTTTTCTGTTAATCAAGAGGTGTTGATTCCAAGACCAGAAACCGAAGAACTGGTGTATAGCGCATTAGACCGTATAAAGAGGTTATTCGGTGAGGAGCAGGTTCAGCTGGTTGATATCGGAACCGGGAGTGGAGCGATCGCGATTACGATGAAGCTGGAGCGTCCCGCTTTACAGGTGACAGCGACCGATATTGCTGAGACTTCGTTAGTGGTTGCTCGGAAAAATGCGATGGAGCTTGGAGCCAAGGTTGATTTTTTACAAGGAGACCTGCTCTTGCCATTTATAGAGTGTGGAGCGAAATTTGACGTGGTACTCTCTAATCCCCCTTATATTCCGACCGGAGATGAGAAGGAGATGTCGGTCGTCGTGACGAAGCACGAACCACACCGAGCCTTATTTGCGGGAGAAGACGGCTTGGACTTGTATCGCCGCTTCATGAATGAACTCCCTCAAGTAGTAAAAAATAAAGCGTTAGTTGGCTTTGAAATAGGTGCCGGACAGTCAGAAGCAGTTAGCGGAATGCTCCAACAAACATTTCCAAGTGCATTGGTTGAGGTTGTATATGATATCAATGGTAAGGACCGGATGGTTTTTGCGGAAATAGGGTTTTGATTAAGATGATGACTCAACAGATGTTGGATGACTTCTGTTGAGTTTTTTTATTTGAAAAAAAGAACTCTATTAAAAACACTCTGTTGATTGGAGCGGAAGGCGCTTGACTCCTGGGGGATTAGATTGTTACAGGCGAGACCCCCGCAAGAGCAAAGCGATGAGGAGGCTCGGCGAACGCCCCCCGGAAAACAAGCGTCTGGAGCGGAAATCAACGACCCAATTGTTCTACTAATTTTTTTTCAATTTACTAGTTTAAGATGAACATCTCTTGTCCACACTGTTGATAGTGAAGGGATGGTGCTAGTAAATGAAAACAAAAACACTTGCGAAATTATATATAATCATATTATCCATAGGAACTTTATTAAGTTTATACATACCAAAAAACGAAGTCACTGCCGACGAAGCGATTGTCATCCCAAATGAGGCCATTCGCTTACGAATTCTAGCAAACAGTGATTTAGAAGTAGACCAAGAACTTAAGCGTGAAGTTCGAGATGAAGTAAACGCAGCGATCACCGAATGGGTAGCAGAATTAACCTCCGTTGAAGCAGCACGCGATTTAATTCAATCACGCTTACCGGAAATCAAGGCGATTGCAGAAGAAGTATTAGAGAAGAATGGATCGAACCAAAGTGTAAAAACAGATTTCGGAAAAGTAGAGTTTCCAACGAAGTTATATGGTGAGTTCTTGTATCCAGCAGGTGAGTACGAAGCGGTGCTGATTACGTTAGGAGCAGGAGAAGGAGCGAACTGGTGGTGTGTGTTGTTCCCGCCTTTATGCTTCCTAGACTTCTCTAATTCCGTAGCCGTAAAAGAAGGCGTGGACGAGCAAGAAGAGAAAGAAGCAAAAGTAGAAGATGAAAAAGTCGAAACTCAAGAAGCAAAAGAGCCAGTGTTCGTAGAGGAAAAGAAGGATGAGCAAGAAGTTGAAGTGAAGTTTTTCCTGGTAGAGCTTTGGGATAAGATCTTTTCATAAGAAAATGGGGCGCAACCGTTGTGGTTGTGCTTTTTTTAAATGGAAATGGCAGCGTTCTTTGAGAATTTCGGGATTTTACTTGCTATTTAGAAGATTTTATTTGCGATTTCAAAAATATATTTGCGATTCTAGGATTTTACTTGCGATTTCAAAAATATATTTGCGATTCTAAAAATTTACTTGCGATTTCAAAAATTTACTTGCCATTCCAATGATATATTTGCGTTTATTTTCCCGCCTCAAAAAATTATCCCCAAATCTAGTTCTACTTTCCCTACCTTTTCATATTCATAGAGTAACAACAAAAAAATAGAGGTGATTTGGGTGGAAACGATGGTTCGTTGTGCACAAGTAGAGGATGTAAGAAAACTAGTAAACTTTTTAGAAAAGGCAAACCTAGGAACAGATGGAGTAGAGGAAGCTGTGGATTATTTTCTTCTATTAGAAGACGAAGCTGGAAATATTCAAGCAACACTTGGAATCGAACCACATGGTCCCGTCGGATTGTTGCGATCATTAGCCATTACCTCCCGCGCGAGTGAAAAGGAATTGTTGTTAATTTTTGAACAAATGCTCTTACTAGCGAAGGAAAAGCAGATGCAATCATTATATTTAGCCACAAACAAAAAGGGATCTGTCCAATTTTTCGAGATGATGGGTTTTCAACCGGTGGAAAAGAATGCGTTACACGTAAAAATATTTGAGTCCGCTCATGTTCAACATATCCTAACTGTGGATAACTCTTTGTTCATGGAGTTGAAACTGGATTAATCCACAAAGTTACCCACAAAATAGCAAATGTTATACACAATTTGTGGATAAAACTTGAGTTATACACCATCTTCTTTTATACTTTCTTACGTATTACAAGAAAAATAGGGAGAAATACTCAAGGTGGAAAACATACAAACAAAGCTATGGTCAGTGGATAAAAATGTGGATAATCCAAAAAACTATCCACAAATTGCACAGGCTGCATCAATTTTAAGAGAAAATGAAGTGGTTGCATTTCCTACTGAGACGGTATATGGACTCGGAGGAAATGCACATTCGGATAAAGCCATTCAAAAAATATATGAAGCAAAGGGTCGCCCGAGCGATAATCCACTAATTATTCACATTGCCGACAGGGAACAACTAAATGAATTTGTTACCCACATTCCGGAAAAGGCTAACAAGCTAATGAATGAGTTTTGGCCGGGCCCGCTTACGATCATCTTTGAAAAAAAGACCTCTGAATTGTCTCAGCTAGCAACAGCGGGTTTATCCACAGTGGCAGTAAGGATGCCGGGTCATCCCGTTGCTTTAGCAGTGATAAAAGAAGCGGGAGTTCCGATTGCAGCGCCAAGCGCGAACAGTTCAGGCAAACCGAGTCCGACGAAAGCATCTCATGTGCTAGAGGATTTGAATGGAAAAATCGCTGGCATTGTGGATGGTGGAGCAACAGGAGTGGGAGTGGAATCAACCGTCATTGATTGCACAGAAGAAATTCCGATTATTTTACGGCCGGGTGGAGTGACAAGGGACGAGCTTGAGCAAGTGGTAGGTGAGGTTCTGGTGGACCCAGCTCTAAAGGATCAGAACGAAGCCCCGAAATCACCTGGCATGAAGTATCGTCATTATGCACCTAAATCACCTCTTTTTTTAGTAAAAGGAGACAGAGACAAGCTTCAGAAACTGATTGAAAAAGAAAGAAGTGAAGGTCGAAAGGTTGGCGTGTTAACGACAACAGAGAATGAAGGGTTTTACCAAGCAGATGAAGTGATTTTCTGTGGAACAAGAGAAAATTTGGCCACTGTGGCAAGCTCTTTATACGATGTGTTACGCTCGTTCGACCAAAGAGAGGTAGACATTATTTTTAGTGAAATGTTCCCTTCAACAGGAGTGGGAGAAGCGATTATGAACCGACTGATGAAGGCAGCAGGAAACCAGATTATTGAATAAGCATTTTTGAATGATTTTCTCATTCTAAACCCTTTTGGACGTGCATATGCTGAATTAGCAAGTCCAAGGGGGCGAAAGTATGTCATCAATGGTTGGAGAATTGGTCACACTAATAATAATGGCATTTGCACTAGGAATGGATGCATTTTCCGTGGGCTTGGGAATGGGAATGTTCAGGCTCGGCCTTCGGCAAATTTTAAAAATTGGAATCACCATCGGGTTATTTCATATTTGGATGCCGTTATTAGGGATGATTGCAGGAAGATTTTTGTCCGAGCAGTTTGGCGCATTTGCTGCTTATTGTGGTGGAGGCCTGTTAATTGTATTAGGATTGCAAATGCTTTGGTCGTGCTTTAGGGAAGACGACAGTTCCTTTATCACTCCGGTAGGTTTTGGGTTACTCGTATTTGCACTAAGTGTAAGTCTTGATAGCTTTTCGGTCGGGTTGACACTAGGGATATATGGTGCCAAAACATTTCTAGTTCTGACTTGCTTCGGAATTGGTGCCACTATTTTAACTTGGTTAGGTCTTCTTGTAGGGCGTAAAGTTCAAGGGTGGCTTGGAACATATAGTGAAGCATTAGGAGGCACGATTTTGCTTGCCTTTGGGATTAAATTATTGCTACCATTCTAATACAATAAACCATAGTAAAAAGGTGTTTTCTATATGAAAATGCCTTTTTGCGTTAGAAGTCGGACTTTAGTAATAAGGAAATATGTCATATAATAAAAATGGAGGAGAGAATTATGATTAATGTTCTGTTTGTATGTACCGGAAACACGTGCAGAAGTCCAATGGCGGAGGCTATTTTAAAAAGTAAAAATATACCCGGAGTAGAAGTTCGTTCTTCCGGAGTATTTGCGATGAATGGAAACGAGGCATCTTCACATGCAAAAAAAGTACTAGACACTCAACAGATTGTGCATGACCATCAATCCTCTTTATTAACGGAACAGCAGGTAGAGTGGGCCACGTATATCTTAACGATGACAGCGGGTCATAAAGCGAATATTGTTGCCACGTTCCCGTCAGCACAAGTGAAAACCTTTACATTAAAAGAGTTTGCTGGTGAATTTGGGGATGTGAGTGATCCTTACGGTGGTTCTCTGTCTGTTTATCAACAAACATTCGAAGAGCTGAAGCAATTAATTGAAAAAAGCTTACACAAATTATCGTAACACAACCAGGGGGAAGGCTTTATGGGGGAGAAAAAGGCATTCAAGTTTGGTCTTAGGAAAAAGCTAGTTTTATTTACAACTATTTTAGCAGTGATTACGTATACAACGAGTGCGTTATTTATTGATGTATTATTTCCGATCATTCAGGACGTTATTGGAATGAATAAAGCAGGCTTTTCCATCATCACTTATTTATTGGGGATCCTATGGTCCGGGATTTTAGCGTTTTTAGCGGCTGGTTTTATCATTAAGCCTCTTCAAAAGCTAGAGCGAGTCACACTAAAAGCAGCGCACGGGGACATTTGTGAGGATGTGGAGTTATCCCAATCGGATGACGAAATTCGCTCGCTAGGAGTCGCATTTAATCATATGCTGTTTAATTTACGTGATATGGTCCAAACCATTGATGAGAACTTCAAGCAAACGAATGAAAAAGTAATTGCCATTTCAAAAGAAAGTGCCTTGGCGGCAGAAAGGGCAGAAATGATCGATCGAACGGTCAATGAAATCTCACTTGGAGCGGAAAACTCAGCGGCTGCGACTCAAAACTCAGCCAGTTCGATTGATGAAGTGACTCACCTGGCGGAAGAAGTTCAATTAACGGCAAAGCAGTCGAAAGAAATTTCCGATGAAATGGTTGAGGAGCTTGACCAGTCTAAAAAGGTGATATTCTCACTAGTATCAGGTATTCAATCGCTAGCTGAAGATAATAAACAGTCACTAGTATCAGTAAAAAAACTAGAGGAGAATGCGTCGCAAGTGGAACACATTATCCAATTGGTTGGGGATATCGCAGCCCAGACTAACCTTTTAGCGCTTAACGCATCGATTGAAGCAGCTCGGGCGGGTGAGCATGGAAAAGGCTTTGCTGTTGTAGCGGATGAAGTTCGTAAGCTAGCGGATGAAAGTGCAAAAGCGGTTCAAGGAATTTCTGAGCTGATTCAAAATATACAGGGTGAAGTACGAAGTGTGGTATCTCAAATAACAAACCAAGTAGAAACAACACTTGGACAAGCTGAAAAAGGCAATGCGACTAACCAAGCAATTGGAGAAATGACAAGGACAGTCGTTCAAATGGCGTCAGCAGTAGAAAAAATTTCAACTCTTGTTGACCAGCAAATGGAAGGAATTCAGCGTACGGCCACGCAATCACAGGAAGTGGCTGCGATAGCAGAAGAAACATCAGCAGGAGCAACAGAGGTAGCCGCGGCGATCGGTCAGCAAACAGAGGTCATCGAAAACGTTGAGCGCCTTGCACACGAGTTGAACGACCAGGCGGTTAAACTTAAAGGAACGATCACTAGATTTAAGATGTAAGAGATATGGACTCTGCAAACGGATGCAGGGTCTTATTTTTTTAGAAGCACAACCTTTATCTTTATATAAGGTTATGTCAAAATAAAGGTAGTTTTTACAAATGGGAGGCGTAACGATGAAGGTAGCAATTGCATCTGATCACGGTGGCGTAAATATTCGAGAAGAAATTAAAAGTCTTATGGATGAAATTGGCATTCAGTATGATGATTTTGGCTGTGAATGTGATACATCAGTCGATTATCCTGATTTTGCTTTGCCGGTTGCGCAAAAGGTAGCAAACGGGGAATACGATCGTGGAATCTTGATTTGTGGGACAGGAATTGGTATGAGTATTGCTGCCAATAAAGTAAACGGCATTCGCTGTGCCCTTGTTCACGACGTATTTAGTGCGAAGGCAACACGTCAGCATAACGACAGCAATATGCTAGCTATGGGAGAAAGAGTTATCGGACCTGGACTGGCACGTGAGATTGCTATGGTGTGGCTTGAAACAGAATTTGAAGGCGGAAGACATGCAAATAGAATTGGGAAAATAAGCGATTACGAGAAAAGCAAGTAAGTCGATGGAGGGGTACAAATGACAAGCGATTTGTCCATTTGGAAAAACCAGCTGCAAACGATTTTAGCAGATTTTTCGGACCAAGTATTGTTAACGGATAAGCATGTACTTGTGATTGGCTGTAGTACGAGTGAGGTGATTGGGAAGAAAATTGGTACAGCGGGAACAAATGAAGTAGCTGAGCTGATTTTTTCAAATCTTCGTGACTTCAGTCAACAAACAGGAGTAGCTCTTGCTTTTCAGTGCTGCGAGCATTTAAATCGTGCCCTTGTTGTTGAACGAGCGACTGCTGATCAAAAGGGTTGGGAGGAAGTGTCCGTTGTTCCAGTCAGACAAGCTGGGGGAGCAATGGCTACTTATGCTTATAATCATTTTTCTGAACCGGTAGTCGTTGAGTTTATTCAAGCGGATGCGGGGATTGATATTGGAGATACTTTTATTGGGATGCATATAAAGCATGTAGCAGTTCCGGTTCGAGCATCGATTTCTGAGCTTGGCAGTGCACATGTGACGATGGCTCGTACACGACCAAAGTTAATTGGAGGAGCTCGAGCAATATACGAACATTCGAAGGGGAATGAGTCTTGTTCATAAAGCTTTTGCAGATTTTGCAGAAGCTTTTTTCTTTCGAATAGCGAAAAATGTTGGAAAAAGGCGAAAATAACGCTTACAAAAATATTTTTTTCGTGCCTGTCATATGGAGGTTGTGTTAAGATAAAGTAGGAATTTTCGAAACTGCTATATAAATTAGTTTTTTAACATACAAGGGGGATTACGATGAAGCATTTAGCACAGCAAGATACGCAAGTTTTACAAGCTATTCAAGACGAATTAGGGCGTCAAAGAACGAAGATTGAACTAATTGCATCAGAAAACTTTGTAAGTGAAGCGGTAATGGAAGCACAAGGATCTGTTTTAACAAACAAGTATGCAGAAGGCTATCCAGGCAAGCGTTACTACGGTGGCTGTGAGCATGTTGATGTGGTAGAAGACATCGCTCGTGACCGCGCAAAAGCAATCTTCGGTGCTGAGCATGTAAACGTACAACCTCACTCAGGTGCTCAAGCCAATATGGCAGTTTACTTTACTGCTCTTGAGCAAGGTGACACGGTACTTGGGATGAACTTATCACATGGTGGTCACTTAACACACGGAAGTCCGGTTAACTTCAGTGGTGTTCAATATAACTTCGTAGAATACGGAGTGGACGAGCAAACACAAACGATTAACTATGACGTCGTTCGCGAAAAAGCATTAGAGCATAAGCCGAAAATGATCGTTGCTGGTGCTAGTGCATACCCTCGTGCCATCGATTTTAAAAAGTTTAGAGAAATCGCTGATGAAGTGGGCGCTTACTTAATGGTCGATATGGCTCATATCGCTGGTTTAGTAGCAGCTGGTTTACACCAAAATCCAGTACCATACGCTGATTTCGTAACTACAACTACACATAAAACATTACGTGGCCCTCGTGGTGGTATGATCCTTACTAGCGAAGAATGGGGTAAGAAAATCGACAAGTCGATCTTCCCTGGAATTCAAGGTGGTCCATTAATGCACGTAATCGCTGCAAAAGCAGTTGCTTTCGGAGAAGTGTTACAAGATAGCTTTAAAGAGTATGCTGGAAACATCATTTCTAACGCAAAGACATTAGCAGAAAGTCTTCAAAAAGAAGGGATCAACCTAGTATCTGGTGGAACAGACAACCACCTTCTATTAATTGATGTACGTTCTTTAGGCTTAACTGGTAAAGTAGCTGAGCATGTACTTGATGAAGTAGGAATCACGGTTAACAAAAACACGATTCCATTTGACACAGCAAGCCCATTCGTAACAAGCGGAATCCGTATCGGAACAGCAGCTGTTACTTCTCGTGGATTTGGTGCGGCTGAAATGGAAGAAATCGCAGGCATTATTAGCTTCACGTTGAAAAACCATGAAGATGAAGCGAAGCTAGCAGAAGCAAGAGACCGCGTATCTGCATTAACGAGCCGTTTCACTTTATACCCAGAAAGACAAATATAATTTTTTGCTAGCCAGCCTCTTGTTTTTTAAAGGGCTGGCTTTTTACTTTGTCTCAGAATTGTTATATCCAATTTCTGTTCGAGGTTGCCCGCGGGAAGTTTTTTCTGTAAAATTAGACGAAGTGTTTATGAATCGAGTTAGAAAAGGAGAGATGCTAGATGGCAAAGGTATATGTGTTTGATCATCCCCTCATTCAGCATAAGCTTACATACATCCGCGAAAAAAATACAGGAACAAAGGACTTCCGTGAGCTAGTAGACGAAGTAGCAACATTAATGGCGTTCGAAATTACTCGTGACATGCCGTTAGAAGAAATCGAAATCCAAACACCAGTAAGCACAATGAAATCAAATGTGTTATCAGGGAAAAAAATAGGGATTGTTCCTATTTTACGTGCGGGAATCGGAATGGTAGATGGTATCTTAAAACTTATCCCAGCAGCAAAGGTTGGTCATATCGGTCTTTATCGTGACCCAGAAACATTGATGCCAGTTGAGTACTACGTTAAGTTACCGAGCGACGTAGAAGAGCGTGACTTCATCGTAGTGGATCCAATGCTAGCAACAGGTGGTTCAGCGATCGAAGCGCTCCACTCATTGAAAAAGCGCGGCGCGAAGCATATTAAATTCATGTGCCTAATCGCAGCACCAGAAGGTGTGGACGCTCTTAAAGAAGCACACCCGGATGTAGACATCTACATCGCAGCACTAGACGAAAAATTAAACGACCACGGCTACATCGTCCCTGGATTAGGTGACGCTGGTGACCGTTTGTTTGGAACGAAGTAAGAATGGGCTAACCGCTGGAGCGGTTAGCTTTTTTACATAGAGAAGTTGAAGTGTGCTGAAGGGTACTTGGACAACTAATCCCGCTAGCACAAGGTTTGAGTCTGAATAGGGGTGTGATTCGGACAAAAAGAGTACGGGGTCCAGGCGATGAGTCTGAATAGAGGTATCATTCGGACAGGAAAGAGCGCTGGGACCAGGGGTGCAGTCTGAATAAAGGTGTGATTCGGACGAAAAAAGGACTGGAACTATGTTGAAGTCCGAATATAACTCAACCTTCAATTCTCTGGCAATAAAAAAAGGCACTATCGATCACTCCCACATACGCATAACTCACCACCCTATGGCAAAACATAGTAAAAAACTTCGGAGGTGCTAACACAAAGTGAAACTGAAAATCTTCACTCTTTTAACAGCCGTAGTATTCTCATTTGTTTGCACTCCACCAACATCAGCAAAAACACTCATTCATCCTCCTATTCCTGAGGAAGACCCAACAACTGAAAAAGTGGCAATCGTGACATTGCCGGAAAAAACTAATGTACACCAAATTAAAGAGCTCATCACACCATACCCTGACCTTGAGCTCCGCCATATTTTCACTGAAGCTCTGAATGGTTTTTCGGTTAAAGGGACGAAGGGATCTCTTGATAAGCTCGCACAAACGTCCAAAGTCGAGTCAGTTTCCCCGGTGACAACCTACAGCGTACAATCGGAAACGAATACGGAGATCATCGGTGCAGAATCGATCAGGGGCTATTTTGATCCGAAAAATCAAAGACTTACCGGAAAAGGAATCACCGTTGGGGTCATTGATACAGGCATTGATTACAATCATCCTGACTTAAGACGAAGCTATAAAAGAGGCTATGATCTGGTTGATATAGATGATGATCCGATGGAAACGAAGGGAATGTATGGCCAAAGCACCTTACATGGGACACATGTGGCCGGCATTATTGCAGCAAACGGAAAGATCCAAGGAGTGGCTCCGGATGCGAAGATTATTGCCTATCGTGCACTGGGTCCAGGTGGCTCGGGAACAACAGAGCAAGTGCTTGCTGCAATTGAAAAAGCCATCAAGGATAAGGTCGATGTATTGAATTTATCACTAGGAAACAATGTGAATGGACCTGATTTACCAATATCACTTGCTCTAAATAAAGCGGTAGAGAACGGTATTGTCGCTGTGACCTCGTCTGGAAACTCGGGCCCGAATATGTGGACGGTTGGTTCCCCTGGTACGGCTGCAAAGGCCATTTCGGTTGGTGCCTCCACACCCCTTTTAAAAGTTCCATATCTCACGATCGATGGAACAAAAGAAACGTTAAGGCTTGAACCGATGCAGGGCTCTATGGATTGGAAGCTTGATCGGTCGTATGAAGTGGTATATGGGAAGCTTGGGAAGAAAGAAGATCTTGCAGATGTGTCTGGAAAAATTGCTCTTATTCAAAGAGGCGAACTAACCTTTTCGGAAAAAGCATGGTATGCACAGGAGGCTGGTGCCGTCGCTGTGATTATTTTTAATAATATGAATGGTGAGTTTGCTGGAAATCTCGATCGTCCGATTGATATTCCGGTTGCTACCATGTCTAGAGAGCTCGGGTTAAACATCGTAAAATCAATGGCTAGCCAAAAAGTGCTTGCAAAAACAAATATAATAGAAGAAAAGGATTTGCTTGCTAGTTTTAGTTCGAGAGGACCTGTTACTTCCACTTGGGAGATTAAGCCGGATGTGGTAGCACCAGGAGTAGCCATAACAAGCACGATACCTGGGGGCTACCTAGCCCTTCAAGGAACTAGTATGGCGGCTCCACATGTGGCTGGAGCAGCAGCGCTTATCAAACAAGCACATCCAGATTGGGGACCGGAAGATATCAAGGCTGCTCTCATGAATACGGCCATTCCTATTGTGGATGGAAAAGATGTTCCTTATAAAACGTACGAGCAAGGTGCTGGAAGAATAAGAATTCCTGAAGCGATCCAAACCGGTACGCTTGTCAAACCAGCTTCCTTGCAATTTGGGAAATTTAAGTTAGTAGAAAGGCAGCATGAACATACACAGCAGCTTACTTTTAAAAATGTAAGTAATCACCGGATGTCCTATCGATTTGAGGTTCCTCATCAAAGGGATGGCATACAGTTTGAACTGCCGCAATCTTTTTCGGTAGATGCGGGAAAAGAAAAGACGGTGAACGTTACGATGAGTGTGGATCCCAAAGAACTTACGAAGAAGATACATGAAGGTCATTTAACCATTATGGCTGGCTCTCAAAAGGTGAGTGT
Organism: Robertmurraya sp. GLU-23; assembly: GCF_052983275.1. Lineage (NCBI taxonomy): Bacteria > Bacillati > Bacillota > Bacilli > Caryophanales > Bacillaceae > Robertmurraya > Robertmurraya sp. GLU-23. Next base: position 203,488 of record NZ_JBRKCV010000003.1, read on the forward strand.
TCCATACCTTTATGTTTTGGAAGAACCAAACTACCCACGTATTATGGGGTTTGAATTTGGTCCGGGAGATAAACAGGGTGTGTATCATTACGAGGTGTATTTGCCGGGTGGAGCAGATGAATTTGGTATTGCTCTCTTCGATCCAGACACGTATCGGTTCGTTAAATTCTTAGATTGGAAACGGAATGTAGGGAGAGGAATGCTGAAGATGGACATCCTGCCTGATCAACTACCAGAAAATGGATTATACTTAGCAAAGGTTTTTGCGAAAAAAGCTGGGAAAGAAGATATGGTCGAAACAGGGATTGCTGTCTCGAAAGTGAAAGAGCGGTAAGGAAAACAGAAGCGAGAACAACGCTTGCTCCATTTGCAATAGGAAAATAAAAAACTTTTTGAACATAATGTGAACAAGAATTTCTATTGTTTGAATTGTGAACTTTTTCACTCCAAACTAATTGACATTGACAAGTGCCTATTGTATGCTTACAAAGGGTATTAATGATAGGGTTTTCAACATGGGTACTGTATAAATGATGCTTTCCTAAGCAAGCAAGTCCATTGTAAAAAACAAACTTCTATCTACCAGTCTCTTTAAAAGGACGTGCCTGAAATGAATCAAAAAAACCGTCGTCCATATCAAGCAATGGCATTAATGTCGGGGATTCTTTCGCAGTTGGTAGGCTCCGTATTAATCGGCATTTTTGCTGGAAGATGGCTTGACCGTTCACTGGACACCGAGCCGCTCTTTTTAATCATCGGACTACTCCTCGGATTAGCCGCTGGCGTATATGCCATGATCAGACTAATTCAACATTTCTTTTCAGGAGATAATAAGTGATGCCCGAAATACAATCGATCTACATCCGGCAACGAAAGTACATATTCTTCTTACTAGCTTTATACGTGCTAGGGTGGGGATTTACCTCATATCAAACTATTTTTTTAGGGCTTATTTTAGGTACGAGCTTAAGCCTTTTTAATTTGTGGTTATTGGCCAGAAGGACTATTAAATTCGGCGATGCGATAGCAAAAGGTGAAAAGGTCCGTTCCCTCGGCATGTTTTCAAGAATGGCGACGGCTGTTTTAGCCGTGATGATTGCTCTTGAATATCCTGACAAGCTCCATCTTTATAGCGTAATTATTGGATTAATGACCTCATACGTGGTTATTATGATAGATTTTTTTCTTCAAGCATTTCATTCACATAAATAGCGGGGAAGAGAGGTGAATACTGTGCATCATGAAGCTCCTTTAAGAGAATTTATGGGCCTAACCTTTAACTTATCAAATGTCTTGATGATAACAATTGCTAGTGTGATTGTCTTTATCATCGCAGTGCTTTCCACTCGCTCATTGGCTATGAAACCAACGGGGATACAAAACTTCTTCGAATGGGTAATGGATTTCGTCAAAGGAATCATTAATAGTACAATGGATTGGAAAGATGGTGGGAGATTCCACATTCTGGGTATTACATTGATTATGTATATATTCGTATGTAATATGCTTGGACTTCCATTCGGAATTACTTATGACGGGACATTGTGGTGGAAATCACCAACAGCTGATCCAGTGATCACGCTGACATTAGCAACGATGGTCGTCGGGCTTTCTCACTATTATGGTGTAAAGCTGAAGGGAGTAAAAGAATACGGTCGCGATTTCGTTCGACCAATGTGGTTCTTGTTCCCGCTGAAACTTATTGAAGAGTTTGCAAACACCTTAACACTCGGGCTTCGTCTCTACGGTAACATATATGCAGGAGAAATCCTTCTAACGTTACTAGCAGGAAGTCTAGCAACTGGAGTCGGCGGCCATCTCGCTGCGGTTATTCCAATGCTTGCTTGGCAAGGGTTCTCAATCTTTGTCGGCGCGATACAGGCGTTTATCTTCACCATGTTAACAATGGTTTACTTGGCACACAAAGTGAGTCATGACCATTAATATATACCTGTTCATTTAATGAACAAAAAACAACAAAATCATGTTTATACAATTTAAGGAGGAACTTTATAATGGGTCTTTTAGCAGCAGCAATTGCAATTGGTTTAGCGGCACTAGGTGCAGGTATTGGTAACGGTCTTATCGTATCTAAAACAGTTGAGGGTATCGCTCGTCAACCAGAAGCTCGTGGTATGCTTCAAACAACTATGTTCATCGGGGTAGCGTTAGTAGAAGCGGTTCCGATCATCGGCGTAGTTATCGCGTTCATGGTTATCGGCGGCTAATATACGGTTTTTTAACAAAACAATGGCGAAGAACATTTTACGTGCAGCTTCGCCATTCCTTTATGTTCATCTATTAACATGTGTAACGTTATAAATTGTAAGTGTACGACTCTTGAAGGGAGTGAGCAAGGGTGTTAACAAGCAGTCTAGTATTAGGTGCAGCTGGTGGTGGGTTTAATAGTGGAGATATCCTTTTCCAATTAGTAACTTTCATCATCTTGTTAGCATTACTTAAGAAGTTTGCATGGGGTCCATTAATGGGCATCATGAAACAACGTGAAGAGCATATTGCTGGAGAAATTAATGCTGCTGAACAAAGCCGCAGTGAAGCAAAGCAATTACTAGAAGAGCAACGTACGCTTTTAAAAGAAGCTCGTACAGAAGCTCAAGGATTAATTGAAAATGCGAAAAAGCAAGGCGATGTACAGCGTGAAGAAATTATTGCGTTAGCGCGTGCGGAAGCAGACCGTCTGAAGGAATCTGCTAAGCTTGAAATCGAACAGCAAAAAGACCAAGCGGTTGCTGCTATTCGTGAACAAGTCGCTTCATTATCTGTACTTATTGCTTCTAAAGTAATTGAAAAAGAACTTTCAGCTGCAGATCAAGAGAAGCTAATCAATGAATATATCCAAGAGGCAGGAGAAGGGCGATGAGCAACTCGACTGTAGCGAAGCGCTATGCGTTAGCTCTTTTTCGACTAGCAAAAGAGCATCAACTTCTTGACCAAATGGAAAATGAAATGCGTGTAGTTAAAAATGTAGTAAAAAATAACGGCGACCTAGGTGTTGTCTTAAAGTCTCCTAAGCTTACGAATGAGAAGAAAAAGGAGATTATTAAACAGGCATTCTCTGGTGCTAGCGTGTACGTTCTAAATACGTTAATGATCTTAATTGATCGTCATCGTGAAGACTACATGGAAGCAGTAGCTGATTATTTTATTGAATTCGCAAATGATGAAAGAGGAATTGCTGAGGCGAAAGTGTACTCCACTCGTCCGCTAACAGAAGCTGAGCAACAAGCATTATCTGCTTCGTTTGCAGCTAAAGTTGGGAAGCAATCTCTCCGTATTGAAAATATTGTTGATACCAATCTGCTCGGCGGCATCAAGCTTCGAATCGGAAACCGAATTTTCGACGGTAGCTTGCGCGGAAAGCTGGAGCGCTTGGAACGTCAATTGTTAGGCTAAGATTCGTAGATAGGGGTGAAACTCATGAGCATCAATGCTGAAGAAATTAGTGCGCTGATAAAACAGCAAATCGAAAACTATCAGTCGGAAATTCAAGTGAGTGATGTAGGTACTGTTATCCAAATTGGTGACGGAATTGCTCGTGCTCATGGTCTTGACAATGTAATGTCAGGTGAGCTAGTTGAATTTTCGAACGGCGTTATGGGTATGGCGCAAAACCTAGAAGAAAATAACGTTGGTATTATCATCCTTGGACCTTTCACTGATATTCGTGAAGGTGACGAGGTTCGTCGTACAGGACGTATCATGGAGGTTCCAGTTGGTGAAGAGCTAATTGGCCGCGTGGTAAACCCTCTTGGACAACCGGTTGACGGTATGGGTCCAATTCAAACAACAAAATCTCGTCCAATTGAAGCTGGAGCACCTGGTGTTATGGATCGTAAATCTGTACACGAGCCACTTCAAACGGGTATTAAAGCGATTGACGCACTTGTGCCAATCGGTCGTGGTCAACGTGAGTTAATCATCGGAGACCGTCAAACAGGTAAAACATCTGTTGCTATCGATACCATCCTTAACCAAAAGGATCAGAACATGGTATGTATCTATGTAGCCATCGGACAAAAGGAATCAACGGTTCGTAACGCAGTTGAAACCCTTCGTAAAATGGGTGCATTAGAGTACACAATCGTTGTAACAGCTTCTGCATCTCAACCAGCTCCATTATTATACTTAGCTCCTTATGCTGGTGTAACAATGGGTGAAGAATTCATGTACAATGGCAAGCACGTACTAGTAGTATATGATGATCTTTCTAAGCAAGCTGCGGCTTACCGTGAATTATCACTATTACTACGTCGTCCTCCAGGTCGTGAAGCATATCCAGGGGATGTATTCTACTTACACAGCCGTCTATTAGAGCGTGCTGCAAAGCTTAGCGATGCAAAGGGTGCTGGTTCAATCACAGCTCTTCCATTCATCGAAACTCAAGCAGGTGACGTATCTGCTTATATTCCAACAAACGTAATTTCGATTACGGACGGACAAATCTTCTTACAATCTGACCTATTCTTCTCTGGTGTACGTCCAGCGATCAACGCAGGTCTTTCTGTATCACGTGTAGGGGGCTCTGCCCAAATCAAAGCGATGAAAAAGGTTGCAGGTACACTGCGTCTTGACCTTGCTTCATACCGTGAGCTAGAAGCATTTGCTCAGTTCGGATCTGACTTAGATAAAGCAACGCAAGCAAAACTTAACCGTGGAGCTCGTACTGTTGAAGTTCTTAAGCAAGATCTTAACAAGCCGTTAAAAGTAGAGAAGCAAGTAATGATTCTTTACGCATTAACTAGAGGTCACTTAGATGATATTCCGGTAACGGATATCCAGCGTTTCGAAGGTGAGTTCTTATCTTGGTTAGACCACAACCGTAAGGACGTGCTTGACCAAATCGTAACTACAAAAGACCTTCCAGCTGACGATGTATTAGTTTCTGCAATTAACGACTTCAAAAAGACGTTTGCTATTAGCGAGTAATTAATGAATGGGAAGAGGAAGACCGGTTCTTCCTCTTTCCCAAGTGTTTCACTTTGAAAACAAGGTGGTGAGAATCTGTGGCATCATTACGCGATATAAAATCTCGTATTACTTCGACGAAGAAGACGAGCCAAATTACAAAAGCCATGCAAATGGTATCTGCTGCAAAGATGAATCGTGCGGAAATGAACGCGAAAGCTTTCGTTCCTTACATGACGAAGATTCAAGAGGTTACTGCTTCGATCGCACAAGGAAGTAAGGGCGTGCAAAACCCATTGCTTACAAGCCGTCCGGTAAAAAAGACTGGGTATGTAGTCATTTCTTCTGACCGTGGTCTTGCGGGTGCATACAACAGTAACGTGCTAAGGCAGCTTTTTAATACAATTAAAAGCCGTCACAAATCAAACGATGAGTTTGCGATTATCGCAATCGGACGTGTAGGCCGTGACTTTTTTAAGAAACGAAATATGCCGGTTATTCTGGACATCATTGGAGTTCCAGATCAACCAAGCTTCGCTGAAATAAAAGACATCGCTTCAAAGACCGTTGGTATGTTTGCTGACGAAACATTTGATGAGTTGTACCTATATTACAGCCACTACGTAAGTGCGATTCAACAGGATGTAACGGAGAAGAAACTTCTCCCTCTAACTGATATTCAATCAGAAGGGAAACTTACATCTTACGAGTTTGAACCATCTGCGGAGGAAATTCTTGATGTCCTATTGCCACAGTACGCGGAGAGCCTAATTTATGGCGCCCTTCTTGACAGTAAAGCAAGTGAGCACGCTGCAAGGATGACTGCTATGAAGAATGCAACAGACAACGCAAATGATCTAATCAGCAACCTAAGCCTTGTCTACAACCGTGCACGTCAAGCGGCAATTACACAAGAGATAACAGAAATTGTTGGTGGAGCAGCGGCACTAGAATAGCGGAAGCGGCTCGAACAGCTCCGACAGGCATAAGACGAACACCGCAAGAGGTCCTGACCTCTGGAGGGGTTTGGCTTATGACCTAGGAATAATGGCATTAAATTATTCCCCGAGGAGCTAGCCGCTGGAGCTGGACACCGAAACACAATAACATTCTTCTATGGACCTGATATCCATAGATTATATTTGCTAAGTTTTATGAAGTATTAGGGAGGGAACACAATGACTAAAGGACGCGTTCTTCAAGTTATGGGTCCGGTTGTTGACGTAAAGTTCGAAAGCGGTCATCTACCACAGATCTATAATGCACTTAAAATTGTAAACAACGCGCAGAGCGAATCTGAAGTTGATATCAACTTAACCCTTGAAGTTGCCCTTCACTTAGGTGACGATACAGTTCGTACCATCGCAATGGCTTCTACTGATGGATTAACTCGTGGAATCGAAGTAGAAGACACTGGTGCTGCTATCTCTGTACCAGTTGGTGATGTAACACTTGGACGTGTATTTAACGTACTTGGTGAGGCAATCGACTTAAATGAGGAGATTCCTGCGAGTGCTCGTCGCGACTCTATCCATAGAGAAGCACCAAAATTCGAGCAACTTTCTACACAAGTAGAAATTCTTGAAACAGGTATCAAAGTAGTAGACCTACTTGCTCCATATATTAAAGGTGGAAAAATCGGTCTATTCGGTGGTGCCGGTGTAGGTAAAACAGTTCTTATCCAGGAGTTAATCAACAACATCGCTCAAGAGCACGGCGGTATCTCAGTATTCGCAGGTGTTGGTGAGCGTACACGTGAAGGTAACGACCTTTACCACGAAATGACTGACTCTGGAGTTATTAAGAAAACAGCGATGGTATTCGGACAAATGAACGAGCCGCCTGGAGCACGTATGCGTGTTGCTCTAACGGGTCTGACAATGGCTGAATTCTTCCGTGATGATCAAGGACAAGACGTTCTTTTCTTCATGGATAACATCTTCCGTTTCACACAAGCAGGTTCTGAGGTTTCTGCCCTTTTAGGTCGTATGCCATCAGCGGTAGGTTACCAACCAACTCTTGCTACTGAAATGGGTAGACTGCAAGAACGTATCACATCTACTAACGTAGGTTCTGTTACATCTATCCAAGCGATTTACGTACCTGCCGATGACTATACGGATCCGGCTCCAGCTACAACTTTCGCTCACTTAGATGCAACAACTAACCTTGAGCGTAAGCTTTCTGAGATGGGTATCTACCCTGCGGTGGATCCACTTGCTTCAACTTCTCGTGCCTTGTCACCTGATATCGTTGGAGAAGAGCACTACTCAGTAGCTCGTCAAGTACAATCAACATTACAACGTTATAAAGAACTTCAAGATATCATTGCGATCCTAGGTATGGATGAGCTTTCTGATGAAGATAAGCTTATCGTAGCTCGTGCTCGTCGTATCCAGTTCTTCTTATCTCAAAACTTCCACGTGGCTGAACAGTTCACGGGACAACCAGGTTCGTATGTTCCTGTTAAAGAAACGGTTAAAGGCTTCAAAGAAATCCTAGAAGGTAAGTATGACCATCTTCCAGAAGATGCATTCCGTCTTGTAGGTAGAATTGAAGAAGTAATCGAATCTGCAAAGAAAATGGGCGTAGAGGTCTAAAATAGGACCAGGAGGGTAAAAAATGAAGACGATTAAAGTCAGTGTTGTTACTCCCGATGGCCCGGTGTATGAATCAGATGTGGAAATGGTAAGCACGAAAGCTCAAAGTGGTGAGCTAGGGATCTTACCAGGACATATTCCAATGGTCGCACCGTTACAAATTGGATCTGTTCGTTTGAAAAACGGCGGCAAAACAGAATACGTAGCAGTAAGTGGCGGTCTTTTAGAAGTTCGTCCAGACCAAGTATCCATCTTGGCTCAATCTGCGGAAGTATCTGATAGCATCGACGTCGAACGCGCACTACGTGCAAAAGAGCGTGCAGAAGAACGCCTGCGCGAACAACAACGTGCACACGTAGACTTCAAGCGTGCCGAAATGGCATTGCAACGTGCCATCAACCGTATCTCTGTTTCAGAGAAGCGATAAAACAATCAATCAACCCCCTTGGGCGATCCTAAGTCAGATCGTCGGAGGGGGTTTTTTATGTTTATATTTTGGTGGAGCGGGGAATAAGAGGGTGTTAGGTTCCCATGAGCGAGGAAAAAGCAGTGTGACGGTAACCATTATCAGGCTTTAGTGCCCGTGAAGCTGGAAAAAAAGCTCGTATGGTAACTGAAAGGGTGATTCAGTGCCCGTGGAGCAAGTAAAAAAGTTCGTATGGTAACTGAATCAAACAAAGCCTCATCAGCATAACTCAATGATCTACTAATCCTCCAAAAATAATAATATTTTCATATTTTATTGATTATTCTCACAGACAAACACCGCTTTTTACCATTTAATAGAATAAAGATTATTATTTCACATACTATATCCTCGAGGGACAAGAAAACATTTTTTTAGAAATTCCAATAAAAGTCTTTGGCTTGTCGACACAAATTTGTAACAGTGTTATAATGAATTCGGTTACATATTTAAATGTTTAGAAAATTATAAGACATTGGAGGGGATGGACATGGAGCTATTAAATGTATATCAGAATAACTATCTGATTGTCTTTGTGTTTCTATGTCTTGGTGTTTTATTACCTGTGGTTGCGCTGTTTCTGGGGAAACTATTGCGTCCGTATAAGCCTTATGATGCGAAGTACACCACATACGAAAGCGGAATTGAACCATTTCACGATTCTAGAGTGCAGTTCAATGTCCGCTATTATATTTTTGCTCTAATGTTTGTAATCTTTGATGTTGAAACCGTGTTTCTTTATCCATGGGCAGTAGCTTATGAGAAACTCGGTATCTTTGCATTGATTGAAATGCTTATTTTCGTATTAATGCTGCTTGTAGGACTTGTCTACGCTTGGAAGAAGAAGGTGTTAAAATGGACTTAAAATTGGAAAACATCTCACCAGAAGAATTAGAAGAGTTAAAGAGAAATGTATTTTTAACAACACTTGAACAAATTAAAGCCTGGGCGCGAAGCAATTCATTGTGGCCAATGACGTTTGGGCTTGCTTGCTGTGCGATCGAAATGATGGGCGTAGGATCTTCACACTATGACCTTGACCGGTTCGGATCGTTTTTTCGTACGTCACCACGTCAGTCAGATGTCATGATTGTGTCAGGTACCGTGACGAAGAAAATGGCGCCAATTGTTCGACGACTATACGATCAAATGCCTGAACCTAAGTGGGTAATCGCGATGGGGTCATGTGCTACAGCAGGTGGACCTTATGTGAAATCCTATTCGGTGGTAAAGGGAGTTGACCAAATCGTACCGGTCGATGTGTATATCCCAGGCTGCCCTCCTAACCCAGCAGCACTTATTTACGGAATTAATAAATTAAGAGAAAAAATTCGCTATGAGGCTAAGACTGGGAAGAGGGTGATTTAATCCATGAGTGGGGAAAAGGACCTGGAACAGTTAAAGAAGGAAGCTGCGGAAAAAGCCAAAGCTGCCGCACTTGCAAAAATGAAAGCGAAGGAAGCTTCAACAGATGCATCCAATGATAAGCCGATGACGGATGAGGAAAAAGCAAAGGCGAAGGCCGCTGCCGCAGCAAAGGCAAAAGCTGCTGCATTAGCAAAAATGAAGGAAAAAGAGCAAGCTGAGGAAGAGTCGTCTAGCTCGGAGGACACGGATTTAGCTAAACAAAAAGCTGCCGCCGCTGCCAAAGCGAAAGCCGCAGCAGCCGCAAAAGCAAAGGCCGCTGCACTAGCAAAACAGCAAGGTGGAGCAGAAGAAGCACCAGCAGAAGGTGACGAAAAGGCCAAAGCCATCGCCGCTGCCAAAGCGAAAGCCGGAGCAGCCGCAAAAGCAAAGGCCGCTGCACTAGCGAAACAGCAAGGTGGGGCGGAAGAAGCACCAGCGGGAGATGACGAAAAGGCCAAAGCCATCGCAGCAGCAAAGGCAAAAGCTGCAGCAGCTGCCAAAGCGAAAGCTGCCGCACAAGGCGGAGCTCCTGGAGATGATGAAAAAGCAAAGGCGATTGCCGCCGCCAAAGCCAAAGCTGCCGCAGCAGCAGCTGCAAGAGCAAAGGCAAAGCCTGTGGAAGAAGAGGCTCCTGAAGAGTTGGTCCCATCTCCAAACCAACCGTATTTGGATAAATACGTGAAGGTGATTGAAGAGCATCTCGGCAAAGATGTATTGGAAGACTTCTATATTAATAATCTGTCGAAGGACGTACCAACCTTGGTGGCAAAGCCAGAAACCTATTATAAAATTGCTGAGTTCCTTCGCTACAATGAGCAGCTTGGTTTTAATTATTTATCAGAGTTTCATGGGGGAGATTTTGAGACGCACATGGAAGTGTATGCTCATCTTTACTCATATAATAACAGGCAATCCGTTGCGTTAAAGGTGAAGATTGATCGTGAGAAACCTGAGGTGGAGTCGCTTTCTAAGCTTTGGGCAGGTGCCAACTGGCCTGAGTGTGAAGCGTATGACTTACTGGGAATTCAGTTTAAAAATCATCCGAACTTATACCGAATTATGCTCGGTGATGATTGGATTGGTCACCCTCTACGCAAAGACTATGAACCATACGATGTGGAGGTGTAACGAGTGCTTCGAACGGAAGAAATGCTATTAAATGTAGGACCTCAGCATCCAAGTACGCATGGTGTTTTCCGACTGGTGTTAAAAATTGATGGAGAAATCATCAAGGAAGCAAAACCAGTCATTGGATATTTACACCGCGGAACGGAAAAGTTAGCTGAGAATCTACAATACACTCAAATCATTCCTTACACAGACAGACTCGATTACTTAGCAGCAATGACGAACAACTACGTGCTCTGTCATGCAGTTGAAACGATGATGGATCTAAAGATTCCGGACCGAGCAGAATACCTGAGAGTCATTGCGATGGAGCTTGGTCGTGTCGCGAGCCATTTGGTTTGGTGGGGTACATATTTACTTGATATTGGAGCGGTAAGTCCGTTTCTTTACGCATTCCGTGAGCGTGAAATGATTATTAATATGTTAAATGAATTATCTGGTGCACGCCTTACCTTTAACTACATGCGTGTAGGCGGCGTGAAGTGGGATGCACCTGAGGGTTGGATTGAAAAAGTGGGCGAGTTTATTCCATATATGCGTGAGCAGCTGAAAGGCTACCATGACCTTGTGACGGGGAATGAAATCTTCATGAACCGTGTGAAGGGTGTAGGTCGCTACACGAAAGAAGATGCAATTAATTACTCACTAAGTGGAGCTAACCTAAGATGTACGGGAGTCAAATGGGATCTTCGTAAAGATGAGCCGTATTCAATTTATGATCGTTTTGACTTTGATGTTCCTGTTCAAGAAGGTGGAGACGCATGGGCAAGATACCATGTTCGTCTAGATGAGCTCGAGGAATCTTTGAAAATCTTAGAACAAGCGGTCGAGCAGTTCCCGAAAGAGGGAGAGATCCTCGCGAAAGTCCCAAAGATTATTAAAGCACCCAAGGGTGAGGCTTACGTTCGTATTGAGTCACCTCGTGGAGAAATTGGATGTTATATCGCGAGTGATGGAAAAAAAGAGCCGTACCGCTTGAAGTTTAGAAGACCTTCTTTTTACAATTTGCAAATTCTTCCGAAGCTATTGGAGGGAGAAAATATAGCAAACTTAATCGCGATTTTAGGTGCAATTGATATTGTCCTAGGGGAGGTTGATGGCTAATGGTAGAGGGACTGCTGCAATCACAACCAGGACTCTTAAACTTTGGGATTTTCTTTTTACTAGCAACGGTTCTATTATTAGTGGTTTTAGGATTTGTTACGTATGCCATTTTAGCAGAGAGAAAAGTCATGGGATTTATGCAGTTGCGTCAAGGACCGAATCAGGTTGGTGGACGCTGGGGCCTTTTGCAAACGGTAGCTGACGTATTAAAGCTTCTATTAAAAGAAGACACGATTCCAAAGCTAGCAGACCGCCCACTCTTTATCCTTGCTCCTGTCATTGCATTCGCACCGGCATTTATGGTGCTAGCAACGATTCCGTTAACTGATCATCTGCAGTTTGCTGATATTGGTGTTGGGTTATTGTACTATATCGCCATTTCCGGTTTAACCACTGTGGGAGTGGTAACAGGTGGATGGGCATCGAATAATAAGTACGCCCTACTTGGTGGGATGCGTGCGGCTGCCCAAATGATTTCCTACGAAATCCCACTCGTTATGTCGGTGATTGGGGTTATCCTTTTTGCAGGCAGCTTGAATTTAAACGATATCGTCGCCGCTCAAGATGAGCAAGGCTGGTTCATACTTTGGCAACCGATTGCGTTTCTTGTCTTTATCATCGCGTCCGTTGCTGAGTTAAACCGTACACCTTTTGACTTACCAGAAGCCGAGTCCGAACTAGTAGCCGGATTCCACGTCGAGTACTCAGGCTTCCGTTGGGCATTTTTCATGCTCGCGGAATATGTATACTTATTCGCAATGGCATCACTAACAACCGTATTATTTTTAGGAGGATGGCTACCACCATTCGACTTCTTAGGATTCATCCCAGGAGCCGTATGGTTCGCCCTAAAATTCAGCGTCGTCATCTTCTTCCTAGTCTGGATCCGAGTAACCTTCCCACGCCTAAGAGCAGACCAACTAATGGAATTCGGATGGAAAGTACTATTACCAGTAGCCTTAGCAAACATTTTCTTAACAGCATTGGTTAAAGAATTACTAAAGCTTTTCTAAAAATAAAACTCTGTTAGGGTAAAGTGTATTTTGTATTTGTTGATTGGAGCGGAGGGTGCTTGACTCCTGGGGGATCAGCGTACAGGAGAGACCCCGCAGAAGCGTTAGCGCCGAGGAGGCTCTCCGAACGCCCCCCGGAAAGCAAGCGCCCGGAGCGGAAATCAACACCAGAGTTTAACAAACACATTAAAGGAGCTGTTTCGCCTGAAGGAGCCTTTGTTGCAAAGCAACACCAGCGAACGGAAGGCGAAATAGATCCTTTGCCCAAACAAAGCCTACTTACTAGAGAGGGTGAGTCAACGTGCTTGGATTAGCAAAAGGGTTAGCCTATACACTCAAGAACCTAACAAGGGAAAAAGTAACCTACGATTATCCAAATGAGCCGCTGCCACTTCCGGACCGGTTCCGTGGGATACAGAAGTTTTACCCCGAAAAATGTATCGTCTGTAATCAGTGTGCAGCCATTTGTCCAACCGATTGCATTCAATTGACCGGGAAAAAACACCCTGACCCTACGAAAAAAGGAAAAATCATTGATACGTATGATATCAATTTCGAAATCTGTATCCTATGCGATCTTTGTACGGAGGTATGTCCGACAGAGGCCATCATTATGACGAATAACTTTGAACTCGCGGAATATAGCCGAGATGAGCTTTTTAAAAACCTAGAATGGTTAGATGAAAACGATGAAAATATTCGGAAGGTGAATAAAGCATGACAGTTACGGGTGAATTAATCGCATTTATGTCGCTAGCGCTCGTTGCGGTCATTGGCGGCGTTCTGTTATTGAATTTAACGAAGGTTGTTCATATGATCGTGGCTCTTGTGTTCACCTTTGTGAGCATTGCGGGAATTTACGTGATGCTCTCTGCTGAATTTGTCGCAGCGGTTCAAATATTAATCTACTCAGGCGCCATCACCATCATTATGCTATTTGGGATCATGCTTACCCGTCATAATGATACGAGCGAACCAGAAGAAGGTTGGATTCGAAAGACTCTCCTTTTTATCGGTGTCCTTGGTTTTGCGGTTGTGATGTATATCGGGTTGTATGATTTAGATTTGGCCTCTGTACCAAATACTCTTCATGAAAATAATACCGAGCAAATTGGTGTGGCGCTTTACTCAAAGTTTGTCATTCCATTTGAAATCACTTCTGTCATCTTGTTAGTTGCTTTGATCGGAGCGATTGTGTTGGCGAAAAAAGATGATGAAAAGGAGGCGAATAAGGAATGAGCTCAGTTCCCGTTTCAGCCTACCTCACGCTTGCGTTAATTCTGTTTTGTATCGGATTGTACGGTGCATTAACGAAGCGAAATACGGTTATCGTATTAATTTCCATTGAATTAATGCTAAACGCAGTCAATATTAATCTGGTTGCCTTTAGTAAGTACGGTGCGAATCCAGGGATTACGGGTCAAGTGTTTGCATTATTTTCGATCGCTGTGGCAGCAGCGGAGGCAGCCGTTGGGTTGGCGATTTTAATTGCCCTTTACCGTAATCGAAAAACCGTTAATATGGATGAAATGAACACCTTAAAGCATTAAGAAAAATATGACTCGCTTATTACAGCGGGCCTCAATCAAACGCGCAACATAACAAAACCGATGCGCGTTCTAAAAAGGGGATTGTGATATTGATGGAAAATGCATGGATCATACCGCTTTTCCCGCTACTATCATTTTTGTTCCTTCTTCTGTTCGGAAAAAAGCTTAAAGAAAACAGCGCCTATGTCGGAATCCTGCTAGTGGGTGTTTCGTTTGTGTATTCGCTCATCGTCTTATTTGCGCGTTTTACACAACCGACCTATAAAGCAGAGGGCATATGGCTTTCGATCGGAGATGTTCAACTAACAGCGGGTTTTGAAGTAAACCAGTTAAATGCGCTAATGCTCGTCATCGTATCTCTCGTTAGTTTGCTTGTACATACGTATTCAAAGGGATATATGCACGACGATGAACGCTTTCATGTGTTTTATGCGTATTTAGGATTATTTACGTTTGCAATGCTTGGTTTGGTTTTATCACCGAACCTTTTACAAACGTATATTTTCTGGGAATTAGTCGGGGTTGGTTCCTTCCTATTAATCGGTTTCTACTTTTATAAGGAAGACGCCAAAAAGGCGGCAAAAAAAGCTTTTATCATGACCCGTATTGGGGATGTTGGCCTTTTTATCGGGATGATTCTATTATTCTGGCAGGTAGGAAGCTTTGAATATGATGAGATTTTTGCTGCGGTAGAGGCGGGCTCGATTTCTGCAGGCATGATCACATTAACGGCAATCCTGATCTTTATTGGAGCCGTTGGGAAATCAGGTCAATTCCCGCTTCACACTTGGTTACCGGATGCGATGGAAGGTCCGACACCTGTGTCAGCATTAATCCATGCGGCAACAATGGTTGCGGCAGGGGTATACTTAGTAGCGGCTTTATTCCCGCTTTTCACTGCGAGTGAAACCGCGTTAATGACCGTTGCTGTGATTGGAGCAGTTACCGCGATCTTTGCGGCTAGTATCGGCTTAGTTCAAACCGATATCAAACGGGTCCTTGCTTACTCAACGGTATCTCAGCTTGGTTATATGATGTTAGCACTTGGATCGGCAGGATATGTAGCTGGGGTATTCCACCTGATGACACACGCGTTTTTCAAAGCGTTATTGTTCTTAGCCGCAGGCAGTGTCATCCATGCCGTTCATACGCAAAACATTGAAGAAATGGGTGGCTTATGGAAAAAGCTTCGCGTCACTGGTCCATTATTTTTAGTGGGAACATTGGCAATTAGTGGAGTTCCATTATTCTCAGGGTTTTTTAGTAAAGATGAAATCTTAATTTCAGCTTGGGTTCATGGAAACACAGCATTATTTTGGTTAGCTGTGATCGCTGCTTTCTTTACGGCTTTTTATATGTTCCGTTTATTCTTCCTCGTCTTTACGGGTGAGGCTAGAAAAGAAATCAAAAATGTACACGAGTCACCTTCAGTGATGACACTTCCTATGGTGGTGCTTGGCGTACTGGCTGTGGTTGCTGGATATGTGAACACACCTTGGTTTGGGACATTTTTAGGCGATTGGTTAGTGGAAGGCAATGAAGCACTTGGCCATGGTCACGTCGAAGGTCCAGCGTGGATCATGATTGTGGCAACACTTGTGTCACTTGCGGGAATTTTCCTTGCTTATCTCATGTATGGGAAAAAATCTCTGTCACGCGATTGGTTATCCAGCCGTACACCAGTGACGTACAGTGTTTTATACAATAAGTATTTTATTGATGAGTTTTACGAGTTAACGATTGTGAACATTACCAAGTTCTTTAGCTTGTTCCTCAAGTATATTGAAGTGTTTATTGTGGAAGGGATCGTTAACCTGGTTACCCAGTTTGTTCAAACGTTTGGAAAAGCAGGCTCACGCGTGCATAACGGTCAGGTGCAAATGTACGGAACCGTTGCTTTCGTTGGCTTAGCTGTATTGTTTGTGATCTTTGCTGTAACAGGGGGGTACTTCGGATGAATTTGATGTTAGCACTCATCGTGTTTTCCCCGTTACTTGGGATTCTCGTTTTATCATTTATACCAAAATTGCAGGAGAGCTCCATTAAGCTAGTTGGGATTCTTGCCACTTTGCCAGCGATGGTTCTTTCATTGGCTGTTTTCTCTCAATATAAAAATGGCACAGAGCTGTTTGAGTACAATCTGAAATGGAACTGGATCCACTTTGGAATGAGTGAAGGAGTATTTGAAATTCCGTTTGAGTTAGGGATGGATGGCTTCTCATTGATCATGGTTGTTTTAACAAGCATTCTTTCTTTGTTAGCGGCCATTGCTTCGCTTCATATTAAAAAAGAGTGGAAGGGTTACTTCATGCTATTCCTTCTCCTTGAAGTAGGGATGCTCGGAGTATTCGTGGCCGAAAACCTCATTCTGTTCTTCTTATTCTTTGAAATCACGCTCATACCGATGTTCTTTTTAATCGGAAAATGGGGTTATCATGAAAAAGAAAAAGCGGCTTATAGCTTCCTGATTTACAATGGACTTGGTTCAGCTGTCCTACTGATTGTCATTATGGTGTTGTTCGCTCGCACAGGAACATCCAATATTGATGTGTTGCAGCAATTGCTTACGGCAGATGCAGGTCATGCACGTATCACAGACAACGTAAAAATGGGACTATTACTAGCATTATTAGTTGCGTTTGGTGTAAAGCTGCCAATTTTTCCGCTACATACATGGATGCTACGCGTTCATGTTCAGGCTCCACCATCGATCGTTATGCTTCACTCAGGAATTCTTTTGAAAATTGGGGCATACGGGTTAATTCGCTTTGGAATGGGCATTTTTCCAGAACAATTCACCTCCATCGCTTGGTTGCTTGCCACACTAGGTGTTGTGAACTTGCTGTATGGTGCCTTTCTTGCACTGATTCAAAAGGATTTCAAGATGGTGCTCGCGTACTCTTCGATTTCTCATATGGGAATTGTGTTAATCGGAGTGGGAGCGCTCAATGAAGCGGGGATACAAGGAGCGATCTTCCAAGTGGTTTCTCACGGCTTGATTTCTGCCTTATTGTTCTTCTTAGTAGGAATCTTTTACGAACGTTTCCATACGTCTGAAATTACCAAGCTTGGCGGAATGGCAAAAGGAATGCCGATTGCAGCTGGTTTCTTATTAGCCGGAGCAATGGCTTCACTTGGTCTACCAGGAATGAGTGGTTTCGTAAGTGAGTTCATGGCATTTTTAGGATTATTCGAAGCCATGCCGGTACTCGCTGCAGTCGGCTGCTTAGGAATCATTTTAACAGCTGTGTACTTACTGCGAGCGGTGTTAGGGATGACATTTGGAAAAGCGCACCGTGAATTCACTAGCATACCGGATATTCGTTCCTTTGAATGGGCACCGGTTCTCGTGCTTGTGATGTTAATTGTGTTAATTGGTGTTTACCCAAGTGTATTAAGTGAACCGCTACAAGCCACACTTGAGACTATCATGCTTGGGTTAGGAGGGTGATGAAGGATGGATCTTGAACAAATGTTATCGTATCAATGGGCAATTATGACACCGGAGTTCATCATCCTTGGTATTGCAACCGTCCTTTCCATCATGGACTTGTTCATGCCGAAAAACCAAGATCGAAAAATTCTTGGTTGGATAGCATTCACGGCTATTATTGCAGCGTTTGTTTCACTATTAGGGTTGGTGGATTTAGAATTAACGAGTATTTTATATGATACGTTTCGCTTAGATTCATACGCAAAAGCATTCAAGTTGTTACTGCTCCTTGGTGCAGCGCTTGTTATGTTACTCGCGATCAGCTATGAACCAAAGGAAGGGATGAGTGAATACAAGGGAGAGTTCTATTATTTGTTTTTAACCGCTTTGCTCGGAGCAATGGTTATGACGTCGAGCGGAGACTTAATCACATTATTTGTCGGACTTGAACTTTTATCACTTTCTTCTTATATATTAGCGGGCATTCGTAAAAAGCATCTTCCATCCAATGAATCAGCCATGAAATATGTCATCAATGGTGGAATTTCAACAGCTGTCACATTGTTTGGATTAAGCTATGTGTTTGGTTTGACAGGATCAACCAATTTAACCGAGATTACAGGTGTGTTATCAGCGAATTTTGATACACAGCAAATCTACTTGCTTGGGTTATCCTTTTTACTAGTATTTGTTGGTTTATCGTTTAAATTGGCATCGGTACCGTTTCATATGTGGGCGCCGGATGTGTATCAAGGGGCACCAACTCCAGTTACTGCGTTTTTAAGCGTAGTGTCCAAAACAGCTGGATTCGTGATTTTGCTTCGTATTCTATTGACTGTATACGGGGCGGCACCATCTGGTTCGAGTACGGCATCGTATCCGATGTTAATTAAGATGCAGGATTATATCGCACTGCTTGCAGGAGTGACGATGATCATCGGGAATGTGATTGCGTTACGTCAGCGTAATGTGAAACGACTATTCGCATACTCGAGTATCGCGCATGCGGGTTACCTATTGGTAGCGATAGCGGCATTGTCAGCGTTCATGTTTGACGCGATGTGGTTTTACTTAGGAGCTTACTTGTTTATGAATCTTGGTGCATTTGCCATCATTCAGCTGATCAGTGGAAAAACTGATAATGAAGATATTAGTGCATTTGCTGGCCTTTATAAGCGTTCACCCATTTTGGCTGTTTCGATGGGAGTGTTCCTCCTTTCGTTAGCGGGAATTCCTGGAACAGTAGGCTTTATCGGAAAGCTGAACATCTTTATGGGAACGTTCTATGTGGATCCAGCACACTATGTGCTAGCATCGGTCATGATCGCCACGACCGTCATTTCGTACTTCTACTATTTTGGCATTTTTACACAAATGTTCTTCCGACCAGCAGCAACCGATGAAAAAATTCAACTGCCAGCTGGAATACTCGTCGTGTTAGTCATTACGGTCGCAGCAACGATTGTATTCGGTTTATTCCCGAATTTGGCGTTTGATTTCTTGCACAATCACTTCAACGGCTTTTCGGACATGTTTCAATAAGTAATACTGGGAGAAAAACTAGCAAGAGTTGGGGGACTTTTGCTAGTTACACAACACGGTAAGATGGGGTTTTAATAGAGGAAGCAAGAAGAGGGTTGGGGAACCCTCTTCTTTTTTTATGTAAGGTTTTAAATACTGGGATGTGGGGAAAAGAGGGTTTTATGACGTGTTAGAGGAGAAAATTCAACTGGTGCACGTCATAAAGAAACGTTTATGACATGTAATGATAAAAATCATGATACATAAGGTCATAACCATGGTTTTATGACGCTTCACGCGATTACCCATAGCTTGAATATGTCATAAAACCTCCACCGATAAAAATCCCTCAAAAAAATGAAACTTTTCCTGACCCTCATTCGTCAATAATGAGGTATGTGGTTCTGTTTTCGTTAAAAAAATGATACAATGAAAGGTAGGCTTGCCCAAAGACCAATTGTACAAAGGGAGAGAAGAAGTACCGATGATCGCAGAATTTGGACATCAAGCGTTGATTAGTATTATGTCGCATTTGTTTTTTATTGCACTTGCCTGGTGGGCGCTACAGTCCATTAATTACGAAAAACTACTAAGAGCGAACCATGTGTTACAAGCACGAGTGTTATTTATATTTTTATCCATTGTGATTGGTTCTACTGTTAGTAATTTTTTCCTGGATTACCTGCTATGGTCACAACAACTACCACTAATCTTCAAATGATTTGTAAAATATAGGTCTTCTGACATTTTTATTAGCGTCTAAATTTAAGTACAATTCTCTTTGTGTGTTACTGCACAAAATCTTACATAAGACTTGTCAAAAAGTGACGACAATTCCTAAGTATGACCTTGAGCTACCTGGTAACAATGGTAGTAAGGGGAGGAATTGTAGATGAAAAAACTTTCTTATGTCTTATTAATACTTTGCTTAACAGGTTTTGCCATTATAAACATTGGGAATAAAACGATAGTAGCTAAAGAACAGCTTGACTTACTAACACTTGCATCTGTCGTGGAAGGGGAACAAATTCCCATCACTGAATGGTCTCTACATGCAAGAGAGAAAATGGATCATTTAACCAGCCTTGAGGACGTGAAGGAGTTCGGTAACGACTTGCAAAAAAAATTTCCTGAATGGTCATGGAACGTGAATTCTAAAGCGAATATGTGGGAAGCTACAGGTATAAGCACCACTGACCATGGTCCAAAGGAAAAAATCCAAGTTTTAACAACCCTCACAAATCAGCACCCTCAAACGTATATCATTTATGAGGTGAATGACGAGAATTTTTCGCAACAAACCACACAATTTCTTGAAAAGGAACTACCATTGCTGCTCTCTGACATATTTCGAGGAAAACCAACAATTTTCTCTTGTATAAAAGGCGAATTCAGTGATAAGATGAATACGTCTTTGCCTGATACTGTCAATCAATTGCTGTCACAGTTTAAGGCGGAAGAGATCGAATCATTAGACGAAAATAATTTTGTATCAACATCGGCGTATTCGCCTATGTTGTCAGAAAGTTTAACAAGCAACCAGAAAGAAATGAATCTACAAGTAGGACTTAGAACGCAAGGATTGGGCGCAAAGACTACCCTAGTAGTTGGCACACCAATCATTACGATTGAATATTAATATAGAGAAAATGGACGCGGAGGGGAATACACTTGGAAAAAATCATCGTCCGCGGCGGAAGAAGGCTTAGTGGCTCAGTGAAAGTAGAAGGCGCTAAAAATGCAGTTTTGCCTGTGATCGCCGCAACATTATTAGCAAGTGATGGAAAATGCGTAATTAAAGATGTGCCGACGCTCTCCGATGTATATACAATCAATGAAGTGTTACGCTATTTGAATGCCAATGTTGGATTTAAAGATAACACGGTAACGGTTGATGCATCTGGAGTATTAAGAGAAGAAGCACCATTTGAATATGTTAGAAAAATGAGAGCATCTGTACTAGTAATGGGTTCATTGCTAGCTCGAAATGGCCGTGCACGAGTTGCATTGCCGGGTGGCTGTGCGATTGGTTCACGTCCAATTGATCAGCATTTAAAAGGCTTCGAAGCTATGGGTGCTAAGGTAAAAGTTGGAAACGGATTTATTGAAGCCGAAGCTCCAGAAGGTCGCTTACACGGCGCAAAAATCTATCTAGACTTCCCAAGTGTCGGTGCGACTGAAAATATTATGATGGCCGCGACTCTTGCCAATGGTACAACAGTGATGGAAAACTGTGCGAAAGAGCCAGAAATTGTGGACTTAGCGAATTTCCTTAACAAAATGGGTGCCAAAGTAAGAGGAGCAGGAACAGGTACAATTCGCATTGAAGGTGTAGACGTTCTATTTGGTTGCGAGCATCATATTATTCCTGATCGTATTGAGGCTGGAACATTCATGGTCGCTTCCGCTATTACTGGTGGAAATGTGCTTGTAAGAGGAGCCGTTCCAGAACATTTAACCTCACTTATTGCGAAAATGGAAGAGATGGGCGTTATTATTGAAGAAGAGGCGGACGGCTTACGTGTCATTGGACCAGAAAAGCTTAAAGCTGTTGATATTAAAACAATGCCACATCCAGGATTCCCAACAGATATGCAATCACAAATGATGGCATTACTTCTTCACGCAAAAGGAACAAGTATGATTACGGAAACGGTATTTGAAAACCGCTTTATGCACGTGGAAGAATTCCGTCGTATGAATGCTGATATTAAAATTGAAGGTCGTTCAGTGATTATGAATGGACCATCTAACCTGCAAGGAGCAGAGGTTGCTGCAACAGATTTACGTGCGGCTGCTGCGCTTATTTTAACAGGGTTAGTGGCTGATGGCATTACTCGTGTAACAGAGCTTAAGCATTTGGACCGTGGGTATGTTGACTTCCATCATAAGCTTGCAGCACTTGGTGCAGATATCGAGCGTGTGACAGAAGTCGTTGAAACAATCCAAGAAACATACGTTAGCGATATGAATGCTTAAATAAATATATATTCGAAAATGTAAACCGTAGAAGTATTCCATACTCTGCGGTTTTTTACATTTTTATTACATAAAAAGGATGACCACCTAGAATATTGTGATGCTTCCACGATGTTTTTATTCATAAAATAAGAAAAAGTCATATTTGCTTGTCCAAGTCCATATGTATGAATGGAGACGGGACTACATATTCCTTGTTACCTAATGCGTACTGGAGGCACAAGCATAATGAAACTAAAACCATTTGTAATCGTATCCGCCATTCTATTCGTCGTCACACTCATGATTCCTACACTCGTCGTGCTCCCTTTTTCAGAGGGTAAGGTAAGTGGTAAACTTGGAGAGGAAACCGCTAAAGAGACGGTAGCTGAAGCACCACCAACGGGTCCGGCTGTAGAAGTTGCTGTCTATCGTACGGCATCAGAATCGGTTGAGACACTAGAACTCGATAACTATGTAACGGGCGTCGTTGCATCGGAAATGCCAGCCACGTTTGAACTTGAAGCATTAAAGGCACAAGCTCTTACAGCCAGAACCTATATCGTGAGACAAATGATCAGCTCGGAAAAGCTAGAGGTACCTGACGGGGCGATCGTGACGGATACAGTACAGCACCAAGTATTTAAAAATGAAGAAGAGCTTCGGAGAATTTGGGGCAAGGATTATTCTTGGAAAATAGAGAAGATCCGTAAAGCTGTACAGGAAACGAGCGGACAGATACTAACCTACGAGGGAAGCCCGATCGATGCAACGTTCTTTTCAACAAGTAATGGGTACACAGAAAATGCCGAATCAGTCTGGCAAGGGGCACTTCCTTATTTAAAAAGCGTTGAAAGTCCTTGGGATGTGAACTCAAAGGAATTTAACGGACAAAAGGTCGTTTCAGTGGCAGACTTTGAACGCCTATTAGGAGTAAAGATTGGCTCTGGTGATACAATTGGGAAAGTGGTCGAACGAACATCCAGTAACCGAGTCAGCAAAGTGGATTTTAGTGGCACGGTTTTGACAGGGCAAGACATTCGTACGAAGCTGGAGTTGAAATCCACTGACTTTACGTGGGAGCGAAAAGGCGATCAAATCGTAATTAATACAAAGGGATACGGCCATGGCGTGGGTATGAGCCAATACGGGGCGAATGGAATGGCGCAAGAAGGCAAGAACTACGTAGATATCGCGAAGTACTACTATCAAGGAGTAGAAGTCGTATCATCAAACGATCTGCTCACGAAGATTACTGCCCAGAAATAAGCTAGAGCTTTTGCTCTAGCTTATTTTTTTTCAAAAGATAAAAACGGTTGACGGCATAATAAGCTACGGTGACACCAATGACGTCCTTTACAAGGTCAATCCACGTGGCGGAGCGGTAGGGAACGAAGGACTGGTGGATTTCGTCTAGTGCCCCGTACAGGCAAGCGATGATCGCAAAGAGTAGGCTTGTCTTTTTTGTTAGTTGACCATTTCCATATAAAGCAAGGGCGAATAAAAGATACAGAATACCGAATTCAACCAGATGTAATGATTCTTTAATGATACGATCGAGGGACAAATCAGTTAGTGCGACGAATTCGTCCGCCGGGAAGCTGGAAAGTGTCCAAATGAGCGCCATATATGCAAGGGGAAGGGCCCAAAGAAATTTTTTCATAAAACATTCTCCTATCATGAATAATTGTAAAAGCTTTGTCGAAAAATAAGTCTAAAAAATTTTTTAATCACAAGGTATATATTTCTCTCACATTGTTCAAACTGGTTGCTGAGGTGATGATAAATGAGAGAGGAAGAAAAGAAACGATCTTCTCAAGATTCAAATGTTAAGCGCTTTTTAAAGAAAAGATGGGCATTCCCAGCAATTTATCTAGGAAGCGCAGCGATCATTTTAACCGCGGTTTTATGGTATCAAAACGGTGCAACAGACTCAGACAAGTTTGGGTACAACAACGAGGCTACTGACGTTACAGACAAGAAGTTCAATGAGCCAGCTGTTGAAGTATCACGTACAATGGAAAACTTTGTAATGCCGGTAACAGATCCAAACAAAGTCGAAATTCAAAAGCAATTCTATGATAATAACGGCTCAGAAGAACAGCAAGAAGCAGCCCTAGTATTCTACGACAATTCATACCATCCAAACACAGGTATTGATATTGTTCAAAAAGACGGGGAAGCATTCGATGTAGTAGCAGCTCTTAGCGGAACCGTTACGAAAGTGGTTGATAACGATTCCCTACTTGGAAATGTGATTGAAATTGAGCATGACAAAGGCATTGTAACACAATATCAATCAGTTAGTGACATCAAAGTAAAAGTGGGCGATGAAGTAAAGCAAGGTAAGTCAATCGCAACAGCAGGTGAAAGCCTTGTTAATGAAGAAGCTGGCGTTCACGTACACTTTGAAATTCGCAAAGATGGAGTCGCTCTAAATCCAATTGACTACTTCCAAAAGCCTTTAAGTGCACTGAAAGATGTTAATGTGTCTGATATGGAAAACAGCGGAAAAGATGATCCAAATGCAGTAGAAGAAGAAGAGGAAGCAACGGATGATGAAGCAGAAAAGAAAGCTGCTGAAGAAGAAGATGCGGACAAGTCTACTGAAAAAGAAGGAACAGATTCTGGTAAAGAAGAAACTCCTGGAACTGAAGAAGGAACTGACAGCACAGATAATTCTGATGCATAGGATATAGTAAGAGGAAACCCGCCATGTGCGGGTTTTTTTGTTGAGGAGAAGGAACTTTGTTATCAAGTGTCCACCTGAGACGGACAAAAACCGAAATTTGTCCACGTGCGGTGACAGACACCCTAGTTAGTAATTTCTTAATTATTGGAAAAATTCAAAATCTATCGTATAATATTTCGAAAGACGAAGTTTAATAGGGGGAGTTTCATTTGTCATACCTTACATATCCATATCGATCGCAGCGAATGGCGACGATTGCTAGAAATGGCATGGTGGCGACATCTCAGCCACTGGCAGCACAGGCAGGGCTTGATATGCTAAAAAAGGGCGGAAATGCCGTGGATGCGGCGATTGCGACAGCTGCGTGCTTAACCGTCGTTGAACCAACGTCAAATGGCATCGGTGGCGATGCATTTGCCCTTGTTTGGATCAAAGATAAACTGTACGGCTTAAATGGGAGCGGACCTTCCCCGCAAGGAATATCAATTGAAAAAGTAAAAGAGCTCGGACATGAACAAATGCCATCCCACGGATGGATTCCGGTCACGGTACCTGGTGCACCCTCTGCATGGGCGAAGCTCTCCAAACGCTTCGGACGTTTGCCATTAACGGAAGTGTTACAACCGGCGATTTCATATGCACGTGATGGCTATCCAGTTTCCCCAACGCTTGGGAAGTACTGGGCTGGTGCGTATAAAATTTATCAGAAGCGCTTTGGTGATGATGATTCCTACAAAGAATGGTTCCGCGTGTTTGCTCCAGATGGAAAGCCGCCACAAATCGGTGAGATGTGGAAGTCGGAGGATCATGCGAATACCCTTCAAGAAATTGCTGAAACAAATGCTGAAAGTTTTTACCGTGGCCGATTGGCAGATGAAATTGACGCTGCTTCTAAGGCTCATGGAGGATTTTTACGAAAAGAGGATTTAGCAGCCTACCAAGCGGAGTGGGTCGATCCGATTAGTGTAAACTACCGCGGCTACGATGTGTGGGAAATTCCACCGAACGGACAGGGCTTGGTTGCGCTTATGGCACTCAATATATTAAAAGGCTACGAGTTTTCACATCGTGAAGATTTAGCTGGATTGCATCTGCAATTAGAAGCGATGAAGCAGGCATTTACAGACGGGAAAACCTATATTACGGATCCAACCACGATGAAAGCAAGGGTTTCAGATATGCTTTCGGAGGAATTTGTCGAGCAGGCACGTGAAAAAATCAAAGACGAAGCTCAGATACCAGAACCAGGCACACTTCCAAAGGGTGGAACGGTGTATTTGGCGACTGCTGATGGGGAAGGAAATATGGTTTCTTTTATCCAAAGTAACTATATGGGCTTTGGCTCTGGAATCGTCGTTCCCAACACAGGGATTGGACTGCAAAATCGTGGCCATGATTTCTCATTGAATGAGGAGGACGAAAATGCGCTAGCTCCTGGGAAAAAGACGTATCATACGATTATTCCTGGTTTTATAACGAAGGATGGCGAGGCAGTCGGACCGTTTGGCGTGATGGGTGGATATATGCAGCCACAAGGTCATGTACAGGTAGCGATGAATATGATTGATTATGACCTCAATCCACAAGCGGCGCTGGATGCTCCTAGATGGCAATGGATATCAGGAAAGAAAATAGAAGTAGAGCATGATTTCCCGAATCATCTGGTTCAGGGTCTAGTGAGAAAAGGACATGAGATGTTTGTTGCTCATGATTCTGGCGGATTTGGTCGAGGTCAGGTAATTGTTCGCAATCCAGAGACTGGCGTGCTTACGGGAGGTACGGAGAAACGTACGGACGGTAGCATTGCTAGTTATTAAGGGGAGACTTCTCTATGAAAAAGCTATTGTTAACAGGGTTTGAACCGTTTCTAAATCATCCGATCAATCCAACAGAGGATATCGTGTTAAGACTGGATGGAGCACAAATTGGTGATTACGAGGTGAAGGGGGTACTTTTGCCGGTAGATTTTGAAAAAGCACCAGTGACGATATTGGAAGCGGTTCGTGAGTTTGATCCTGATGCGGTCCTGTCGCTAGGCCTTGCTGCTGGACGAACGGAAATAACACCAGAGCGGATTGCCATTAATTGTCGCGACGGGGCAGCGGATAATAGCGGGAGAGCTTTAGTGGATTCTAAGATCGTTGAAGAGGGAGCGGACGGCTATTTTTCTACGCTTCCTATTCGGATGCTAGTGGATGCTCTTAATGAGAAAGCTTATCCTGCTAGGATCTCCAACAGTGCGGGTACGTATTTATGCAACAATGTGATGTACACCGTTTTACATGAGTTGAAGGAGAAGCAATTGGATATTCCAGCTGGCTTTGTACATGTTCCGGCCTCCCACGAACTTGTGATCGATGAGAAAAAAGCGATGCCAAGCTGGTCCTCAAGAGACTTGTTTGAAGCCGTTAAAATAATGATTAAGACATTGAGCATATGAGCTTTTCACATGCTTTTTTCATGTTGCCAATTTGGGTGGGGTTTCTAATTTCAACATAGTGATAACTCATATGACAAACTCTTTGAAAGAAAAAAGTTTTCGACGGATGTTTTAAAAGGAAGGTATTGGTAATGCTGTGTTTCCTAGTTGTATCTTCAAATTTCGACAAGCCCTCTGGAAATTTAATGGCTAGTCTTACTTGACCAAGAGACAGTTTATGTAGATAATAAATATTGAATTTTCATAAAATTTCAGAAAAGTAAAAATTGTTAACGCTTTCACATAAAAGGAGGCAAGAAATGATCTTTTTTGGCTTACTTCTCATCTCTGTCGTTTGTTTGTTTTTTGCATTTAAAAAGAAAAGACCCTTCTTCTTAGTCATTCCATTCCTATCCATTTTCGTCTACTTCATCGTACAAATCATCCTAGTTCCTATGCCATTCATTGATACCATCAAATTTATCTTCAGCTTAAGCTAGTACGGTTGTTGACTTTTTCTCGCATAACTGGCGGGTAAAAGTTCATATACATTTTTTCGAATAGAAAGGAGGATATGTTTTACAAAAAACAGTTCATCTAGACACGCACAGGAACATCATTTTTCATGGGGGTGTAAGTGTGAAGAAAATTGAGAAAGAAGTAGCCGATCGTTATTTCCGAGAAAGAACTCGCAATATTATTATTTATTTTATCGTCTGGTTTCTCGTTTCTTTTGGGGTGGTCTTTTTTGCTGAGCCACTAAGTCAGTATTCCATTAATGGATTTCCACTCCATTATTTCATGGGAGCTCAAGGGGCAGTGATTACGTTTATCATTTTACTATTTGTTAATGCGAAGCTTAGTGACAATGTGGATAAAAAATACGGAATTGATGAGAGCAAAAATGAACAAATCAGTTCTGGAAAAGTGTTCGAGCATTAAAGGGGAATGCTCGGGGTCTAAAATAGAAAAAGACGAAATCAATCAATAGGGGGGAATACATTTGGATACACAATTCTTGGTCTCATTAACGATCATTTTAGCGACGTTTGCCCTGTATATCGGGATTGCCATTTATAATAAGGCGAAGGCAACCTCTGATTTCTATGTAGCCGGACGCGGGGTACCGCCTATTTTTAACGGAATGGCCATTGGGGCGGACTGGATGAGTGCAGCTTCATTCATTGGTATGGCGGGTACGATCATGCTACTCGGATACGATGGGCTTGCTTATATCATGGGCTGGACGGGCGGTTACTTATTGCTGACGTTCTTGCTTGCTCCTCAGCTACGTAAGTACGGTCGCTACACGGTTCCTGAATTTATCGGTGACCGCTTTGACAGCCATACGGCTCGAGTGATTGCGGCTGTCATTACAATTATTATTTCTTTTACGTATTCGATCGGTCAGCTGTCAGGCTCTGGGGTAGTTATCGGACGATTGTTTGAAATCGATGCGAAGCTTGGAACGATGATCGGGGTTGTGTTAATTGCCTTCTATGCGGCGTTCGGAGGAATGAAAGGGATTACATGGACGCAGGTAGCTCAGTATATTATTTTAATTATTGCCTACTTGATTCCAGTTATCTTTATGAGTTTACAAATTACGGGCAACCCAATGCCATGGCTATCTTACGGGGAACTTGTTGGAAAGATGGGTGAACTTGACCGGGAGCTCGGCATATCAGAATACTTTGCACCATTTACAAATGGAACGAAGTGGCAGTTCCTTGCTCTTATGTTTACGCTTATGGCTGGTACTGCTGGACTTCCACACGTCATCGTTCGTTTCTATACGGTATCAACGATGAAAGCGGCTCGTTGGTCTGGAGCTTGGGCATTGCTTTTCATTGGTTTATTATACTTATCGGCACCTGCTTATGCGGCGTTTTCACGTTTTATTTTAATGACAAAAGTGGCTGGTAGTAAAATTTCTGAGCTTCCGGAATGGACAAAAACATGGGTCGACACTGGAAAGCTTCAGGTGGCGGATGCTAATGGTGATGGCATTCTTCAGTGGAGTGAGCTTGTCATTTCGAATGATATCGTCGTTATGGCGACACCTGAAATTGCCAACCTAGGGGTATTCGTCATCGGTTTGGTAGCTGCTGGTGCGATGGCTGCGGCTTTATCAACAGCAGGTGGATTGATGATTGCGATCTCCTCTTCCTTTGCACATGATATTTATTACCGTGTGTTGAAGCCAAATTCGACAGAAAAGAAACGTTTATCTGTTGCTCGTTGGTCGATCGTTATTGCGACTTTATTTGCTGGGCTTATCGCTCTTAACCCGCCAGGAGCCATCACACAAATTGTGGCTTGGGCGTTTGCATTGGCAACAGGAACGTTCTTCCCAGCACTTGTTCTTGGGGTATGGTGGAAGCGTTCGAATGCAAAAGGAGTAATCGCTGGATTATTAGTCGGCTTGGGTGTGACGTTAACGTATATCTTTGCCGCAAAATACGGTGGATTTACGATTTTAGGCATTATTGATACAGGAGCGGGAGTGTTTGGAGCAGCTGCAGCGTTCCTAACGAATATTATTGTTTCTTTATCAACGGAAGCTCCATCTCAGAAAATCCAGGAGGAAGTAATCGACTTACGCTATCCAGAGCAGATGGTGTATAAGAATGGCGAGGTTTGGATGAACGATGGAACCAAACAACTATAATGAAACCATTTTAGAGGCTGTACGGTTTCACCCCTTTTTTCAAGGGGTGGATGTCCGTACGGCCCTTTCCCTTATCGAGCTTTGCGAGCAACGGATGTTTGAAAAGCACGAAACGATGCTGAAAAAGGAGGCTCAGCGTGACGGATTGCTCCTCATCTTATCGGGGATGGCTGAAGTGTATATAAAAAATGAGCACGGGACGCAGGAGGAAGTGCTAGAGATTGTTCAAAAAGGGGAGTTGATTGGTTTTTCAAGCTTGGCTGATTTCCTAGGTGTCTCCAAACCAGGCAAGGAGGCAGCGACTCAAGTGGAGGTACGAGCGATCGAGCCTTGCAATGCCCTTTACATCCCTTTTACCGTCATTGCCAAGAGGTGGGATGACCCCAATGTTCATGATTATTTATTAGCCCAGGTGAGTGTGCGGCTTAAGGATATTTATGCCTCGTTAGCGGAGCAGGTTCAGCTTGCACGTGATTTTGGAGAAAGAGATGCGTTTATGCTGCGCGTTCAAGATTTGATGACGGAACAAGTAGTGAGTGTTTCCCCGACAACAACGGTTCAAGAGGCAGCCCTTCTGATGTTTAAAGAGCGCACAAGCTCTGTGCTTGTAACGGAAAATGGGAGACTTGAAGGAATCATTACTGAACGAGATATGGTTGAGCGGGTAATTGCGGCAGGACGATCTTTGGATTGTGTCGCGCGCGATGTCATGACACCCCATCCGGTTACGATCTCACGTTTCTCCTATTATTATGATGCGTTATCTTTAATTCTTTTAAGGGGAATCAAGCATTTGCCAGTCGTAGAAGGCGAAAAACTCCTCGGCGTGGTTACGTTATCGGACTTATTACGGAAAAAGAACGAAAATGTGATGAAGACGATTCAAAAGATCGAGCAATGCACAGAAGAGACGATTGTTTCTGTGAAAAAGGCGATTTATGACATACTTGAAACGCTTATTAAAGACAAGATTCCTATGTTAAAAACGTTAGAGATAGTGACTCAGCTGTACGATCGACTAGTAAAAAGAGCGGTGGAGCTTGCCGTCGATAAGCTAAGGGAAGAGGTTCCCTGTCACTATGCTTTCTATCAAATGGGAAGTGCGGGCCGTGGGGAGCAGTTTATGCTCACGGATCAGGATCATTTTCTTGTTTATGAGAAGGAAGAGTACAAGGAGTATTTTTCAAGATTAGGCATGGAGATGACAAACATGCTTGAAAAGGCGGGTTATGCTCGCTGTATTGGTTTGATGATGTGTAGTGAGACGAGTTGGCGGGGGACCATCTCTGAGTGGCAGGAAAGAGTCAGAGGGTGGATGCTGCAAGCGACGAATGACCATCTCTTACTAGCGCAAAACTTCTTTTCGTATCGG
Organism: Robertmurraya sp. GLU-23; assembly: GCF_052983275.1. Lineage (NCBI taxonomy): Bacteria > Bacillati > Bacillota > Bacilli > Caryophanales > Bacillaceae > Robertmurraya > Robertmurraya sp. GLU-23. The sequence continues at coordinate 234,748 of NZ_JBRKCV010000003.1, forward strand.
TTTTTAACAGGATCTCATACGTTGAATGAGAGTTTTGAAGAAGGAATACGAGAGCTATTACAGCGCTCCAAAATCTTTTTGTATCGATTGTCTCAAGTGGAGAGAGAGCATGTGATACCGACTCTAGATCAACCGATACGGTCATTATTCAAGCTTGAGCGAAAGCAACTTGATATGAAAAAGGAAGTGTTATTTCCTTATCATCATAGCTTGCAAATTCTCACTCTTTTACATGGGGGAGTGTCTGGGACGTCTATAGACAAGATCGTCTTTTTAAAAGAGAAAGGGGTTCTTTCGGACGTGTTTGCTAACGATTTGAAGCAGGCGGTGGAAGAGGTATTGCGCCTGTATGTCACTCAGCGCTGGCAGCAGCAAGGAAGGACCCATATCGAGTTTGCTAGATTATCAACACGTGAAAAAGAAGAGCTTATTCTCAGTTTAAAATCATTAAAAGAGCTGCAAAGCCAAGTGTTTGCTAATTTTACTGTATAGAAGGAGGAAAGAGATGTTCTTTCTACGAAAATCACTCACTTGCCCGCTTCTATATCAGGAAATACCGTTATCCACTCCACTAGAAGAGCTGAAATTTGTCGTTTTTGACACGGAAACGACAGGGTTCGAAATAGCAACATCAGACAGATTGATAGAAATTGGGGCGGTTCTAGTAGACGGTTTTAAGGTTTGTGAGGCTTCAAGCTTTCAAACCTATGTGAATCCATCTCGACAAATTTCTCGGGAAATAACGGAATTGACGTCTATTTCTAATGAACAAGTGGCTGTTGCACCCTATGCATTTGAGGCCATTTCTGATTTCTTTTCGTATGTGAGAGAGAAGGAAACGGTGAGTTTGGTTGGGCATTATGTAAGCTTTGACACGCTTGTGTTGAAAAATGAATTGAAACGAGAAAAGATCGGGCTAAAGGGGACTTTTACGATTGATACACTTGATCTGATTGGGTTTCTTGCTCCGTCCTATGATATGCGCGACCTCGAGCGATATGCGCGTGCGTTTGGAACAAGAATTTATGAGCGGCATCATGCAGTAGGTGATGCGAAGACAACGGCGTATTTATTTGTGGAGCTTATCCAGCAATTTCGCGATCGCGGCTATCGTACGTGGGGGGAGCTTGTGAAGGCGACAGAGAGTCAAGCTCGGTTCTTGCAGCTGTAAGAGCATGGGGAAAACCCCATGCTCTTACGTTTAATCCGGTTGTATAGATACTAACGCACCATTTTTATAGGAAAGAATGTACTCTTTTCCTGATAGCTTTTGATAAGCCTCAGCCGTTCCATAAGACACTTTTAAGGGCAGTGATCCAGTGGCTGTTTGGAACTCGACGGTAAACTTGTCAATCGCACCAACTACTTTGGCTCTTGTCGTAACGGGTGTATCGGTAATCAGCAATTTTTGTCCGATTAAGATCATTTCTGTATTTAGGCCATTTTGTCCTTTTAACACATCAATGGACGTACCAAAGCGCTTGGCTAAGCCATAGATGGTATCCCCAGGGGCAACGGTATAAAACTTCGCAAGCTGCTTTGCTTTTTGTGAGATTTCCTTTTCCTTACTTGGAATCAGTAAATTTTGTCCGATTTTGATTGTATTCGATGATAGTTTGTTTGCTTTTTTAAGTTCTGAAATTGTTGTTCCGTATTTGACGGAAATTCGATATAACGTATCTCCGGAAACCACTTTGTGTGATTGAAAGGAAATCTCTTCGTAGTCCTCTTCTTCCCCAAGGTGAGTAGGAACCTCAAGTTTTTGCCCGATATAGATTTTGTCGGAAGCGAGCTTATTTTCCTTCATCAGCTCGTTTACGCTTACATTGTATTGTTTGGCAATGCGTGTAAGGGTATCACCCTTTTGAACGGTGTAGATGCCAGCTTCTGTTTCTGCTTTTGCTGACTTCATACCAGATCCAAATAAGGATGAAGCTGTAATCGCTGCGATCATGGTCACACCAGCAAGTTTACGACGGTTTGCCTTTGAAGCAGCTATTCTTTCATTTTGAATCCTTGTTTTTCTTGAATAGTCCATAATATCTCCCCAAAATGTAGTAATAAAACCATATTTATGTATAAATTCACCTCATTCTACGTAATATGTCTTTGGGTAGACAATAGGGATAACCTCTCTAAAATTTCGACAAAGTTCTTCAAACCTTTCACCTATTTTTCAAGAAACTGTGAGGGTTTTTGGCGTAATACGACCTACGCTTTTGGGTGGTATTTCCAGAATTTACGGCAACAGGGTCAAATTGACCGGTAAATGATAGTTGCTTGTCCTTTATATCGAATGGTCCTTTTTCCTTGTTTTTGACGATTTTGTAACATTTATTACGAAAAAAATGTGTGAAGATAGATCGTTTTTGTCCGATTTTTCAAAAAATTTTCAATAAGCCTTGTCCCTATTGTGTTTTTCGTGCATATATTCTCAACCAAGCTAATAAAATGGTTACAAACCTACAAAGAGAGTGTATGAGGTGAGGAGTCGTTTGCAAATGCGCGAGATTTAGTTCCATACATGTTTATTCCTTGTAACGTTTAGAAAGTGTCACACTTTCTGCCGCACACAAATGCTCAGAAGAAATTGCTTTTTGAAAATAATAATGGATGTTGTGCGGGTAACAGTACACCAAAAGCGGAAGCGGGTCTCATTTCACACTTCTCACATCCAATTTAGGGAGGGCGAGTGGTGTGCACGATTACATCAAAGAGAGAACTATCAAGATTGGAAAGTATATCGTGGAGACGAGAAAAACAGTTCGCGTAATCGCGAAGGAGTTTGGCGTGTCCAAAAGTACAGTCCATAAAGATCTAACCGAAAGACTACCCGAGATAAACCCAGAACTGGCAAACGAAGTGAAAGACATATTAGATTACCATAAATCGATCCGCCACCTGCGCGGGGGAGAAGCGACAAAAATGAAGTATAAGAAAGAAGAACTAGAAGGCGAGCCTGTTCAGTGATTTTTAAAACCTTCCATGAATGTATGGAGGGTTTTTATTTTGTTTGTGATGATCCGACGAGTGGTGCAGATAATACGTGTATTGACCCTGTTTTACATAGAAAAGGATAGTGAACTTTCGTATTCAAAAGTTTTTTTGACATTTTGTCTGTCTTTTTGACAAATTATTATTGTAATTTACCAATTTGTGATAAAATACTCTATTAGAGACATTAGGTTCGTAATAGGTAAGTCTCTTTTCCTACACACCGAGTTTTTAATAAGAATTTAACCCATGATATATATGAGAAGAGCACGAATACGATTGTTACCTTTCAAGGAGGAAATGAAAAGGATGTTTGCGAGAGATATTGGAATCGATTTAGGAACAGCTAACGTACTGATCCATGTGAAAGGCCGCGGCATTGTGTTAAATGAACCATCCGTTGTGGCTATAGATAAGAATACGAATCGTGTGCTTGCCGTTGGTGAAGAAGCGAGAAAGATGGTTGGACGTACACCAGGGAATATCGTTGCGATTCGCCCGCTTAAGGATGGAGTAATCGCTGACTTCGACGTAACAGAAGCGATGCTTAAGCACTTTATTAATAAGTTAAATGTGAAAGGCTTTCTATCTAAGCCACGCATTTTGATTTGCTGCCCAACCAACATTACAAGTGTGGAGCAAAAGGCAATTAAAGAGGCGGCTGAGAAGAGCGGCGGGAAGAAGGTATACTTAGAAGAGGAGCCAAAGGTAGCAGCGATTGGCGCTGGGATGGATATTTTTATGCCAAGCGGAAATATGGTTGTTGATATCGGGGGCGGAACAACAGACGTTGCTGTTCTTTCTATGGGTGATATCGTTACTTCTTCTTCTATTAAGATGGCTGGAGATAAGTTTGATAACGAAATTCTTCATTATATTAAGCGTCAATACAAATTATTGATCGGTGAGCGTACGGCAGAGAATATCAAAATCAATATCGGGACGGTTTTCCCAGGTTCTCGTTCAGAGGAAATGGAAATTCGCGGCCGTGACATGGTATCAGGACTTCCACGCACGATTACGGTTCGTTCAGAAGAAATCGAAGGAGCACTTCGCGAATCAGTGGCTGTTATTGTACAAGCCGCAAAATCTGTTCTTGAGAGAACACCACCAGAATTATCTGCGGACATCATTGACCGTGGAGTGATTTTAACAGGTGGAGGAGCACTACTACACGGCATCGACATGCTTCTTGCTGAAGAGCTGAAGGTTCCTGTATTAGTAGCAGAAAACCCAATGGACTGCGTAGCGATCGGAACAGGCATCATGCTTGATAACATCGATCGCCTACCACGCAGAAGACTAGGCTAAAACCAAACAAAAGGCACTTCCGACCGGAAGTGCCTTTCGTTTGACGTCTTAAGGTGTCATCTTAGGGTGTCTGTCACCCTTCGTGGACAAAACAACCCAATTTTCCACCTCAGGCGGACAGTCTGATCAGTGTCCACCCCAGACGGACAAAAGTGACCAATCTGTCTTTCTGTGGTGACAGACACCCTCCGTGGACAAAATGGGGTGATTTGTCTTTTGGTGGTGTCTGTCACCGAGGTTTCGAATTTCCTGAAAAAACATAATGTGCTTTTCGACATTTTTTTTTATAATAGAAAGTAAGTGTGGTTTTGAAATATATTCTGATATTTATATAGATAATTGAAAATGAAGAGGTGACAGGATGTTTAGAGGGTTTTATACGGCTGCGTCAGGTATGATCTCCCAACAGAGAAGAACAGAGATGTTCTCTAATAATATGGCGAATGCGAATACTCCAGGATTTAAGGCAGACCAGGCATCCATGCGTGCGTTTCCTGAGATGCTATTAAAACGTTATGATTCGCTATCCATTCCGACTGAAAAAGGGTTAAACCTTACGACCGGAACGACAATTGGTGCAATAAATACGGGTGTATATATGCAGGAAGCTGTTCCGAAGTTCATTCAAGGAGATTTACAAGCAACAGAGCAACGTACGGATATTGCACTAGTTGATGTGTATATGCCGGCAAATGCGCAAAATGGCCTAGCAGGATCGGTTTTTTATAGCGTACAAGGTGCAGATGGAACGGTAAAATACACTCGTAATGGTGACTTTACATTAGATGGACAAGGGTTTTTGACGACTTCTAGTGGCAACCTAGTCCTAAATGATCAGGGACAACCGATCCAGCTTTCAAGCGATCAGTTCAAAGTAACTGAAGATGGCCGTATCACCGGTACAAATGGAGAAACAGCCCGCCTAGGAGTAGGATTTGCTGAAAATCCACAGCGTATGATTAAAGAAGGCGATGGGTTATACCGCACAGAAGATGGCAATCCACTTGTCAATGCCTTTGACACAGATGGTATTCAGTTTAAACTGCAGCAAGGGTATTTAGAACGCTCTAACGTCGACGTGAGCCGTACGATGACAGATATGCTAACGGCATATCGTGCTTTTGAAGCCAACCAAAAGGTGCTTCAAGCGTATGATAAGAGCATGGACAAGGCAGCGAATGAAATCGGAAGAATTGGATAAGGAAGGAGGCACTCATTCATGAATCGTACGATGATTACAGCGACAAATACTTTATCCCAGCTTCAAAAGCAAATGGATATTATCTCTAATAATATGGCAAACGTTGATACAAATGGCTATAAAAGAAGAGAAGCTACCTTCACCGATCTATTGGTTCAAGAGTTTAACAACCAAGAGCGTGCGAATAAAGAAGTGAACCGACTGACTCCCAATGGTATCCGTCAAGGAACAGGAGCAAAGCTTGGACAGGCTCAACTCGTTATGACTCAGGGAGCACTTAAACAAACGGATCGTTCACTAGATACGGCTTTTACAAAAGAAGGGCAACTTTTTAAAGTACTTGTTCAAACCAATGGAGTAAATGAAGTTCAGTATACGAGAAATGGTGCGCTTTATTTATCGCCTCTTTCCGATACAGAAGTGATGCTTGTGAATGGCGATGGATTGCCAGTACTTGACGAAAATAATAATCCGATTACAATAAATGGTGAAGCCAAGGATTATAACATCGATGCGAATGGCCAGTTAACGGTAACGAAAACGGCAGGAGCGACAGAAGTGTTTAACCTTGGAGTAGTTCGTGTGAACAAACCACAATTCTTAGAGCAACGTGGTGGAAACTTACTTGGTCTTCCAGCAAATGTGGCTGAAGATGAAGTATTAACAGAGCTAAATGGAGGGCTACGAGCAGAAATCAGCCTTCAACAGGGAGCGCTCGAACAATCGAATGTGGACCTTTCAAAAGAAATGACTGAGCTAATCAATGTTCAGCGTGCATATCAATTTCAATCTCGCTCCGTGACACTTGCAGATCAGATGATGGGACTTGTGAACGGAATTCGTTAAAAGGGGAATCAACCATGGCTGTAAACAATAGTAACCAGGAAGCTGTTTCCTTACGCGAGCAGCGAAAAAAGGAACGCAGAGAAGAAAAGGAGAAAGCGCTGAAGGAAGGCCGAAAGCGAATTCGCGTTCGTCTGATTCCGATCTGGCTTCGGGTTATCATCGTTGCCATTCTATTTGTTGTAAGTACCGTATCAGGTGCAATGGTCGGATACAGCGTCATGGGTAATGGCAAAGCCAAGGATGTGTTTGACAAATCAACGTGGACGCATATCGTTGAATTGGTGAATAGTGATAAATAAGCAGAAAGCAGTCAAAAGTTTGACTGCTTTTTTTGTTTGCTTTTCCTACTGGCTTTCCGATACAATAGTATATATAAAACCTAGTATTAGTAGGAGGTACTAAATCTCATGTTGAATATAGAACAAATTAAAGAAATCATTCCGCACCGATACCCATTCTTGCTAGTGGATCGCATTTTAGAGCTTGAAGAAGGAAAGCGTGCAATCGGTATAAAAAATGTGACAGCGAACGAAGAGTTTTTCAACGGACATTTTCCTGAGTTTCCAGTTATGCCTGGGGTTCTCATTGTAGAAGCTCTTGCACAGGTGGGAGCGGTTGCGATGCTCGTTAAAGAAGAAAATAAAGGTCGTCTGGCATTTTTTGCAGGAATTGATAACTGTCGCTTTAAGCGCCAAGTTGTACCTGGTGATCAGCTTCGTTTAGAAGTCGAAATGACAAGAGTACGCGGCACCTTTGGAAAAGGCAAAGCGGTTGCTACGGTTGAGGGCGAACTTGTATGTGAAGTGGAAATTATGTTTGGTCTTGGTGATAAAAAGGAATAGATTAAATGAGGCCGAATCATAGGATTTGGTCTATTTTTTTGGAGGATATATGAAAAAGCTTTTGATCGTTTTAATGGTACTCTTAGCGGTGAGTTATTCTTTATTTCAAGTATCCAAATCTCGAAGCTTTCAATTTTTTGGAGGCATAGTCGAAAAAGTAGAGACGGAAGAAAAAGTCGTCGCATTAACCTTTGATGATGGGCCAGGGGTTCATACTGATGAGATTCTGTCCATTTTAGAAGAAGAAGGGATAAAAGCGACCTTTTATTTAACAGGAATAGAAATTGAAGAAAATATGGAAGAGGCAAAAAAGATTGTGCGGGACGGGCACGAAATAGGCAACCATACCTATTCTCACGAGCGAATGGTATTAAAATCACCAAGCTTTATAAAAAAAGAAATCGAATCGACGGATGAGTGGATTCGGGCAGCTGGGTACGAAGGCGAGATTACGTTTCGACCTCCTTTTGGGAAAAAGCTATTGTTCCTTCCCTATTATTTGAATAAACATGATCGACCAACAATTATGTGGAATAGGGAGCCAGAGAATGATCCAGACATTGCCGCCAATTCTGAAAAAATAACCGATGATATTGTGACGCATATGGAGCCTGGTTCGATTATTTTACTGCATGTGATGTACGAAAGTCGGAAAGAAAGCTTGAATTCGGTGGGGCCAACTATTGAAGCTTTGAAAAAGAAAGGATACACGTTTGTGACGGTTTCTGAGCTTTTACAGTATGAATGAAAAACTTCGATATTAGGAAACTCTAAGGAAAAAAGGAGTTTCTGATCATGAATTTGAGACAGCAATGGACAGTTAATGTGATCATGGTGATTGTCTCTTGGGCCACTTTGTTCTTTTTAGGAAAACAAAATATTAAGAGATTTATGCCTGCATCGATCTTTGCTTTAGCCTTTGAAGCCATTAATGTGTTATATGCAAAAAAGAAAAAATAGTGGGTCTTTTATAATAAACCTAAATCGTATGTAACTGGAGAAATGTCTTTTAATATTGGTCCGTTTATCGTGGCTTCTATGTGATATTAAGGTGGACATATGGAAATCTGGGAAAGTTTTTATTACTGAATGCAGGGATCAACGCCTTTTTTGCCTTTATTGTGATCCGGGTTTTAGACCGCTTAATGTAGCTAGGTTGAGAAAAATCAGTCAACCCCAATTTTTTCTTTACTTCTTTTTCAAATCGTTCTTTTTATATGGATTTCAATTTATGGTGGATAAGGTAAGGAAGTAAATGAAACGTCAACAAGCAATGCTCGTTGACGTTTTCTTATGAAGTAGAAGTTAATTTAGGTTTGGTCATCATTTTTTCACGGAATTCGCTTAATAGCTCTTCCCCGCTTAATCCTTGGTTAATCAGATCACTTAGCAGTAGCTCTGCGTAATTTTTCGATCTTTTTAAAAAGCCTTCAAATAAAACAGAAAGACGACCATCGATTTTTTTCACAGAAAGAACCCTAGTGGTGAAACTGGCAGGATCGTTTTCCTTTTTGGATATGACAACTTGCGCTGGTGTTTCTTTTTCCGATTCTAGAAGTTTCGTAAAAAAATCATGATAGTTAGCACCTACATACGCTTCAATTAACCATCTGTTTCTTTCGTCCTCTTTGTTGATAATTAGTCCGTCATGGAGAGTAATATCTAGTGCTTCACTGTCGTCAATGATTTGTAAAGAAATCAATTTGAACGTTTTCATTTTGATACCTCCCGAACAAGCTTTCCTAAATTATAACATATGCAGTGATGAAAGCGAATTCTGCTCCCTTTTGAAAAAATCTATGCGAAATGGTCAAGGAAAAACTCTATGAATAAGATATTAGCATGAGCGTATTTTTGAGGTGATTTCTTTGTATTTAGAGGGTGAAGAATTAAATGTGGTCGGGGCCAATTTATTGGCGATAGGGGCTTTCATTTCGGCCGTTGGGGAAACGGGGGCTCATCCAGTGGAAGAAATCAATAAGAAGCTCATACGTGACGGCAATGCGGTACAAGCGGTTGGAAATACCTTGCAAGGAGTTGGCCGGTTAAAGCTGATGGATGAGCCGGAGGAAGAGAAGAATGTCTTTGGGATGGTTGGTACTTTTGTTCAGGCAAGTGGAAATACGATTAATAGTTTGGCAACCAATATGGAAATAGAAAGTCCCTCACAAGAGAATACAAGGTTCAATTCATTAGGAAGCACGATTCAATCGATGGGGGCGGCGCTAGAAGCAACTGGTGTTGCTCAAGTCGGAGAAGGAACGGCACCAAACCTAGAGTTGGCTGGATTGAGTCTGATTACGTTAGGTACGATCCTCGATTCAATCGGTGTACTAACTCCGGAGGAAAAGGAGAAACAAAAACGATTCCTTCTTTTTACAGGAGGGTGGGTGGAATTTGTGGGTACAGTCCTTATTGCCTATGCGTTGAACAAATAGCTTTGTCGAAAAAAACTTTTGAAAAGGTGAAAATCGTAATTTGGAGGGGTATTTAGAGGATAAATTTACATTTTTGTCTAAGGAAATGACGAAAAGTTCATGGGAAATAAATAGGAAAATTGAACCATGACTATTTTACATAGGCATCCTTTTCCAATTATGATTAGAGCATCAATTGGAGAGGAGATGACAGATGATTAATCAAGTGACGTTGGTAGGGAGGTTGACGAAAGATCCAGATTTGAGAGTGACCCCAGAAGGAGTATATGTGTGCAATATCATCCTCGCAGTAAACCGACAATATCGAAACCAAAAAGGAGAGGTGGACACAGACTTTGTTCATTGTACCTTATGGCGAAAAACCGCCGAAAACACATCTGCCTTTTGTAAAAAAGGCTCCCTCATTGGCATTACCGGCAGAATCCAGACACGTAGCTATGATCAACAGGGGAAAAGAACGTATGTAACCGAAGTGGTCGCTGAAAACGTTCGATTTATCGGTCCGAGAAGAGAAGACGACCGGGCCGCAAAAATTCCACTTCCAACTCCTCCACCAGAAAGAGAGGTTGTTGCTCCTTGAAACAAATGAACGAACATGTAGTGGAACAGCTGATTGAACTCGTGGGTAAATCCCATGAACATATCTCTTTGTTACAAATGAGAATCGCTCAGTTAGAATGTGCGATACGAGAAACGCACTTAAGATACTAAAATAATCCTCATATTTTCTCCCTTAGATAGAATCAATGACCACCCCACTCCCCCTCACTTTTTCGAGCAGCTTTAATGGCTGCTCGGTTTTTTGTGTGTTGTCGATTCTGCATTCCAATCGACCCCCCTGTAATGGTTTCTATAGTAAAATAAAGATAGTCTTTTAAATAAGGTGGCGGATCAACAATATGTATGTAACAAAGGTGATTTTTCAGATTGGTATTTTGTATGGTTTATTTTATATAGGCAGTTTCCTTAAAGACTTCCTCCATATCCCTCTTCCTGGGAGTATTATTGGCTTGCTATTATTATTGATTTTATTATTTTTAAAAATTATCCCCATCCATTGGATTCAAGATGGTGCGAGTGTTCTTATCACTTTTCTTCCACTGTTACTAGTACCAGCAACGGTCAGTGTGATGAATGAACCATCCCTTTTTTCAGGGAAAGGGGTAATATTATTCGGGATTATCATGGTAAGTACCATCGTGACGATGATTTCAGCTGGGTGGTGTAGTCAGCTCTTAGAAAGAATGGCACAAAAAAGGAAGGAGGAAATTCAGTGCAACAATTCCTTGTCTCAATAATAATTGTGGTATTAACGGTTGGCATGTATCTTTTGATGAACCGGTTGTACTTGAAGTATTCCTTCGCGTTTCTTCTTCCCTTACTGACAACCACCATTGCGATTATAGTGATATTAAGTGTGTTTCAACTATCCTATGAAACGTATATGATCGGTGGAGAATGGATCAACCAGTTGCTGGGACCTGCAGTTGTTGCTCTTGCTCTTCCCTTGTATAAGCAGAGAAAAACGTTAATAGGTCAGCTTGTTCCGATTGTGGGAGGGGTGCTTATGGGGTTAGTGGTAGGAATGATCAGTGGAGTGTTGCTCGCAGAGATTTTAGGAGTTTCTCAAGACCTCATCCTCTCTATTATTCCTAAATCGATTACCACGCCCGTTGCGATTCAGGTGGCATCGGCGATCGGGGGAATTCCTTCTATGACCATTGTGTTTGTGTTGCTAGCAGGTCTTACGGGAGCGGTTTTGGGACCTACAATATTTAAATGGTTCCGAATTACAAGCCCATTAGGAAGAGGAATGGCCTTTGGAAGTGCCTCTCACGCGATTGGAACCTCAAAGGCGAAGGAGTTTGATGAATTAACGGTTTCGATTAGCTCGGTTTCTATGACGTTAAGTGCGATTTTAGGTTCTAGTTTTGGGACGATGGTTGTTTGGTTGTTTTATATGTAAAAAAGAAATTGTCGAACACTTTTTATAAAATTGGATAATTTTTCTGTTATTCTGTTTTCATAAAGGGAGGTTTGTCTTTATGAGGGCAGAAAGGCGTAAGAAAAAGCGGAGATGGGTCAGGGTAACAGGAATCGTCCTGCTGCTGCTTTTTCTTGGAGCAGGTGCATATGCATATTCCGTGTATCACTCGCTGAGTAAAGCAGTGGAGACGATGCATGATCCAACGAGTCGGAAGGTTTCCGACAAGAGGGCACAGGAAGTTTCACTTGAGGCGCAGGAGCCGTTCTCGGTGTTGATGCTTGGTGTGGATGAGAGAGAAGGAGACAAAGGCCGATCAGATACGATGATTGTATTGACGGTGAATCCGGAATTAGAGACAGTGAAGATGTTAAGCATTCCTCGTGATACGAGGGTGGAGATCGTTGGTCGTGGTACCGAGGATAAGATTAATCATGCGTATGCCTTCGGGAATGAAGAAATGGCGATGGCAACCGTTGAAAACTTTCTCGACATCCCGATTGACTATTATATAAAGGTGAATATGGAAGGCTTTCAAGATATTGTGGATGCAGTAGGCGGAATTACAGTAAACAACTCGTTTGAGTTTTCTAACGGGGGCGTTACTTTTAAAGAAGGCGATATCGGTTTAACGGGTAAGGAAGCTCTTTCGTATGTGCAAATGAGATACGACGACCCACAAGGTGATTTCGGAAGACAGCAGCGCCAGCGCCAAATTATTCGAGGAGTTATCCGCGAAGGGGCAAGCTTTAGCTCACTAACCAATTTCGGTGATATTTTCTCCGCACTCGGAGAAAATGTACGGACGAACCTAACTTGGGATCAAATGGTCGATATCCAGAAAAATTATCGGAAATCGGGGAGGATGATTGACCAACTCACGATTCAAGGTGAAGGCGGGTACATAGGGAAAATATGGTACCTCTTTGTCTCCGACGAGGAAAAAGAACGAGTGCAACAAGAACTAAAAGGACACTTAGCAGTATAAAGGAAAAGACCCAGCCATCGTGGCTGGGTCTTTCTACGTCCCGCTTGCGGTGACCGCTTCTGGTGACAGACACCCTTCGTGGACACTTTTATCGGTTTTGTCCACCTGAGACGGACAGTAGACAGAGTGTAAAGTGTCCACCCAGGGAGGACAAAATGCCCTAATCTGTCTTTCTGTGGTGACAGACACCTTATTACTAGGAGAGTAGGATTAAGTCGCGGAGCTCGTCGGTGGAGAGCTCGGTGATCCAGTTGTCGCTTTGGATGATTGCATCGTTTAGCGTTTGTTTTTTCTCTAGCATGGCGTCGATTTTTTCTTCGAGTGTGCCTGTGCTGATGAATTTATGAACGTGGACGAATCGCTTTTGCCCGATTCGGTACGCACGGTCGGTTGCTTGGTTTTCAACGGCTGGATTCCACCAGCGATCGTAGTGGATGACGTGATTTGCCGCTGTTAGATTTAGCCCAGTTCCCCCGGCTTTCAAGCTTAGCAGGAACACAGGGAACTCGCGGTTTTGGAATCGTGTGATCATTTCATCACGCTTGGCTTTTGGCACACTTCCGTTTAAGAAAGGAACTTCAATGCCGTACTTCTTATTTAACACACGTCGGATGATTTCACCCATTTCGATGTATTGGGTGAAAATCAAGCCGCTTTCCTCGCGCTCGAGTACAGCTTCAATGAGCTCGGTTAATTTTTCAAGTTTAACTGAACGTTCAAGAAGCTGTAACGGATTTTCTTCCTTCAAGTAAAGGGCAGGGTGGTTGCATAGCTGCTTTAAGCGGCTCAACAATTGTAAAATAAGTCCCTTTCGCTCGAGGCCAGTAAGCGTTTCGATCTGAGCAAATGTATCTTGAACGAGTTGCTCGTAAAGTGATGCCTGCTCGGCGGTGAGCGGACAGTATTCCTTTTGTTCCTGCTTATCCGGTAGATTGAGAGCAACCTCTTCATCTTTTTTCGTCCGTCTGAGTAAGAATGGTCGAATCAATGCTTGAAGCTCACTGATTTTTTCCTTCTCGTTGTCTTTTTCAATCGGCAAGACGAACTTTTTCTGGAAATTCCCTAAGCTTCCTAAGTACCCGTGATTCGTAAAATCAAAAATGCTCCAAAGTTCGGTCAAACGATTTTCCATCGGTGTTCCCGTTAGTGCGATGTGGTGCTTACCGTTTAGCTTTCGCACGGCACGGGATTGCTTTGTTCCGGCATTTTTAATGTTTTGCGCTTCGTCGATCGCGACCGAGCTCCATGTAATGGGCTCGAACTCGGCTGTGTCGATATGAGTGAGTCCATAGGAGGTTAACACTACGTCCGACTCCAACACTTTCTCGTTGAACTTCTCCTCTTTCAAACGATTCGAACCGTAATGGAGGTAGACATTCATATTTGGAGCAAAGCGTTCGATCTCCTTTTGCCAGTTGCCAAGTACAGAGGTTGGACAAACAATCAAAGCCGGTGCCGGATTTTTGTCCTCTTTTTTCACTTGTAAAAGGTAACTGATCAGCTGAATCGTTTTTCCAAGTCCCATATCATCAGCTAAAATCGCACCAAATCCATACTTACGCAAGAACAATAGCCAGCTCATGCCTTGTTTTTGATATGGTCTTAGTTCACCAAGGAAACTTGCGGGCACTTCAACCTCTGGAATTGAACGAACGTCCTGAAGCTGGTTGATCATTTGCTTCCACTGACGGTTCAGCTCTATTTGTATTTTGGCAAACGCACGTGGATCATCCAACGATTGAGAAGGATCTTCGTCATCTCCACCTAAAAGCTCCTGCTGAATGAGGTCTCTTACGTGTAAGCCTTCTTTTTCCGCTTTTTTCATCAGATCTTGAATCGTGCGAATAAATCCTGGGTCGAGCTTAATCCACCTGCCACGAATAAACACGAGGCGTCTTTTTTCCTCTACCAGCTGATGGAACTCATCTTCACTCAGCTCTACTCCGTTCATCGAGAAGCGCCAGTTATAATCGAGCATCGCCTGGAGGCCAACAAATGACTGGCCGCGTGAGCCAGTTCCCTTGAGCTTGGCTTTGACCTTCAAGTTCGCGTTCTTCATCGCTTGCCACCAAGAAGGGAGGAGAATTTCGACTCCTAATGCTAGCAAGGTTTCACTCGCATCAGACAAGAACATCCAAGCATCGTTTTCCGTTAACTGACTGGTGACTCCACGTCTTCCTTCCAGCCATGGAAAAAGTTCCACCCAGCGCTGTTGCTCACGTTCAATATATGAATCGTACGCCTGCCAGCTTTTAGGCATATTGCTGTCATCTTTGGCATCTACAATCAGATCTGGTTGATTTTTTCCACGTAAAAAGACTTGCAGTTCCCATGTTCCATCAAGATCAGCTGGTTCTTCTAAGCGCAAACCTAATGAAAACGGTACTTGAGACTCTTTCAGTCCAATCCATTCGCTCCATGTTTCTTCATCAAAATAGGTAGCCAATGCGCGTGGAGACAGGGCTTGGTTTTTCAAAGCATCAAGCTTTACTCCGACTTTTTCGTGCCATTCCTGATTTCTGTCGAAAAAGGCGCTAAGGGAGGAATCGAACCATTTTTCTATAAAAAGTTGAACGGTTTCTTCCTCAGAAATTTGTTGCTCGAAAAAAGACGGATCAAATTCCTGCTTGACCCGCTCAGGAAGGGCCCAGCGGAATTCGTCTTGTTCCCACGCTGAAAAGTCAGGAAGCCAATCTTTTTCCGAAATCGCTTCGTGCAGCGAATGGGCAGAAGCTAGGCAGATTTGCGCCGTTTCATCCCAATCCCACTCGATAAGCTGATTGAATTGCTCTTGTGCCAAAAGTGACACAAGCTGCCAAGCGTCGATGGACACGCCGGGATGTTGGTCAATCGTTTCTTCATCGACAAAGGTACCGTAATACGATTCCTTGTGGCGGTTAAATAGAAGTGATTTCCACTGTGACGGTTGGACGTCGTCGTTATGGTCATTGGTTGCCCAAATAAAGTAGCGGTTGTTTTCTATATGACGAATGTGTATGTGTACGAGTCTCGTTTTAAGCATGAATCAGCTTACCCCTTTGACATTCCTCGTGAAACGCTCGAAGCCGTTTCGTGCGCTCAAGTAATAGGTCGAAAAATTGCTCAAATTCGTCTTGGCGCTTGAGTTTTTTGTATAGTGTTCGAAGCTTTTTTAGCTCACGAACGGCTTGTCGATAGTTGCCACGATTTTTCAAATCAATATTTTTCTGAATCGATTGATGGTAGAGTGGCAATAGGACGGCTGGGTCCTCTTTTTGAAGCTCTTTGATTTTGTCGGTCGAGATGGAGGTCATGTCATAGCCGATATAGGCTTGCAGGTCACTCCATTTTTCGAATTGCTTTTCTATATATAAGTATTGCTCGTATTCACGGTAGCTATAGGGAAGAAGCTGCATGAGAATTTTTTCATACAGATCAATCCGATTGGTTTCAGCACAATAGGATTGCAGCACTCTAGTTGCATACCGTGTGAAGTCAAAGCACGCGTAGCTGTTCGGTAAACTGAGTAAATAAGGGCGTAAATAGCCTATAAATGCCTCGACGAAGGGTCCCATGCGTTTCCAGTCACGCTGTGATTTAAAGTCCTCCAACCATATGAGAAGAAAAGGACTAATGTCTGCTTCGTGTTGAGTGATAAAAGATAGAGCTTTTTCGTCTCGTTTTAACAATAAGTTGAGATGAATGTAGCCGATGGATAGGGCGTAAGAGCCATTGATTTTCCCAAGGTTCGCTAGTTTATCTAGCTCTTCTTCACGCCAATGCTTCTTTTTAAAAAGAGAACTCCAAAGCAGCTGATAAAGCTGGATTCGTTCAAACTCTAAAGCAACTTCGTCAATGAGAAGGTCGGTTACATCATCTTTGAGTCGGGCGATGAACTCATCAAAGGCGAAAGGAAGGGCGTGTACGCTTAGGCGGTTGATGAGCACTTCGGTTTCGTCAATGAGTGAGAAAAATAGCTGCTGATAGTTGCGTTCAATGTCATACGAGCTATGACCGGATTCCTGACTTAAGTTGAGTAACTGGCGGAACGAATAAATATTTCCGATCAATTGGTACAGATTCTTCCATTCTAATTCAACCGGTGCGGTGGCACGCAGTCGTCTCGTATAGGCCTGGTACAGTTCTGGGATGAGGTAGGGCTTTGGTGTTCCTTGGCCATTCATGATGGATTGAAAGCTATTTTGAAAGGTTTGAACCCAATGATCGTAATCGGGTTTGATCGAGCCTGATCCCTTCATTAAATCCTTGGCCTTCATGAGTCCGAGCTGTTGCGCCGTTTTTTTCTCATGAAGAGGGGTGCGCCATTCCTCGACCCAGTCAGCCACACTGCCGACTTGGGAAAATGCGTAAAGGAAGGTAGCGACGATATGACGGCAAATTCCATCAGCTGGGCAGGAACAGGAGCTTGTTTGGAAGAAGTTCAACTCCACCTGAACAAAAACCGGTGTAACATCCTGAACCGTTGATGTAACAGAGCCATCCTCGTAACGGACCTTTGTAACGAGTCCTTGCCTATATATAAGAAGTCCTTTTTGCATCAGCTTCGCATCCAGTTCATAACCCGGACTCAGGAGCTTCGAAACATCTGCGGCAGTCGCTTCAATTAATTCTTTGTAAACCTCAGGGATATGTGACATCCGTCCGACCCTCCCGTTATCAAAAATAGTCTATCCTCCATTATACCACCGAATGCGGTGACAGACACCCCTCGCGGACAAATGAGCGGAAAGTGTCTTTTTGTGGTGTCTGACACCCTTCGTGGACAGAATGTAGGGAAGTGTCTTTTTAGGGTGTCTGTCACCGCGCGTGGACAGATATACCCTTTTTGTCCGTCTGGGGTGGACAGTGAGCGTGAACAACTAAAAACTGACCCAACTTAGTTGGGTCAGTCAGTGATTATTATGTTTTGCTACTTATTTCTTAAGCTTCTGCCAAGTTGCGTCGAAGGCTTTCATTGTGTCTTCCTTAGATGCTTGGCCGCCAACGTATGCTTGAAGAGCTGCACCGAATTCTTGACCAGCACCGTCTGGGTACTTCATGAACTGCCAAGAGTATGTTTTGCCTTCTTGAGAGTACTTCAGAAGGTCAGCGCCTAGAGGGCCGATGTCATCAGCTGATGCTTCAACAGACTTGAATGCAGGGATGTACTTGAATTCTTTTGTTAATGCTGTTTTACCAGCTTCAGAGGTAACCATCCAGTTTAAGAAGTCTTTTGCTACTTCTTTTTCTTCATCCGTTGAACCGTTGTGAACCACCCAGTTACTTGGAACGTCAACCATTAGCTTATCTGTTTGAGCTTCGTCATCTGTAAGTGGCATTGGAATAAATCCAACTTCAATTTCAGGGTTGATCTTGTCTAACATTGGTTGAATCCAGTTTCCTTGTTGCGTCATTGCAGCTTCGCCAGTAGCGAATAGCGTTACTTGTGTGTTGTAGTCTGTTGTTAATGGATTTTTGTTACCGTACTTGATTGTTAAGTCGATGAGATCAAAGTACTTGCTTACGAATTCGTTGCCTTCAATTTTACCAGAACCGTCATTTAAGCCAGTGAAGAACGCGTCAGTGTCTTCTTGGTAAGCAAATGGAACGTTTAAGCCGTGGTTTGCTAATACCCACCACTCGCCATAACCGATCGAGAATGGAGTGATGCCAGCATCTTGAAGCTTCTTAGCTGCTGCTTCTAATTCAGAGAATGTCGTAGGAAGCTCCGTGATACCTGCTTTTTCAAATAATTCTTTGTTATAAGCAAACCCGTAACCTTCCATGTTTAAAGGCATACCGTAGATTTTCCCGTCAGATGTCATTCCATCTAAAGTACCTTCGAATGCGTCAGCTACCCAAGGTTGATCAGATAAATCTTCTAACTTATCCTGCCAAACCAATAATTGTGCATCTCCGTCATTTGTGAAAATATCAGGTGCTTTATTAGAAGCAAATTTTGCTTTTAGTGCAGCCGCACCGTCCGCACCGCCACCAACTGTTTCAATATTAAAAGTCACATCAGGATGTTCTTTTGTATACTCATCTGTTAACGCTTTCAATTGATCAGCAATTTCAACCTTCCCTTGGAAAATATCAATTACTACTTTATCACTGTTGCTTGCACCTTCTTTGTCGCCAGAAGTGCTATCGCTTGAACAAGCTCCTAAAAGAAGTGACGCAGACAATACACCTGCTAAAACCGAATACTTTTTCAACTTTAAAGCCATTTTTGTTTTCCCCCTTGGAAAAAGATCTTTAAAATTTTTATATTTGATTCCACAGCCTGAGCTTTTTCAGACCGTGGAGGTAAAACCCTTACTTAATTGAACCGCTAGTAATTCCCTTAATGATGTGTTTTTGCATCGAGAAGAAGAAAATCAATAACGGAATGATACCAAGTACCAATGCAGCAAGTGCTAAATCCCACTGCTTCGTATATTGACCGAAGAAGAAGAAAGTCGCAAGTGGAATCGTTCTTAGCTCCGGGTCTTGAAGAACAAGAGACGGCAATAAGAAGTCATTCCAAATCCATAAGCTGTTTAAAATCACAATCGTCACCGTAATCGGTTTTAATAGTGGAAAAACAATTCTCCAGAAAACCCCGAATCGTGAACAACCATCAATGATCGCAGCTTCTTCCAGTTCAACCGGAATTCCTTTAATAAACCCGTGGTACAAGAAGATCGTCATTCCAGATCCGAAGCCTAAATACATAATCACCAGGCCCCACATGCTGTTCAGTAATCCAAAATTTCCAGCTGTTTTAATCAGCGGAATCATAATCGATTGGAACGGAATAATCATCGCAGCAACGAAGGTCATAAAGATGATATTACTAATCTTCTTTTTCGTACGAACGAGCATATACGCCGCCATCGAGCAAAAGAGCACTAAAACTACATTACTAGCAATTGTGATAATCAACGAATTTTTAAAAACGTTAAAGAAATCAAGCATTTCAAAGGCTCGTACATAGTTTTCAAACTGAAACACTTTCGGTAATGCCGAAGTATTCGTTAAAATCTCGGCAAAAGGCTTCAAGGAATTTGACACCACATAATAGAAAGGGACTAGGAACAAAAGTCCGAGCACAATCGCAAAGATCTCAACACTGAAGGTTCTCCATGAATACTTGTGACCCATCACGATTCAACCTCCCTTTTCTTAGAAATTGTCACTTGTAGTACGGTAATCGCAGCTACGACAAGGAAGAAAATCAATGCCTTTGCTTCACCAATTCCGTAACGGTTATTAACGAAAGCCTCTGTGTAAATATTAAGCGCTAACATCTCAGTTGATTTAAATGGTCCACCATTTGTTAGCGATAGGTTCGCATCAAAGATCTTAAAAGAGGATGCCGTTGTTAAGAATAAACAGATCGTTACAGCTGGTGCAACTAATGGCATCGTGATGTGACGGAGAATTTGAAATCTGTTAGCACCGTCAATTCTTGCTGCTTCAATTAATTCTTGTGGAACATTTTGCAGTGCCGCGATATAGATGATCATGATGTAACCTGCACCTTGCCACACACTGACAATCACAATTCCCCAAAAGGCTGTGCTTGCATCGCCTAACCAAGCTAGTTCAAAAAGTGGAATTCCTGTGATCTCGCCGATAGAAGCGAATCCTTTTACAAAAATGAACTGCCAAATGAAGCCTAGTAAAAGACCACCAAGTAGATTCGGCATAAAGAATACTGTTCGTAAAATATTTCTCGTTTTCAGCATTTGTGTCACGATAATCGCTAATCCAAACCCGATCACGTTTGTTAGCAAGATGGCTACAATCGTATATTTCGTCGTTAGAAGGAAGGAAGCGTGAAACTGTTTATCTTCAAAAATCAAATACTTAAAATTATCAAGTCCAACCCACTGGACCGACCCTGTGATCCCGTTCCAATCCGTAAATGCATAATAAACACCCGAAAAGAAAGGAATTAAAACAATTAAGGTAAATGCTAAGAATACAGGTCCAACGAATAAGGTGAACAATCCTGCATCTTTCAGCTTCTTTTTACTAAACAAAGGAGTGGACACAGCTTTTTGCGTGCGTTTCTCACTAACAACAACTGCCCCGTCAACTTCTTTTACATTACTTTGACTATTCATCCCCTGCACCTCCATAGTCCTATTTTCAACTATTTTAAAAAACTATGAAACGGCTTACATTGACCAACAGGGTGGAAAATATTGAACGGTTTCATTTTTTACACCCTCTGTTGAAGTCCAGGAAAATTGTGCTACAATGAGTGGGATTTCGTGTCCAGAGGAGGAGCAGGGAGCTATGAAGTGGGGAATTCGAAAAAAGTTAATCATCTTTTTAATGCTGGCAACCATCCTTCCATTTGGTACAGCGATTGGAATCACCTATTACCAAACAACCAACTCTATTAATGATCAGTTTGTTTCCACGAATCATGACCTTATCACAAAAGGGGAGCAGGAGCTGACGGTTTATCTGGAAGATATTGCACAAATGTCAACGGTGCTCTATCGCTATGACCCGCTAATGAGCGTGATGAGAGAAGGAATATCGGGAGACATTGGGAGTAACCAAGAAGAAATCCGACGCGCGCTAGCGTATTTATTTAATACACGTCCTGAAATTGAACAAATGCATCTGTATATTGATAAGGAGAAGGACTCGTTTACGAACTATCATTCTACGATTAGTGGCAGGGGTGAATACGAGAATATCATGTTACATCCTTATTATGCGCAGCTGCCCGATCATGATGATTTTTATTTAATTGAACCGCCACATGAAATATCCAGCTACAACAATATGGCCTTTATACCCAAATCACAGAGTACAAAGGTCCTCAGCTTTCATAGCATCATTCGCGACGTACCAGCGGAAGATATATTAGGTTTTCTTTCGATTGATATTAATTTATCAAGAATCGGAGCGGTAGCGGATCGATTATATACGAAGGACACCGAAGAGCTTTTTATTGTAAATGACCAAGGAATCGTGGTGTATTCCTCTAATGAAGAGATGATTGGAGAACCGATGACCGAGAGTTGGTACGAACCAATCAAGGAGCAACCATCATCCACCAAGAGCCTTGAGTGGGACGAAGGGGTAATCGTGTTTGACCAATTTTCAGGACCAGTGGAAAATTGGTATATTGCTAAGCGAATTCCGTATGATGTGTTGTACCAAATCGCTCGTCAGACAGCCTTCACCAACATTCTAATCGGAATTGTGACCATGGTGGTCGTGCTAGTCGCCACAATGTTTGTTTCTTTTAAAATTACAGCCCCCATAAAAGTGCTGATCACCAATATGAAAAAGGTAGAAAAAGGGGAGTTCAAGGCAGATTTTGAGTCATTAGGAAATGACGAAATTGGTATGTTAGGAAAACATTTTAAGAGCATGATTGAAAAAATAAATGAACTGATTGAACGCGAATACCGGTTGGATATTGAAAATAAAGCATCCCAGCTTCGCGTTTTGCGCTCGCAAATTAACCCGCATTTTTTATATAACTCACTTCAATCGATTGGTACGTTGGCACTCAAAGCTAACGGGACAAAGGTGTATACACTGTTAACGTCACTTGCTGGAATCATGCGGTATAGCATGAATATGAAAGAAGATATCGTTCCGCTATCACACGAAATACGGCATGTCAAATCGTATTTGCAATTGCAGAAACAACGATTTGATGATCAATTTAATTTTCACTTGGTTATTCAAAAGGAAACAGAGGGAATTTTGGTTCCGAAGATGATTCTGCAGCCGATTGTTGAAAATTGCTTTAAGCATGGCTTTGATCAGCATACAGACAAACAATCGATCATCATTTCTGCGGCTGTCCAGGAGAATGGGATGCTTAAAATCTCCGTGAAGGACAATGGAGCAGGAGTAACCGACGAGCAATTAAGCGATATTCGTCACGAATTATATAGTGGCACCGAGAAGTCATCGGCATCGATCGGCTTGAAAAATATTTATGATCGATTAGTGATTTATTATCGAAATCAAGCGGATTTTTCTATTTATAAAAATGGAGAAGAAGGCTTTGTTGTAAGCATAAGCATTCCTGTTGAAATGCCGAAGGAGGGGAACTAACCGTGATCGTATTAATTGTTGATGATGAAACGCATGTACGTGAAGGAATCAAACTTTTAGGGGATTGGGAAAAGCACGGAATCACCACGATCTATGAAGCGAGCAATGGAGAAGAAGCAACGAACCTCATTGAGAAACACCGTCCAGAGATTATTTTTTCCGATATGAAAATGCCGAAAATGGACGGCACGAAGCTACTCGAATGGATCAAAGGAAATCACCCCTCTAGCAAGGTGATCGTCGTCACTGGGTACGATGACTATCATTATATGAGAAAAGCAATTCACTTCGGAAGCACGGATTATTTGCTGAAGCCGGTGGATCCGGAAATATTGAATCAAACGTTAGAAACGGCAGTGAATGAATGGAAAAAGGAAGAAGAGGAGCGGAAAAAAGAAGAAACGAGCGGGCAGTTGATGAATATGATGAAGCCCGTCTACCGCGACCGAAAGTTCACGCAGCTCATGAATAGTGACGAGGGTGTGGACGAGGGATTGTTCGAGGAATTAGGGTTTCAGTCATCACGAAGTTACACGGTAGGGATTATTCGGGTGAACCGAAGAACGATTGAAGCTTTTGGTGGAGATCGTGATTTAGCCTATTTTACAGTACTAAATGTGGTAAACGAAATGTTACTAGAAAAAGAGTGCGGAATCGGATTTCGATATTTATCAAACAAAGGTGAGGTTGTTATCATCTTTTGGGATCGATTTGATGAGTTGAAGGAAATTCTCACTGGCATTTACAAATCGTTGCAAGCGGCTATGAATATCGCTTGTCCAATCGCTGTAGGGAAAATGGTCGAGGAAAGCTCACAGCTGAAGGAATCGTACCGGGAAGCGAGGAAGGTACTCGTGGGCAGAAATCTGTTGGAGCCAAAAGCATGTAAGGTGTATGTGGAACATGTAATGCCGGACAAACCGTTGAAGAGCCTTATGGATTACTCCTCAAGCATAGACCTCGCGATTCAAGCAGGGGAAATCGAAGCATTCGATGAGCTCATTGAGCAGATGCGGATCGATTTTACCGAACAGAACTACTTATCGGTTAGACAAGTAGTGCAGTTTGAAAATGAGTACTTGCTATTGAGCAATCGCTGGTATAAAGCCAATAAGCTTGAGGTGAAGGTATCTGAAGATGTCGAGGGCCGAGTGGATTCGTACTTTGATGAAGATGGGAACTTTATGCTGGACGACTATGTAGCTGCGAAAAGGCGCGAGATCATTGTGTTTTTGAGAAAGCTGAAGAAACAGGTCAGTAGAAAAACAACTAATATCATTGAAGATATTGAAGCGTATTTGCAGGCAAACTTCGATCGCGACGTGAAGCTTCAAGAGATTTCTGAGCATTTTTACATTAGCCGGGAGTATATCTCACGAAAGTTCAAGCAGGAATTTAACGTGAATATATCTGATTACATTGTGAACATCCGTATGAAAAAGGCAAAATCATTGTTGAAAAATAGCCAGCTGAAGATATATGAAATTGCGAATATGATTGGCTACCAGGATGATAAGTATTTTCGCAAGGTGTTTAAGAAGGTTGTGGGGATTACGCCGAATGAGTATCGGGCGGGTTTGGTTGGTAAGAAATAGAGTTGTTAGGAGACTACTTTGAGGTGGTCTCTTTTATTTGTATGGGGAAATTTGTAGGTGGTTGGAAAGGAGAGGGCGAGTTGACGGGGGTGTCAGTGCCTGTTTATGAGGAAAATAGGGGTTGGTGGTCACTGAAAGGGTGATTGAGTTCCCGTAGGAGGGAGGAGAGCGGGGTTAGCGGTAACCAAAAGAGCAGTTAGGTTCCTATGAGGGCAGGAAAAATAAGTTAACGGTAACCAAAAGGGTAGTTAGGTTCCCGCGAAGGCAGGAAAACTAAGCTAATGGTAACCAAAAGGGTAGTTAGGTTCCCGCGAAGGCAGGAAAACTAAGCTAATGGTAACCAAAAGGGTAGTTAGGTTCCCGTGAAGGCAGGAAACCAAGTCTAGTGGTAATCAAAAGGGCGCTTAGGTTCCCATGAGGGCAGGAAAACTAAGCTATCGGTAACCAAACATCCAGTTAGATTCCCATGAAAGCAATAAAATGAAACCTGTGGTAAGGGTTTCTAAGTCCCCATGTAGCAGAATATATGATAGTAATCTGATTACTTTCGAATCCGGTGAGGTCAATATTTTCCACCCTACTCGTCAATGTAAGCAGTTTCATAAAATCTATGAATCTCTAAAATAGGGAGTAAGATAATGTAAAAGGAGTGGTTTGACGTGGTGAAGGTAACAGTATGGAATGAGAATCGACATGAGCAGAAGAATCCAGTGGTAAGGGATATTTATCCGGAGGGTATTCACGGGGCGATTGCGTCGTTTTTAACTTCAGCAGGTTACGAAGCGAAGACAGCGACTCTTGATGAGCCGGAGCATGGATTAACAGATGAAGTGTTAGCAAATACAGATGTACTTGTTTGGTGGGGGCATCTTGCTCATAACGAAGTGTCAGACAATGTCGTACAAAAGGTGCAGCAGCGCGTTCTTGATGGAATGGGCTTAATTGTGCTACATTCTGGTCATTTTTCGAAAATCTTTAAAACTTTAATGGGAACGAGCTGTGATTTGAAGTGGCGTGAAGCAGATGAGAAAGAGCGCCTATGGGTAGTGAGCCCGAGTCACCCGATCGCAGAAGGAATCCCTGAATATATTGAGTTACCGCAGGAAGAAATGTACGGTGAGCATTTTGATATTCCACAGCCAGACGAGCTTGTTTTTACTAGTTGGTTTGAGGGTGGAGAAGTGTTCCGAAGCGGTTGTACATATACGCGCGGAAACGGGAAGGTGTTCTACTTCCGTCCAGGACATGAAACGTACCCAACTTACCATAATGAACAAATTCAAAAGGTCATCACAAACGCTGTCAAATGGGCACAGCCAGTGAAGAGAGAGCGTCCAGTATACGGAAATGCAAAACCGTTAGAAACGATCAAAGGGGGAAATTAGCATGAAAAAATTACGTGTAGGTGTAATTGGCTGCGGAAGTATCGCGCGCCATCGCCATTTACCTGAATATGCAGCAAATCCAAATGTGGAGCTTGTGGCAGTTTGTGACAATAACGCAGAGAGAGCACTTGAAATCGGTGAAAAGTACGGAGTTCCATCGTACACAAGCTTTGTGGAACTTTTAAGAAATGCGGAAGTGGATGCGGTGAGCGTATGTACACCGAACTATCTTCATGCACCAATCTCCAATGCCGCGCTGCTTGCAGGCGTTCATGTGCTATGTGAAAAGCCAATGGCGACTTCTGAAGAGGAAGCAAAGTCGATGATTGAGACAGCAAAAAATAGTGGCAAAAAGCTGATGATCGCGCACAACCAACGTTTTGTGGCCTCTCACCAAAAAGCTCGTCAACTGATTCAGAGCGGTGAAGTTGGGAAGATTTATAGCTTCCGTACGGCTTTCGGACACGGTGGACCAGAAGGCTGGAGCGTGGAAGGCAAGGAAGGTTGGTTTTTCCAAAAAGACAAAGCGTTCGTTGGTGCGATGGGCGATTTAGGCGTTCATAAAACAGACCTTCTACGTTATATACTAGGAGAAGAAATCGTTGAAGTGGGTGCATTTGTTGAGACGAGTGCGAAGGAATTTGCTACAGTCGATGACACGGCAGTTTGTGTGTTGAAAACAGAAAGCGGTATCATTGGGACGCTTGCGGCGAGCTGGTCGTATGTGAGCAAGGAAGATAACTCAACGATTATTTATGGAGAAAACGCAATTCTTCGTTTAGAGGACGATCCAACCAATTCGTTAGTTGTTCAATACAAGAATGGTGACGTGGTGAATTACCAGCTTGGAAAAATTCAGTCCAATGATGAGGGTGGCCAAAGTAGCTCGCATGTAATTGATCTATTTGTGGATGCTGTGCTAAATGATAGAGAAGTGGCTGTGAGCGGAGAAGAGGGAATGAAGTCTCTTGGAGTAATCTTAGCAGCTCTTGAGTCAAATGAAACAAAACAGATTGTGAGAGTAAAAGAATAATGGAAAAGCTACGAATCGGGATTATCGGGGTTGGCGGGATTGCACAGGCCCGCCATATCCCGGCTTTTCTTGCTTTAGGCGATAAATGCACGATTACGGCCGTTAGTGACGTGAATGGTGATCGAGCTCGTGAGGCGGCAGAAAAGTTCAATATCCCACATGTGTTCCAGGACTATAAAGAACTTTTTCAAGAGGTAGATGCGGTTTGTATATGTACTCCGAATAAATTTCACGCAGAAATTACGATTGCTGCGTTTGAAGCGGGAGTTCACGTGCTTTGTGAAAAACCGATGGCGTTAAGTGCTGCCGAGTGTGAGGCGATGATTGACGCTTCAAAAAAGGCAAACAAGGTACTCGCGATCGCGTATCACTACCGTTTTATGAAGGAAGCCATCGTGGCTAAGAAGTCGATGGAAGACGTTGGGGAGGCACTGGTTGTCCGGGTTCAAGCCCTCAGACGTCGCAAGGTTCCAGGCTGGGGTGTTTTTACAAACAAAGACCTTCAAGGTGGCGGGAGTTTAATCGACTTTGGCTGCCATTTACTAGATTTGGCCCTATGGCTGATGGGCAATCCGAAGCAAACAAGCGTTACGGGTCGCGCGTACAATACGTTGAGTAGGGTGCCTGGTCAAGTGAACCAATGGGGAGAGTTTGACCATCAGACGTTTGAAGTGGACGATCATGTAACGGCTTACATGACGTTTGAAAACGGGGCATCAATGCTGTTTGAAACGTCTTGGGCTGCGAATATAAAGGAAGATGTTGCGAATGTCAGCATTTCGGGTGTTGAAGGCGGAATAAATGTATTCCCATTTGAACTCTACACAACGAAAAATGGCATGCTTTTTAACACGCAAGCGGATTGGCTGCCAGGGGAAGAGGAACCAGATGTGCCACAGGCAAGGAATTTTGTCGCGGCTTGTTTGGGTGAAGCGGACCTTGTGGTAAAACCAGAAGAAGCGCTACAAGTATCACAGATTATTGACAAGATATACGAGAGCAGTGAAAGGGAGGAAGGTTCACGATGAAACTAGGTGTATTTACAGTACTTTTTGCAGAGAAATCATTTGAGGAAATGCTTGATACGGTAAAAAATGCAGGCTTACATGCGGTGGAAATTGGTACGGGGTGCTATCCAGGGAATAACCATTGTGATCTGGACAGTCTTTTGGCTAGTGAAGAAGCAAGAGTGGAGTATCTTCGTAAAGTGGAAGAGCGCGGCTTGATTATTAGTGCGTTCAGCTGTCATGGAAATCCGATTTCGCCGGATAAGGCATTTGCGGAAGAGTCCCATGATACGTTGTTGAAGACGATCAAGTTGGCGTCACTTTTAAACGTACCAGTAGTGAACTGTTTCTCTGGTACAGCTGGTGATTCCGAGGATGCGAAACAGCCGAACTGGCCGGTGGCACCTTGGCCGAATGAGTATGGCGATGTGTTGAAATGGCAGTGGGAAGAGAAGTTGATTCCTTACTGGCGTGAAGTTGGACAATACGCGAAAGATCATAATGTAAAAATTGGTCTAGAGTTACATGGCGGATTTTTAGTTCACACACCATATACTTTGTTAAAGCTACGCGAGGAAACTTGTGACGCAATTGGGGCGAACCTAGATCCAAGTCACTTATGGTGGCAGGGAATTGATCCGGTGGCTGCGATTAAAATTTTAGGAAAAGAAAATGCGATTCATCATTTTCATGCGAAGGATACGTATATTGACCAAGACAATGTCAATATGTACGGATTGACCGATATGCAGCCGTATGGGGAGATCCGAACTCGTGCGTGGAACTTCCGCAGTGTGGGTTGTGGACACAGCTTGAAAGAATGGTCCGATATGATGAGTGCGTTACGAACTTACGGCTACGATTATGTTGTGAGCATTGAACATGAAGATCCAATTATGTCGATTGAAGAAGGCTTCACTCGTGCAGTGGTGAATTTAAAGTCCGTGTTAATTGAACAGCCGGTATCACAAATGTGGTGGGTGTAAGCAGAAATAGAGGTGCGAACGTGAACAAGAAGTGGTGGAAGGAAAGCGTCGCTTATCAGGTGTATCCGAGAAGCTTTATGGATAGCAATGGAGACGGGATTGGCGACTTAAAAGGGTTAACTTCGAAGCTAGATTATTTAAAGGATTTGGGCATTGATGTGATTTGGCTTTCACCGATGTACAAATCGCCAAACGACGATAACGGCTATGATATTTCCGATTATCATGACATCATGGATGAGTTTGGCACGATGGCGGATTTTGATGAGCTATTGGCGGGCGTTCATGAGCGTGGGATGAGGATTATTTTGGATTTGGTGATCAATCATACGAGCGATGAGCATCCTTGGTTCATTGAGTCACGGTCGAGCAAGGATAACCCGAAGCGTGATTGGTATATTTGGGCTGACGGGAAGGATGGCAAGGAGCCGAATAACTGGGAGTCCATTTTTAGTGGTCCGGCTTGGAAGTACGACGAGGCGACCGACCAGTATTTCATGCATATCTTCTCGAC
This sequence comes from Robertmurraya sp. GLU-23, assembly GCF_052983275.1. Taxonomy (NCBI): domain Bacteria; kingdom Bacillati; phylum Bacillota; class Bacilli; order Caryophanales; family Bacillaceae; genus Robertmurraya; species Robertmurraya sp. GLU-23. Next base: position 263,934 of record NZ_JBRKCV010000003.1, read on the forward strand.
ACGTCAGCCTGATTTAAACTGGGAAAATCCAGAGGTGCGTGAGTCGTTGGAGAACATGGTGAACTGGTGGCTTGATAAGGGCATTGATGGATTCCGTGTGGATGCCATTTCTCATATTAAAAAGAAGCCAGGATTCCCAGATATGCCGAATCCCAATGGGCTAGATGTGGTTCCTTGCTTTCCTTATATGATGAATGTGGAAGGAATCGATGAGTGGCTGGCTGACTTTTCACAGAGGACCTTTAAAAAGTACGATGTGATGACCGTTGGGGAGGCTAATGGGGTTAAGATTGCTGACGCGGATCGCTGGGTTGGCGAAGAGAACGGCTATTTTAATATGATTTTTCAGTTTGAGTTTTTGGACCTGTGGGATAAGAACTCGGATGATAGTCGTGTGGATGTGCGCGCGTTGAAAAAGGCGCTAACAAAGTGGCAAACGGGATTGGAAGGAAGAGGCTGGAATGCGCTCTTCATCGAAAATCACGACCAGCCGCGCCGTGTGTCGAGCTGGGGAAATGACAAGGAGTACTGGAAGGAAAGCGCGAAAATGCTGGCTGCGCTGTACTTCCTGATGAAAGGAACTCCGTTCATTTACCAAGGCCAAGAAATTGGAATGACAAACGTGCAATTCCCGAGGATTGAGGATTACAACGATGTGGGAATGGTGAATTATTACCGGGTGGAACGCGAAAAGGGTCGCTCGCACGAGGAGCTCATGAAGCTTATCTGGAAGCAATGCCGAGACAATTCGCGCACGCCGATGCAGTGGAATGCTTCATCGGATAAAGCTGGATTCACAAGTGGAGATTCAACTTGGCTTGGGGTGAACCCGAATTATGTGGATATTAATGTGGAGGCACAGCTGGACGATCCGGATTCGATCTTGAGCTTTTATAAGCAGTTGATCCGGTTGAGAAAGGACCAGCCGGTATTCGTGTACGGTACGTATGAGTTATTGCTAGCGAATCATCCGAAGCTGTTTGCGTATATACGCAAATGGGGCAAAAAGATGGCGCTTGTGGTCAATAACTTCAGCGAAGACGTGACAAGATTCAGAGTGCCGGGAAGTTCTGTTGTTAGTGCTGGAGGAAAACTAGGAGACTTTGAACTAGTGTTGGCAAACTATGAAGTAGAAGATCAAAAGCTTCGCAAAGAATTCTCCCTACAACCGTATGAAACGAGAGTGTACATCTTACGGTGACAGACACCCTCCGTGGACAAATAGGGCCAATCTGTCTTTTTAGGGTGTCTGTCACCCTTCGTGGACAGATTTGGTCTTTTTGTCTTTCTGGAGTGGACAGTTGGTAGAGGAGGGGAGTAGTATAATACAAGCCTCCGCTTTCCCAAAGCAATAACCCCCAATATTGTTAATGAATATTGGGGGTTAAGAGGTATTATCTTTTCTTTCCACATAATACACATTCACTTGTATAGTAGCTGTATTTATGATATCTCCTGATTAAACACAGGATAGCTTTTATTTTGGACATATGAAATAACTCCTCTATTGTTAAATACCCTAGGACAATAATAGAGGAATGTTATTATAGACTGGTTACAATTTGATTAAGAATTATAACATTGCTATTACAATATAGAGACAGGGGGATAATTTAGTCCTCGTTTTTATTTTTAAGTTGAAGGTGAGGGTAAGGTGATTGTTCATATAGTTGATGCCACATCTTGCGGTGACAGACACCCTCGGTGGACAAATATGGGCAATCTGTCTTTTTAGGGTGTCTGTCACCCTTCGTGGACAGATTTGGCCCTTTTGTCTTTCTAGAATGGACAGTTTGGAGGGAAGAGAGATTGTTACGTTTATTATGATTTATATGAGGTAAACTGTTGACTCTATTTATTGGTGGGTGAGAGAGTAGTATAATACAAGAAACCCCGCTACCCCGTTTTTTAAAACTACCAAGTTCTCCACAAAAAACACCATTCTAATTAAAGGAGGTTCACGCATGGCAAGACGTGCACGTACTTGGTTTCCGGGTGCGAAGTATCATATCACAAGTAGAGGAATCAGGAAGCAACCCTTGTTTTACGATGATCCTGATCGAAGGAAATACTTAGGAATATTATTTGAAACTAAAGAAAGATACGATTTTAATATCCACACCTACTGCCTTATGTCCAATCATATTCATCTTCAGCTTGAAACCACGAAAATTCCTCCAGGCCCGATCATCAAATACCTTCATAGCAAATACGCCAGGTATTTTAACCTCAAATATGACTTCTCCGGACATGTATTCGAAAAGAGATATTTCCACGATATAATCGATTCCCCTGAACATGAGTTAGACCTTAGCCGTTATATTCACAGAAACCCCTTATCTGCAGGTATGGTTGAATCCGTAGAAACTTACCCTTGGAGCAGTTACCGAGCCTACATCTTCAACGAACATAATCCCCTTGTAACAAAAGAACAAATCCTTTCCTATTTTCCCGAACCAATGCGAGAACACTATCTAGAGTTTTTGATGCAAAAAGAGAATTATGGATCAAAGGAAATGGAGCGGTTGTATGGCCTCGAGTGTTTATAGTTTTGCTTTGCTGGGGATTGATGGGCAGGTGGTTGAAGTGGAAACAGATACAATGGTGGGGCTGAGTTCTGTATCCATTGTTGGGTTAGGTGATAAGGCAGTGAAAGAGGCACGAGAAAGACTCGAAGCAGCAATGTTATCATCAGGCTTTGTTTTTCCTGTATTCAAAGTGGTTTTTAACCTTGCCCCTTCTGATATGAAGAAAACGGGAACTCATTACGACTTAGCTATGGCAATAGGGTTACTTTTAAGAAGCAATCAAATACCAGAACCAAGAGATTTGAATCAAACCGCATTTATTGGAGAACTTTCATTGAACGCTAACATTCGTGGAAGCAGTGGAATCCTTCCCATGGTTTTAAAAGCGCAAGAGGTTGGAATTAAGAAAATTCTCCTTCCAATAGAAAATGTACAGGAAGCGAAATTAGTAAAAGGAGTAGAAATCTTTGGATGTAGAGATTTAAGAGAGGCTGTTGAAATTTTGGGAGGGAAGGTTCCAGACGAATTATTACTAAATGAAAAAGGTATTCCAGAACAACAAACCAAATTGGATTTTATTGATGTTAAGGGCCAGGAAACCATCCTTAATTACATGATAATAGCGGCAGCTGGAGGACATAATCTCCTCATATTATGATACATAGTCAAGGTTAGTTAATTTTGATGTATGAGTGATTATTGAGTAATAGAATTATTAAATGTATAATCTGATGAAGTGGTGAAAAAAGTAGATTTATTGTTCCACATAGTTATCATATCAACTGTAAATGTATAGAAAAGGTGATTGTTTGAAGAACAAAAAAGATTCACTAAAACCAAAGTTTTACTTCAAGGAAAGTGCTTTAGTTGATATAAACAAAATAAAATATCCAATCACACAAGAAGGTATGCAAAGCTTTAAGCAAAACTTTCACCCAAATTACTCGGAGTTTTATGAAGATGAGTTAATTGGACACTTTTCAAAGATAAATCATAACTTAACAATATTAGGCGAAATAAGAAATTTATCAGAACAGTTTCCTTATCTTTACAAGGTGATAAAGAGAAACATGATGTACTTAACCGACTTTATTCACTATTCTATTGATAAATTGATTAGTCCATTAAGCAGGATTCATAGAAGTAAAAAACAAAAATCTTATTCATATTATTTCTATGCAAGGTCTAGAGATTTGCCAATTGTATTCAATTATGGACAATATAACACTTGGAATAGAAATATAAATATTTTTTGTACGGTTGGTTTAATTAAAAAAGTACCGATTGAAAAAATCGAAAATCAAATGGTAATAGAGCGAGCAATTGTTGAAAAAAACAAATTAGCTAAAAGACTTGGAATACCTGCTGTAGCACTAAAAGAGGTTACTTTTTATACCATCCCATTTTACGATGATGAATTACTTTCACAAGCGGAATCTATTGCCAAAGTATTATTAGAAAATAACTTTAGGTCAAATGGATTCTCCAAGACTTACTTGATAAAGGTTTTTGGACAAGAGTTTGCGAACAATGTTTTTCAAGACGAGCGATTTATTACAGAGTACAGCAATTATGTCACAAATGAAATTGAATCCTTTATCATAAAAAGAATAGATGAAAAAGGATATACTACAAAGGATGACATAATAAACAACTTACAAATCAATCTTTCTAAAATTAATGTGACAGAATACGGATTTAATAAAGGAAGTAAAAAGAACATCATCGAAAGGGAATTTAATAGAAGTATTACCCAGATATTGATTAAAAATGGATTGGAATACAGAAAAGCAAATAAAACAATTAAGGAGATGTATTGTTTAGATGGTTACAAAAATATAATATTATCATCTGAAACTGAGGCTTTATCGTCTAAGGTTTAGTTTTTTATGTGTTTTGCTAAAATGTAAACTTTTTACCCCATTAGTAATTTAGCCTTAAATACACATCCTTCAACAAACATAGAAAACTTTCTACGAACGAATGAACAAATTTTGCTGAATCCATGCATATAATAACTTATAGATGTATTAATTAAGAAGTAGAAAAGGCAAAATTGAACTTAAAAAAAGTTAATTTTGCCTATAACTTATAAAATAATTGTATTTATAAATTTAATTAAATACCAAAACGAAATTAATATGCACTTGTTCTTTTAACATATGCCATCTTACCTTGTCCCTTTTCATACATATATTCAGGAATTTCAGCAGAAACTCTTAAATCTATATTTCTTTCTAATAAAAGGTCGTATACACCATCAAATGAATCTCTATCAAAATATAAATACCATGAATCTGAATAGCCTCCATCAAATGGAGTTAATTGTCCGCAAAAATAATCTTCTTCATATGTAAATCCATAATTGTAATAATCACAAAGTTCTATTGTTCCTTCTAAATAAAATTCCTTGTCTAAGTTGTTGGGCATATTATATTGAACCTCATCAGCAGTAACACTGATATTAGTTGTTGCTATAAAATCCTTTTTCTTACTCTCCATCTGCTCCTTATCTTTTTCTTCACTTGCCATTTCCAATGTTTGTACAAAATCCGTATCTAAATTTTCCGCAGATAAATTTGATTTTCCAAAAATCTCTTCTAAGTTTTTATATGATTCTTCATATTCCGTTTGGATTTCTTTATCAACATCACCAAAAAACAATGAAATACCAACCTTTGCAGAATTTCCTACTAAATCACTTATTTTATCAGAAATTTCTTCTTCTTTCTTAGATAGTTCTTTTTCCTCTTCCCATGCCCTCATTCTATCGAACACACCTTCAGAAGATGGCTTCTCATTCTTAACCGATTCATTAATTGCAATAGTCATCTGAATGCCATCATCCCATACTTCTTGTCGAACATCTTCGGGTTTGCTTTTTCCTCCAATGGAACATCCAACTAATACAATAGTAATTATAAATAATAGCAATAATAACTTTCGCATATCTAATACCCCCTCCAACTTTCTGTATTTAAATAATGTTATAGGAAGAATTACCCACTGTAAATAGAGTGGGAAAAAATGTTGGAAAAAATTAAAAAGGGGTTCTAGAATGAATGTAACAAAATAATAATTTTGTTACATTGGTAATGGTAAAGAAATGCTGTTATATCAGTGTTTTAAGACGGTTGGTCAAAAATATTGTCTTTTATTATTCATTATGTTACATTGTAAGTAACATAATGAATGTAAAGGTGGTTAAAAATATGGAAACTGTTCAGCCGATTAGGAGTAAAAAAATGATAGAGGAAATGAAAGAGGTTCTTATCCAGCAATCTTATCGAGATTATTTTCTATTTGTATTCGGTATCAATTCAGCTTTACGTATTAGTGACATACTTCAATTGAAGGTTATGGATGTAAGGGACAAGGATTACATTACTATAAGAGAAAAGAAAACAAATAAAGCAAAGCGTTTTAAAATCAACATAACATTACGTAAAGTTATAGACGAGTATACAAGGCGAATGGGAGACGATGAATGGCTTTTTCCGAGCCGGAAGGGCGATAAGCCTATTACAAGAGTACAAGCCTACAGAGTGCTAAATAAAGCTTCTGACAAGGTGGGGTTGGAAGAGATAGGGACGCATACTTTAAGAAAAACATTTGGTTATCACTTTTATCAAAAATCAAAGGATGTAGCATTGTTACAGAATATATTTAATCATTCAGCACCAAGTGTAACATTACGCTATATAGGGATTAATCAAGATATGATGGACGAAGCAATTGATGACTTCGGATTGTAAGGAACGATTCATTATTCTTTTTATTATGTGGGGGTACATTTATAGTAAATGTACTCCTTTCCTTTTATGTGGGTGGGTTAATACATCCTCAGCCCTACTTTGTACTAGATTTATACGATTGAAAATAAACGATGATAATGTAATATTATATATATAATGAAACATTATCAAGGTGGTGTTAGATTTGAGTAAGATTAGTGTCTGTGCTTATTGTAGGGTATCAACAGATTCAAAAGACCAAGAAAACAGTTTTGAAAATCAGAAATCCTACTTTAAACGTGAAATTAACAAGAATGAAAACTATAAACTTTATAAGATTTATGCAGACAAAGGGATTACAGGTACATCTTTAAGTAAACGAGAACAATTTAATCAAATGCTATTTGACGGAGGATTAAATATTATTGATGTACAAGGAGAACCAACATTTAGGATTGATAAGGATAGAAAACCTTTATTTAATCGAATAATTGTAAAAAACACTAGTAGATTTGCACGAAATGTAGAAGCGATTCAAATTATTAGAAAATTAAGGGGAAACGGGGTGTTTATTGATTTTCTTGATATAGATTTAACTACTGAACAAGAAGACTTCGAGTTTGTACTTAATTTGTTTTTAAATTTTGACCAACAAGATTCTATTGATAAGAGCAAGAAGGTTCGATTCGGTCAGTTTGAAGGTGCAAAGAAAGGCAATATTTTCGTTAATACAAAGTTATTCGGATATCAATACAATGTAGATTCAAAGGAATTAGAGATTATTGAGAAGGAAGCGGAAATAATCAAAATTATTTTTGGATTGTATGTAAATGCTAATTTAGGCATACGAAAAATTATAGACTATCTTGATGAAAATGGATTTAAGACTAGAGAAGGAAATTCTTTTGCAAAAAGTACCATAAAGAAAATCCTATCAAATGAAAAATATTGTGGTGTTTTAGTACGAAACAAGTTTGATACTGGAACAATATTTAATAAGAAAAAAACGCCAAAATTAAGACCTGAACACGAGTGGATTGTTCATGAAGATAGAGTACCTGCAATTATTGATAAAGAATTATTTCAAAATGCTCAAAAAATGCGGAAGTCAAAAGCAGGTAAACAAAGGGGAATTAATCACGGGAATAGTGAATTTGCAGGATTAATTAAATGTACCCAATGTGGAGCAAGCTATACAAGGAACAATGATAAAGGTAGGGTATTCTACAATTGCTCCACTAAAAAAACAAAAGGGACGAAAGACTGTGACAATGTAAATGTCCAAGAATACAGCATTGAAGAAATCATTTTCGGTCTTGCAAATGGTGGACTTTTCCATGTTTTTTTAAGTAATAAAGATGTACAAATTAAACAGCTAAAAGAAATTAAGGAAAGAATGAAACAAAGCATAGATAAAGACAGTGTAAACGAAGTTCTGAACAAGAGAGATGAGTTAGAACGATTGGAAAAACAAAAAAGTAAATTACTCGACTTGTATTTAGAAGATACATTTGATAAGAAACAACTTTCCAATAAAAGCGGAGAAATAGACGAAAGGATTGGAAAAATAAATTTTGAGATTAAAGAACTATCTAAGGAGCAAAGCGAGATTTTTGATGACATTGAAGAGGTAAATCAAATCATTCTTAAAATTGAATCAGAAGGCATTAAAGAAGCTTTTACTAGAGAAGAGATAATTGACAGTATCAAAACAATAAATGTTGAAAGAAGTGCGGAGGATAGTAAAAAGCCTACTCTTAGACTTCAACTTAAAGCCTTTGATGTAATAAATAAATATGTTGGCAAATATGAGGATTTAAAGCTAGGAAAGAGAACGGATACTGTCCAGTTAATGTACCTCAAGGAATGAGTATTATTAACTGGATTATGTATCACAATGTACTTATGATTGGTCCACCCGGTTGTGGCAAATCAATGATTGCTAAAAGAATTCCTACGATCCTTCCTGAGATGAGTGAAAAGGAGTCATTAGAAGTAACCAAGATTTATAGCATAGCAAGTATGTTACATGAAAAAGGAACCTTAATAACACAGAGACCGTTTCGTGCACCCCATCATAATGCTTCAACAAACTCACTCATTGGCGGTGGACCATTTGCGAAGCCAGGAGAGATTTCTTTTGCACATAATGGGGTTCTTTTTCTTGATGAGATCGCTGAGTTCAGTAGGAAAACTCTTGATGCTCTAAGGCAGCCTCTTGAGGATCAGATGGTCACAATCACGAGAGTGTGGGGTTCAAACTCCTATCCTGCTAATTTTATGCTAGTTGGTGCGATGAATCCTTGTCCTTGTGGTTATTTTGGGAATGAAAAATGTAGATGCACAGACTACGAAATTATTAAATATCGGCAAAGATTATCGGGTCCTATCATGGATCGAATGGATATTCAGAAATACGTTAATAACGTAAATTTCTTTTCAGATGTTCTTCCATCAAAAAGTTCGGCTGAATTAAAAGCGCGGGTGGACAATGCAAGAAAGATCCAGGAAAAACGGTACAAAAATATATCAGGAATAAGCTCAAATGCTCAACTAACGGCATCCTTAATCACGCAATTTTGTCCTTTAGATTCTGAAACTACTTCATTGCTTCAAAAGGCATACGATCGTTTTAAGTATAGTGGTAGGAGTCTTCATAAATTTATAAAAGTGGCGCGGACCATCGCTGATCTAGAAGGTGAAGAGAAAATAAATTCAAATAACATGAGAGTAAGTTTACAAAGTAGAGACTTGGATAAAGACGCATTTCATTTGTTTGGAGGAGGCCATGGATAAGTATTGGATTTGGCTATCAACATTAAAATATATTGGTCCAGTTATGCAGAAGAATCTCTATTCATATTTTAATGGTGATCTTAAGAGGATTTACGAATCAACACAAACGGAATTGAGTGGAGTTCCTGGTATCACTACACGAATGATTCAACAAATAATTGATAACAAGAGTTTTGAAAAAGTTGATTCAATTAGTAGAACCATTGAAGAAAAGGGTATAGGTTTGTTACACATTACAGATGAAAGGTATCCTGAAATCGCAAAGACATGTAGTGAGTCGCCAATCCTTCTTTATTATAAGGGTAGGTTACAGAAGTTTGAACGATCAATTGGAGTCGTTGGTGCAAGACGTTGTACTGAGTATGGGAAAAAGGTTGCCAGGGACATAGGAAAAGGACTTGCTAAAAGGGATGTAGTCTTAGTAAGTGGTTTTGCGAAAGGTATCGATTCGTATTCGCAAGCTGCCTGTATGAAGGAGGGGGGTAAAACGATTTCCTTCTTAGGAAGTGGAGTAGGCATATGTTACCCCGCTGAACAACGAAAACTTTATGATGAACTGATTGAATCAGGAAGTGTATTTTTATCTAAATATCCGCCTGGAACACCAGTTAAACAGCAGCATTTTGTCGAAAGAAACGCCTTAATTAGTGCTTGGTCAAACGAAGTCATTATAGTTGAGGCTGGTGTCAAAAGTGGGGCACTCTGGACCGCGAAGTTTGCTGAAAGGCAGAAACGGGAGGTATATGCAGTCCCGCATCCTATTTATTCATTAGAAGGCCAAGGGTGTAATCAATTATTGGTAAAAGGAAAGAGACCATATATTGGAGTGGAGTCAGTATTTCACGAAAATGTGAGTATGGATTCTATAGCTGCTACTAAACTAGATACAAATTTAGTTTTATTGGAGAAAATACCACAGTCTAGCTCAATCAGCAAATTAAAACAGGTGTTAGGGTCGGAACATAGAGATCTAGAAGAGCAACTATTTTCATTGGAATTAGAAGGAAGGATTATAATAAGAGGAGATCAAGTAGTTAGAATATAACGATTAAGGGTTGGCTCACAAAGAGCCAACCCTATTTTTGTGAAAAAGTGTCCACTCCACACGTACAAACTGGGTGGAACTGTCCACGAAGGGTGACAGACACCCTCCGTGGACAAAGCAAGACAATTTGTCTTTTAGTGGTGTCTGACACCGCAGCACTATTACATATTCACTGTTTTATCCGTAGATGAAATATTCGTAGCGGCACCTTTCTCTTCGGCTAGCTTCTGGGTATCCCACATTTTAAAGAATGGGAAGTAAATAAAGAAGGTAACGACTATAATGGCCATTTGTAGGATGGCACCTGAAATACTACCAGTAATAATGTAACCACCTAAAATAGGAGGCATCGTGAACGGTGTAACAACTCCGATTGGTTTTGCGACAAGTCCCCAATCCATTGACAAATAAGTCATAGTAACTGCAACAACTGGTGCTAAAATAAATGGAAGCATCATGATAGGATTTAACACAATCGGCATACCAAAGGTGATTGGTTCGTTAATATTGAAGATTCCTGGTCCAATACCTAGTCGTCCTAATTGCTTCATCTGTTGGCTCTTAGCAAAGAATAGCATCGCTAGTACTAGGGAAAGAGTGGTTCCAGATCCTCCAATGAATACAAGGTCATTGAACTCGTTTGTTACGATATTCTTAATAGGTTCCCCATTTTCAAATGACAAGGCATTTTCCGTAGTTAATGTTAACCAAATTGGTGTCATAACTGCTCCAACAATGTTTGCACCATGTAAACCGAGGCACCATAACATTTGTATTAGAATAAAAACAATAATAGTTCCAACCAAGCTAGTTCCAATGCTTGTTAAAGGCTCTTGTAAAAGGACAGCAACAACATTGTGAATGCTACCGAAGTCCCCAATGTTTTCAACAAGCAAACGTAAGCACCATGCAGCTACAACTGCTACAAAGGCAGGAATGAGTGCAGTAAAAGATCTAGCAACTGCTGGTGGAACACCATCTGGTAACTTAATGACAATATTCTTTTTTATAATAAAACGATAAATTTCAGTTGATAGGATTGCAATAATCATCCCAACAAATAAACCTTTGCTAGTGAAAAGTCCGGTATTATAGGCATTTTCCATAATATTAGCGCCAGTTTTAGGGTCCTGTCCAACCACATAGCTTGTAAACGGTGAAACAACAAAGTATGCGGCAAGTGAAATCGCTCCCCCAGCTAATGCATCAAGCTTGTAACTTTCAGCTAACCGATAAGCAACACCAAAGGTAGCAACAAGTCCCATAATCTCAAATGTTCCACGGTATGGATATAAAAGACTGTTTTTAATGTTAGGGTGTTCGGCTAAAAAGTTTGTCCATGCGGAAATTGGGAAGTTAGCAAAAATTAAGAAAAGAGAACCAATGATAATCAGTGGCATGGCTAGGATAATACCGTCTCGTAGTGCACCAAGATGTCGCTGGGCAGCCAATCTACCTGCCACAGGCATTACTTTTGTTTCTAAGAAGCTATTAAATTTACTCATCCTCTTTCCCCCTATGTTCGTCTTTAACTCATGTCCTAAGATCGATCTATAAATATTTAATAAGTGAAAACTCTTCTGTTTTTCTGGATGCGATAAATAAATACCTCATATGTTCGAATGTCCCTGAATATCAAAATAACTGAAGATTCAGATACTTAAATATGTAGGTGTTGGTGATATTTTACAAGTACTTGTAAGCAACATTGTAATCGCTTACAAGAGGTAAGGTAAATAAACAAAGTGTTTATAGGGATATTTACCATCCTTTGGAATTTATTTCTTTTAAGAAACACTATGTATTCCTTTAGGCTTACTAAATAAACACTTTAGAATTAGTTAGGAAATAGACTGTCCGCCCCACGCGTACAAAAACACCAAAATTGTCCACGAGCGGTGACAGACACCGCTCGTGGACAAATTGTACGATTTTGTCTTTTTGTGGTGACAGACACCATAGGGGGGTGATATTATTAGGTTAGTAGTTTGTGAAAGCGCTTGCGCAACTTGTTGCACAGGGCGTCAACTGAACTATTATCTCTTTTTTTATCATTTGTGCAATCGATTGCACAAAAACCTGCACCCCATTGCAACATGAAGCTACATAAAGCACCACATTTTTCAACAAACATCACCAAGGTTCACAGCTAGTCAGCACCACCCGTAAAACAGAATAGGAGGAGAAGCGATTGAGTAGGAAGAACATGAGGGCGTTCTCGATAGTGATGGTTATAGCTCTTCTACTTCAGCTAGTTTCAGGAAGTGGATTGTATACGAGAGCAAATGCCGAGACCACACCAGCGAGCCCGATCATCCATGAAGACAACAGCGTTACCTTTAACTATGTAAGTACCGGGGAAACCGCCGCGTATGTCATTGGTACCCATAACAACTGGATGCTTGAGACAGCGACCCCAATGACATTAGAAAACGGCGTGTTTACCGCCACACTACCAACCCTAGCGGAAGGAAACTATGAATATAAGTTTCTACTAAACAACAAAAGCTGGGATCAAAGCACGGCGGACCCATTAAACACGAACCCGAAGGCGGGGGATAATTCAACTTTCCTTATCGGACCGCCACCAGCGACAGCCTCAAGCCCAATCATCAACGATGATGGCACGGTTACGTTCCAGTACTTAGGTGAGGCTGACCGTGTGCGTGTCGCAGGCAGCTTTACGAGCTGGGCAGACAACGCAAAGGAAATGACGAAAAACACCGAAGGCGTGTGGGAGCATACCACCGAGCTTGCTCCAGGAACGTACGAGTACAAATTTATTATTGGAGAAAGCGACTGGATCACGGACCCAAGCAACCCGAACCAAGCGAATGGAAATTCCGTCGTACATGCACCAGGCCTAATCATCAACGCACCAGCTACAACGAAAAAAGGCCAAACGGTCACTCTCTCTGCGAAAGCACTTAACGAAAAGGGAGAACAGTCTGATGTGACTCCACAATGGAGCCTGAAGGACGGAAGAGACGGAATCACACTAGCGAACAACAGCTTAACGATCGCTGACACGTACTCCGTTCAACCAAACGACAGCATCACCGTCCAAGCAACCCACGACGGAAAAACAGCAGAAAAAACAGTTCAAATCCTAAGCACTACTTATTCTTATACAATCAATTACTACCGCTTTGACGGTGCCCAAAATAATTGGGATATGTGGATTTGGGAGGACGGAAAAGACGGAGCAGCTTATCCATTCACCACAACGGTCGACGGATTTGCGCAAGCAACGTACGAATTCTCATCCAGCTCCATTAACATCATCACAAGACCAGGAGACTGGACAACACAAGATGTTCAAAGAAAAATCGAAATCAAAGAAGGCAATTCTGTAGAAGTTTGGCTCACCCAAGACCAAGCCGAAGTAAGCTACACGAAGCCTGACTTAACAGCAGCTGTTCAAGCGGCATTAATGGACGCAAAAAACAGCATCACCGTGTCCGTAAACAAGAAGCTGGCGGATGACACCACATTTACACTAACGGATGTCGCTGCCAACCAGGACATTGCAACAACCGTAACTAAGCTTAGCGACACAAAAGTGAAGCTAACCATCACAGACCCATCACAAATCGACGTAAGGAAACAATATCAAGTGAACGCAACTGGTTACCAAGGAACCCAAGTAACGATGCGTAATGTTCTGAACGATGACCAATTTTACTATGATGGAAAAGACTTGGGCTACACATACTCACCATCACAAACAACGTTCAAACTATGGGCACCAACGGCTCAAAAAGTAAGCGTTGCCATCTACAACGATCAAGGTACTTACGAAGGTGCATTTGTCACCGATCACACAAACGGGACAGAAACCGTCATGACTCGGGCCTCAAACGGAGTTTGGTCTCTAACTCTAAATGGCGATCACAAAGACAAATATTATATGTACAAAGTAGAGTTCGCGGACGGCACCACCAACTATGCGGTTGACCCGTATGCCCGCTCCACTTCGCCAAACGGACAACGGACCGCGATCATCAACTTGGATGATACGGACCCAACCGGGTTTAATCCGGAAGCCAAACCAGCGTTTGTGTCGCCAACCGATGCGATTCTATACGAGCTGCACGTGCGCGATTTTTCCATAGATGAAAATTCAGGCATGACCAATAAAGGGAAGTACAAGGCATTCACCGAGTCGAACACGACGGGGCCAAATGGCATCAAGACTGGCTTAGACTCACTAAAAGAATTGGGAGTGACTCATGTCCAACTTCTACCAGTCTATGACTTCGGTTCCGTGAACGAAAAAACGGTCGATGACCCGAACTCCACTGATCCAAAGTTCAACTGGGGCTATGATCCGATCCACTTCAACGTACCAGAAGGATCGTACGCCACCGACCCAGCCGACCCAACATCACGTGTGACCGAGTTCAAGGAAATGGTTCAAGCGATGCACAACAAAGGCATTCGCGTCGTCATGGACGTGGTGTACAACCACACGTATATCCCTGAAGCGACCCAGCTTTCTGGCGGTTCTCCGTTTGATAAAATCGTTCCGGGCTACTATTACCGTACGGACGATGCGGGGAAAATTACGAACGGTTCGGGCACAGGAAACGAAGTCGCGTCCGAAAGACCGATGATTCGTAAGTATATCAAGGACTCCGTGAAATATTGGGCTACCGAATACGGAGTGGACGGCTTCCGCTTTGACTTGATGGGCTTAATCGACCGTCAAACGATGAGCGAATTAACGAAGGAACTGAAGGAAGAGGTTGATCCGAGCATTCTGATTTATGGGGAGCCATGGACTGGCGGATCCACAAGCTTAGATGCTTCCTTACAAAACTTCAAAGGAACGCAAAAAGACCAAGGCTACGCGGTATTTAACGACAATATCCGTGGCGCCATTAAAGGTGGAAGCGATGACGCATCCACTGGTTTCGCGACAGGCGCAACCGGGAAGGAAGCAGACATTGCCAAAGGTGTCATCGGTTCGATCACAGACTTTGCGAACCGTCCATCGGAAAGCATCAACTATGTGACCGCGCATGACAACCTAAACCTGTGGGATAAAATGATGAAGGTCGCGAATCAAGATATCACGACCGATCCGCATGCGATCATCACCGAGGATAATGCGCTGCAAAACGAATGGGTCAAACGCAGCCTACTAGCAAATGGCATCGTGCTAACCTCACAAGGGATTCCTTTCCTCCATGCAGGGGAAGAAATGCTGAGAAGTAAATACGGTAACCACAATAGCTATAAGAGCCCTGACAGCATCAACCAAATTCGTTGGGAGCTGAAGGACCAATACAAGCCAGTATTCGATTATTACCAAGGCTTGATCGAGCTACGAAAAGCGCACCCAGCGTTTAAAATGAACACAAAAACAGCGATTGAGCAAAATCTTCAAGTGTACAAAACGGATGACAATATCGTCGCATTCCAGTTAAAAAACTATGCGAACAACGATTCTTGGAAAAACATTGTTGTTATTTACAATGCAAACAACGCAGCGAAGGAAGTTAGCCTCCCATCCAGCACGTCCTGGAATGTGGTAGTCGACGACCAAGCAGCCGGTGTCGAAACGCTTCGCACGATCAATGGGGCTCAAGCAACCGTCGCTCCATTATCGATGATGGTGCTGTACGATGAGGCGGAAGGTGAATACACACCAACGGCCACAAGCATCGAAACAAGCACAACCAGCTTTGCGATCAACCCAGGCACAACGAAAACAATTACGGCTTATGTGAAAGACCAAAAGGGCCGCATCATGCTCGACCAAAACATCACATGGACATCTTCCAATCCAGAAGTAGCAAAGGTGGATGGCGGGAAAGTCTCCTCTGTGAAAAATGGGACAGCAACGATTGTTGCCGCAGTTGGTGAAGCGAAGGCGGAAATTGAAGTCACGGTGGCTACACTCGCACCGAAGACGATCACAATCTCAGGTGATAAATCCGTCTATGAAACCTACACGGCTCAGCTATCCGCGCTCGTTCGTGACCAGTTCAACCAAGAAATGCTTGGGGCAAAGGTTACATGGACATCGTCTGATGAAGCAATAGCCATCGTGGATGGAACGGGCAAGGTGTCAGGCTTAAAGCCAGGAATCGCAACGATCAAAGCAAAAGCAGGCGACGCAGAAGCAACCCTTGCATTAACGGTAAAGAAAAACGTGAAACGCTATGTTCGCGTGAAATATGTGAGACCAGATAAGGACTTCACGGACTCGAATATCTGGGTATGGAATACAGGCGTGAAGAACGATCAAATCGACTTTACGGAAATCAATGATGACACAGCGATTGCGAATATCGAAATCGCACCAACAACCGAATCGATCGGCTTCTTAATCCGAAAAGGAACCGACTGGGCAACGGCGAAGATTGCACCGGACAGCGATGACCATGTGGTAAAAATTGACCGTGATGAGGTCATCACAAAGGTAACCGTCGTCACAGGTGTAGCGGGCCAAACCGTTGTACCAGCAGTAAAAGGACCAGTTTTAGAAGATGGAAATGTAACGTTCTACTATCGTGATGAAGAGTTGTACCAAAACGACGCGATGCACACGATTGAAGGCGTGAAGGTGAAAGTCGGAGCTCAGGAATATGCGATGACATATGACGAGAAGAATGAGTACTTTTACTACACGTTGAAAAACCTGGACCCAGGCACCTACGAGTACAGCTTCCTTGTAACAAAGGACGGCGAAACAACCGAGGTGACCGACCCGAAAAACACGGTTGATGGCAAATCGGTGATTGTATATACCGTGCCAAAGGTGACCATAGAAGGTCAGGTGTCACCAGGGAAAATACAGCATAACGAAAATGCCGTTTTAAAAATCAATGTGACAACCGAAGAAGAGGTTACTTTTAAAGAAATATATGTGGATGCAACGCCATTGGGTGGAAAATCCAAGCTCATGATTGACCCGCAGCTTCAAGCAGTCACAATCGGAGTGAAGGATTCGGTTGCCGCAGGAATCAAGAACCTGACGGTAACAGCGGTGGACGAATTCGGAAACCGACACAATCAAACGGTAGCGGTGGAAGTTGCACCACGCACATACCAAGGAGATCTTGACTTTGATTGGGATGAAGCACGAATTTACTTCATGCTAACCGACCGTTTCAAGGATGGAGACACTAGTAACAACCCGGTTGGATACGACCCAGAACATAGTGAGGCGTACCATGGCGGGGACTTCCAAGGTATCATTGATAATCTAGATTACTTGGATGACCTAGGCATCAACACGATCTGGATCTCACCAATTGTTGATAATATCGACTTCAATAAAGGTGTCGATTTTAAAACGAGCGAAGGCCTTGAAGCAAAGCAATACGCTTACCATGGCTACTGGGCAAAGGACTTCACGTCTTTAGATGAAAGCCTCGGTGACATGGAAACATTCAAAAAGCTAATCGAAAAAGCGCACGACAAAGGTATTAAAATTATGGTAGACGTCGTGTTAAACCACGCTGGCTACGGAATGGATTCCATTGAACCGAACTGGCAAGGTCAAGCAGGCCTGCCAACAGCGGAAGAGCAAGCGGCATTGAAGGATATGCTACGTACCACAATGGAGGACCCAACCGTTCGCGGAGAACTAGACGGACTTCCTGACTTCAAAACCGAAGATCCTGCCGTTCGTGCCAAAATCATTGAATGGCAAACCGCTTGGTTGGAAAAAGCAAGAACCGATAGCGGAGAAACGATTGACTATTTCCGTGTCGACACCGTCAAGCACGTCGAAGAAACCACTTGGATGGCGTTCAAAAATGCGCTAACCGAAATCAGCCCGAGCTTCAAAATGATCGGCGAGTATTGGGGAGCAAGCGTCACGAATGACGGTGGCTACCTACGCTCTGGACAAATGGACTCGTTGCTTGACTTTGATTTTAAAGAAAAAGCAAAGAACTTTGTAAATGGAGACATTAGCGGGGTTGAGTCGTATTTAATCGAGCGCGATGCTCATATCGACAACACGTCAACGCTTGGACAATTCTTAAGCTCGCATGACCAAGACGGCTTTTTGTCCGAGTATGTGGGTGGCGATGTTGGCAAGCTAATGGTCGCAGCAGCCCTGCAAATTACATCTAAAGGTCAACCAGTGATTTACTACGGAGAAGAGCTTGGCAACTCCGGCAAATCAAGCTGGGAATCTAGCAATGGCGTCGTATCAGCATTTGCACAAAACCGTGACGGAATGCCATGGGAAAAGCTTGAAAGTGGAGACGAAACAGCGGTTAAGCTGCATGACCATTATGCGAAGCTATTAAACATTCGTGGTGACTACTCAAAAATCTTCTCTAAGGGTACCCGAATGATGGTGGCTGGTGGAAATGAAGAGAAGTACTCTATCACGAAGCGTGAGTACCTTGGAAAGAAGGTATATGTTGGACTAAACACTGCAACGGAAGCCACGAAGGTCACGTTTGCGGTGGACTTTGAGCCAGGCACAGTGCTGGTGGATGAGTATAGTGGAGTGAGCTATACGGTTTCTAGTGCGAAGGAAGTAGAGGTTGATCTTGCGTCTCGTGATGCGGGTGGAACGTTTATTTTAGCTGAGGCTGGTTCTGCTGGGGAGCCGGGGGATGGCGACGGTGAAAATCCAGGGGACCCTGATGATGGTCAGAATCCGGGTAACGGAGGAAATAATCCAGGTAACCCAGGAAATGGAGGAAGCAATCCAGGAACACCGGGTAACCCAGGAAATGGCGGAAACAATCCAGGAAATCCGAATAACCCAGGTAACCCAAATGTTCCTGGCAACCCTGGAAAGCCAAACAAACCAGGGCAAAACAACGTAGTAACAAAGCCAACTGTGAAAAATGGAGTAGCAACCATTACAGATACTGAAGTTACACAAGTGATTCAAAACGGTACAATCACTGTTGAAGTGAAAGAAAAGAATGCAACAGTAAGCTTTACTGCTGAGCAAATTAAAGAGCTCAAGGAAAAAGGAGCAAAGATCGTGTTTGCGAACGGGGAAGCCTTGCTAACCATCCCAGCTTCCATTCTTCCAAACGGAGCAGTAAAGATCGAAATGAAGCAAATGAAAAAGGTGTATGGTGCGGTAAGTGAAGTGTACGACTTTAACATTTACGATGAAAAGGGCAAAAAGTACACGAAGTTCAGCTCACCAATCACAATTACCTTTAATGTAGGAAATCAGTCTAACCCAGAAGGTCTAGAAGTCTACTATTATAATGAAGAGGCGGATAGATGGGAGCTTGTTCCTGGAGCCGAGTACAAAAACGGGCAGGTAAGTGTACCAACAACCCACTTTAGTACGTTTGCCGTTTTTAATAAGGATGTAACTAAGGTAGCGGCAGCGCCGAAAGCAGGAAAGGCATTGCCTAACACAGCAACCAATCTGTTTAACGTATTGTTGCTTGGAGTGGCGCTACTCTTTATGGGATTGACCCTGTTGGGAATAAGCAAAAGAGGTAGATTGAGAAGGAACTAGATTTTTAGAATAAGGGAGTCCCTCGTGTGGAGGGATTCCCTTTCACTTAAGTGGGATGCTAGAGAATACTCGGGCTTGGTTAAGAGAAGAAAAGTTGGGCACCTTGTTGCTTTGTTATTTAACATCAGAAATTTTAGCAAAAATTAATGCTTATGTGATACGCTTTCATATAAGAGCTATGTGTCAAAAAACACAAGATCAGGAGGAATAGTATGTTAGCTGCTATTGAAGCCGGAGGAACTAAGTTTGTTTGTGCTGTAGGAGATGAGAAAGGGAATATTGTCGAGAGAATTCAAATTCCCACCACAGTTCCAGAGGAAACCATCTCTAGGGTTGTAAAGTTTTTCCGAAAATATCAGGTGGATGCAATAGGAATTGGCTCGTTCGGTCCGATTGATGTCAACCAGGACAGTCCAACCTATGGTTATATTACATCTACACCTAAAACGGGTTGGAGAAATTACCCGTTTGTCCAAGCCTTGAAGGATGCTTTCGATGTTCCTGTCGGATTTAATACTGATGTCAATGCTGCTGCTTTAGGGGAGGCAACTTTTGGTGCGGCAAAAGGGCTGGATAGCTGTTTGTACATAACGGTCGGGACAGGCATTGGTGCTGGGGCGATTGTTCAGGGTCAACTGTTGCAGGGGCTTTCTCATCCTGAAATGGGGCATATTCTGGTGCGACGCCATCCGAATGACTCGTATCAAGGGAAGTGTCCGTATCATCACGATTGTTTGGAGGGTCTTGCATCCGGTCCGGCAATAGAAGAGCGATGGGGGGCAAAAGGTGCCGAGTTGGTTGAGCGGACTGAAGTATGGGATTTGGAAGGGTATTATCTGGCCCAATCGATTATGCAATACATTTTTATTCTTTCTCCGAAGAAAATTATCCTTGGAGGAGGCGTAAGTCATCAAGAACAAGTATACACTTCCATCTATAAATATTTACCAGAGCTTATAAATGGTTATG
This sequence comes from Robertmurraya sp. GLU-23, assembly GCF_052983275.1. NCBI lineage: Bacteria > Bacillati > Bacillota > Bacilli > Caryophanales > Bacillaceae > Robertmurraya > Robertmurraya sp. GLU-23. The sequence continues at coordinate 284,469 of NZ_JBRKCV010000003.1, forward strand.
TTTCATTACCGGACCTTACAAGCTACATTGTTCGGCCAGGTCTCGGGGATGATGCAGGGATTGTTGGAGCACTTATGCTGTCACATCAGGCATTATAAATACCACTATAAGATGGAGATCTCTAATTGAGAGATTTCCCTTTTTTTTCAATAGGTTGCTATAATGAAGTTGAAATTCATTAAGGGGGATTGGGCAGAATTAAATATATCATTTATCTTTTCATTCTCTTAGGGCTAGGGATCACTGGATATGCAGGTTTTCAGATTTGGCAATCGAATATACAAGCAGAGAAATCGTTGGAAGAAGCTAAAGGAATAGTGGAAAAAGCCTCATCAGAAAAAATTGACAATGAAAACTTCAACCCAATTACTGGGGTAGTAATAGGATTACTCTCGCTTCCAAAAATAGAATCTGAGTTAGCGATTGTTGAGGGGACAGATCCGGACGAGCTTGAAAAAGGTGTTGGCCACTATAAGGGCTCATTTTTCCCAGAGCAAGGTGGACAAATCGTCTTATCCGGCCATCGTGATACCGTCTTCAAGCGTGTAGGGGAGCTCGAGCTTGGTGATGAGCTTGTTATGAAAATGCCCTATGGAGAAGCGTCGTATGAAATTGTAAATACAAAGATCGTGGATGCTGATGACACGAGCATTATTACGTTACAAGATCAGGAAGAGGAGCTTATTCTCACTACCTGCTATCCATTTGGATATATTGGTGATGCGCCTGAACGCTATATTATATATGCCAAAAAGAAATGAACGGAGGGTCTAACTCTTCGTTTTTATTTAAAAAACATTTACAAAAATCAGGAAAAACCATAATATTTAGACTTGATAATAGAAACCAAATAATACCTATTTCGTCTAATGTTATGAGGTGTCGAAATGATGAGATTTATAGTCTTCATATTATTGTTCTTAAGTTTAACTGCTTGTTCAAGTCCGGAGGAAGTATATTTGGAGGGGTACGTTACTGATCGAGATAAAAAAAGCGTAGATGTTGAACTTGTCGGGGCAACCAGCCACAATTCAAAAAACATTACAGTAAAGGTAAACAATAGCGATATGCTGTCCCATGTAGATGAGGGCGAAAATATATTGGTGAAATGTAATGGAATTAATTGGTGGTCCAATCCTCCCGAGGCAGTGGCAATCACTTTGGAAACTATTAGTTTTGATGAATGAGTTTTATAAATGATTTAGCCCGCGACAATGGAGTAGGGCTTCTTTCTATTATTGAACATGTCAACTGGTATACCTTCTCTCTTTTAATGTTTCTTGAATTCAATTACAATAATACACAGTGAATAAATAAGAAAGAGAGTGTAAATCCATTGAATTTTTTACGTGTCTTAATTTCCTTAACTATATTGATCTCACTTCTTCCAATAAATAAAACAGAGGCATCTAGTAATTTAGATGTTACTCCTATCAATTGGAGTTCTTTTACTAATGGCAATCCTACTGATGAAAACTCTCAACGAATCAAACAAATCTTGTTAAATACCAATAAGTATGGGTTAACGACCTGGTGGAATACCGCTAAGAATTTTGATGAGCAAACGGGGGCTTATTTAAACTTCGGAGGAAAATCAGAGAATGAGATTCGACATCCAGCTGCTATGTCACTTGGATTAGCAACTTCATTAGCATTTGATCTTTATGATTCAGGGGTTACCAACATTTCTGAAACAGAAGCACAAGGGAAAACAATAAAATTAGTAGCATCCCTTGCCTATCGACATAAAGCGAATTCATCTGGGGGGTGGGGTGACGAGTGGCAGTCGGCACACTGGGCTTATTTTTCAGGTTTTTCTGCATGGCTCATTTGGGATAAGCTATCAGGTACTGACCGTGAATATGTTCGGAAAATGGTTGAATATGAGGCGAATCGTTTTAATGACTATGTGGTTCCTTATATGAATACAATCGATGGAATCATCTTATCTCCAGGGGATACGAAAGCGGAAGAAAATGCGTGGAATGCCCAAATTTTGCAATTGGCCACAGCTATGATGCCCAATCATCCCAACTGGAATATCTGGATGAATAAAAATATTGAGTTGATGGTTACTTCAGCTACCACACCGTTAGATAGTAATAATAACAGGCTCATAAATGGTAAGGCCGTGAAAGACTGGGTAAAAGGAAGCAATATAAATGAAGATGGTACCGTGATAAATCATGGATTTATACATCCTGATTATATGGAGTTTATCGCATTTAACAATACTTCAGCCTTACAATATACTTTAGCTAATATGGCTACACCTGAAGCTGCTTTTTATAACTCTGATTTAGTGTATAAAGGTCTTGTAGAAAAGAATTTCTCAAGTCCTCCATATGAAATACCAGGAGGAACAATTTATAGAGAAGGTTCTTCCGATATCTATTTCCCTCAAGGTAATGATTGGGGTACTGGACGCAGAATGAACTTTGCTACATTGGATATTTTCGCTAATGTATTTGGTTATGATGATTCGTTAAACAAAGGTGGAGACTATTGGGAGCCTCTACATGCACAAAAAGTATTAGAAATGCAAAGTCGTCATTCAGACGGACACACGTATAGTAATAACAGCGAGGACAACTATCAAGGGAAAGAAGAGTGGATTGCTCACCATGCAGCTTGGGCATGGATGGCGAAATGGGTGGCTCATTCAGGTAAGTTTACTGAGACTAACGAGGCATTTCTTCCTAGCTATACAAGATTAGGTGGTGCTACTCGCTATGAAACAGCTGAAAGAATCTCGAAAGAAGGTTGGTTAGTGGCAAAAACAGTCTATCTTGCTCGTGGAGATGCATTCCCTGATGCATTAGCAGGTTCAACTTTAGCTTATCAGAGCAACTCACCGATCTTACTTACCCAAAAGAGTCAGCTTTCCGATGCCACCAAGAGGGAGATTCAACGACTAAAAGCTGAAAAAGTAGTTATATTAGGTGGGACAGAAGCTGTTGGAAAGGCAGTAGAGGATCAACTAATTAAAATGGGACTTAAGGTGGAGAGAATTGAAGGAAGTACGAGATATGAAACAGCTCGTAAAATTGCTGAGAAAGTAAATAATCCATCCCAAACAGCCATGATCGTGTACGGTTATAACTTTCCAGATGCTTTGTCTGCTGCTACGATTGCAGCCAAAAATGGTTATCCTATTCTTTTAACCGATACAAATTCATTACCCGGTGATACGAGACAAGCTCTAAATGGCATAACCAAAACGTATGTAATAGGTGGAAAAAGCGTAATTTCGGATAGTGTATCTAATAGTTTATCTTCCTCAAAACGAATTGGTGGAGAAACTAGGTATGAAACAGCTGTGAGTTTAATTAAAGAGTTTAATTTACAACCAAAAGAAATTTTTGTAACGGACGGTTGGGCATATCCAGATGCACTAACAGGTTCTGTGTTGGCGGCAAAGAAAAATGCTAATTTGCTTTTGATTGAAAAAAATAAAGTACCAACGGCTACACACACTTTAATTGATCAATATAATATTCAGCGCTTTACGATTCTTGGTGGAAACCAAGCTGTATCAGATGCTGTGGTTCAATCATTATTGAAATAAGGAAGAAAGAGGAGTCCAAATGAGATCTCCTCTTTCTTTTGCAAATTTTAGTTATTAATATACTTCTCAAACACATCACCAAAGTCCTTCTCATGATACTGCTCACGAATTGAAGTTAGCCAATTAAAGCCAAACTCAGTTAATTCCTTGTACTGTTCAGATAGCTTTAGTTCCTCGGTACGAGAGTTTTGCAGAATAGCAACAGCCTTCTCCAGACTTTCGTTCGCCAGGCTTGTAACAACTGAATTCTCATAAGTAGTCTCAGAAATTCGTAATAACGCCTTATATAAATCCTTAAGCTTTTCAATTTGATCCTTTTGAACATCAATATCAAACTGAACATCACCTAATCGGAATTTTATCTCTACATCCATATCAAGCTTTCCTGCAGTTTCTAACGTCACGTTTGAAATCTTATGCTGAGAATATGGATAACGATAAAGTGTGCGTTTTGAGGATGCAGCGCTTTGACCATCCACATGAATCAATGCTAAATTCGTAAAGCAATATTCATCAGCCTTTGTTTTGATTAAGAAGTAAATTCTTTCATTATCCTCATGCATAACGTAATCGTCAGCATCTGTCTTGTCAAAATCCTTTGGGTCAATGATCTTACCAATATCCGATAATCCTAAAGCATCAGCAGCTATTTTTTTAAACAACCTCATCATCCTCCTGGAAATTATGTACTATTCCATTTTAATTCCAAATGTAGGAATTATGAATACTTTTTCAATGTAAATACTAAAAACCAGACCCAAAATGAGTCTGGTTAGAATAAGTTAAAATTTTTTCTTTCCTGCTAAAAACATCAATCCATGATAGATAAGAGCTAAAGCAAAAATAAGGACAGTTAAAACTCCAATGCCATCGATTAGTGGATCAAGAGGCGCTAAGAAACCGCTTACAGGAACGCGTAACAATCCAAAACCAGCAAGCATAGCAGCTAAGAATAATAATGGATAACTATTCAACATAAATCCCTCCTTTCAATATTATGTATATTCTTGTAGTGGGACATATGTTAAAAGAGTTCACAAAATTTTGCTGAATACGAGGAATAAAGACAAGCATAGTTGAATAGCGAGAAGAGTACTATTAAGAAATAAAAGCCTAATGCGAAGTAGAAAAATCAATCTGAATTGTTACTTGAAGACATTGCCTGTGACCGAAAGCTAATGGCTTTTAAAATAAAGATTTTGTCTTGAGCAGTAAGCATCTTCCAGCTTTTGACCTTAATCTTCATAACACCACTCCTTAATATTTGTCACTTCAACCTAGGTATCAAGTACTCATTATTTACCACCCTTCATGTATAAATAAACAAACAAAACTTCTACAAAGTCCGACAATAAGACAAGTTATCGCCACAATACCGTATATATAAAATCCGCATTTGCCTAGTTTACTTTCACACCATGCAAGGGAAAAGTAAACTATAAACTGTTGAGGTGATATATATGGTTAAGATTTTTATTGATCCAGGTCATGGGGGAGTAGATCCTGGTGCAGTAGGAAATGGTATTCAAGAAAAAAATATTACTCTACAAATCTCCAATAACCTAAGAGAGATTCTCGTTAATGAATATGAAGGTGTATCTGTTAGGATGAGTAGGTCTGGAGATGAAACTCTTACCTTAAATCAAAGAACAAATATAGCCAACCAATGGGGAGCAGATTTTCTTTACTCAATCCATATTAATTCAGGTGGTGGAACAGGTTATGAGGACTATATATACAGTGGCTTATCTGGCAGTTCTCGTACTGCTCAAATGCAACGGACGATACACTCGGAAATTATGGCAAGAAATAATATGATCGACAGAGGCATGAAGAAAGCTGATTTTCATATGCTTCGTGAAACCAATATGGATGCAGTACTAACAGAAAATGGGTTTATTGACAATCCGAGTGATGCCGCAAAAATGAAGAGTGCTACTTGGATTGAGTCTGTAGCCAGAGGACATGCAGTTGGTTTAGAGAAAGTTTATAACCTAACTAAGAAATCAGGGGTTCAATCTCAACCCCAAACAACAGTAGCATCTGGATTAATAAGATATATCTATACCGGAGGCTTTGCTCATCAACCCTTACAGGATGTACACACCTACCTATTTACAACAGGACATAACTTTGATTGTAAAAGGGGTGCGGATGGCTCAATTGTCTTTTTAATTGGTCCCTTTGATACTTCACAACAAAACTATAGAGACTGTAAATACTTCCTTGATAAAGCTGGCCACTATAACAAATTATTAACAAGAGAAGAGGCCGCTAACTTTAGATGATTTCAAACAAGCTATTCCAAGAGTTAGAATGTAAGACATTCCCTAATAAAGTAAAAAGCCCTTCCATCTTATTTATATGAAGGGCTTTTCTCATTTTAGGGATCATGGTGAAACTTACTGTCCATTCCACACGGACAAATTATTAAAAGTGTCCACGAGCGGTGACAGACACCCTAAAAAGACAAATCACCTAAAAGTGTCCACGGAGGGTGTCTGACACCGAGCATCTCAGTCTTGAGACCTAGATGTAAATACAAAGGAAGTCCATTTTGAATATGGTCAATTTCGGTTATATTGGTTATAGAGAGAAATTTAGTTGGGTCAAAAACTAGATTCACGCAAACTTGAAACTTTTTTTACAATTGGTTCGTATTACTTAACATAGAAATCCCGAGAGGTCAGGAGTCGATTACAGTGAACTTCTTAATTGCATTGCTTATATTTTTCTTTATCTCCCTGCCAGCGACCATTACGACATGGCTTGTTAGCTTTTTTGCTTTGAATAATGGGTTCCTTACAGCTTCAGGAATCTCACTTGTAGCTGGTGTCGTAGCTTATTTGATCGCCAATGGAATCGTAAAGGCAAAAACATTCAAGAAATATAACATCTCACGTAAAGAGTATGTATACATTAGAAAGAACCTAAAAGAAGCTAAGCCAAAGCTCCAGCGTTTGAGAAAAGCTTTCTTCCAAGTAAGAGACGTCGCTGCTTTTAAGCAACAGCTTGATACACTTAGAGTAGCAAATAAGATCTATTCCATTACAAAAAAAGAACCAAAGCGTTTTTACCAAGCGGAACCGTTCTACTATTCACACTTGGATTCAATGGTGGAGCTAGCAGAAAAATATGCCTTCCTATCTAGCCAACCAAAAAAGAACTCTGAATTACTTATTTCTCTTCAAGATACAAAAATTGCTCTACGTGACCTTTCACGTGTGATTGAAGAGGATTTAAACCAAGTCCTATCGAATGATATAGATAAACTGAACTTTGAGCTTGATGTAGTGAAGAAGATTACCCTCAAGCCGAAGAATCTAGACCCGAATGAAGAAAGTAGGAGAATTAAATGACAGATCGTAACACAGAGCCGCAATTGCAACGAGCAGCATCTAGCAGCAATATGTTAGACGATTTGCTCGGAAATCCATTTGCTGATCCGATGTCAGCACAAGACCAACTCATCCTAGCTACACAACAATCGGATAAGCCGTTAAAGCTAATTGATGTGATCCCACCGGAGAACAGGGAAAAGGCATTCCAGCTGGCGCAACAAATTGACCCGAAAAATCATCAAGCAATCATCACGTACGGAACACAAGCACAATCAAAGCTAATGACTTTCTCGAACTCAATGATCGAGCATGTTAAAAAAGAAGACATTGGGGAAGTAGGGGAGATTCTCTCTGACCTGATGAAGAAATTTAATGAGGTAAATCCAGACGAATTAAAGCCGGAGAAACGCTCGATGTTTTCAAGGATGTTTGGGAAAATCCAAAATTCACTACAAGAGGTGCTCTCAAAATACCAAAAAACAGGTGCGCAGATTGATAGAATCAGTGTAAAGCTAGAGCGTTCAAAAAACACACTCATGAGCGACGTGGTGTTTCTAGAAAAACTTTACGAACACAATAAAGAGTACTTCCATGCTCTGAACGTATACATTGCAGCGGGAGAACTAAAGCTCGACGAACTGAATCAATCGACCATTCCAAAGCTTAAACAAAAGGCAGAACAGACTCAAGACCAAATGGCATTCCAGGAAGTCAACGACATAATGCAGTTTGCGGACCGTCTAGACAAGCGTATCTACGATTTAAAGCTCAGCCGTGAAATCACCGTTCAAAGTGCACCACAAATACGCTTGATCCAAAACACGAACCAAGCGCTGATTGAAAAAATTCAATCATCTATCATGACAGCCATTCCATTATGGAAAAACCAAGTAGCCATCGCTCTGACATTGATCCGCCAACGAAATGCCGTAGAAGCTCAAAAGCAAGTCTCAAAAACAACAAATGAGCTATTACTTAAAAACGCTGAAATGTTAAAAACGAACACAATTGAAACAGCAAAAGAAAACGAACGTGGTTTAGTTGACATCGAGACGCTCAAGAAAACTCAAGAAAATCTTATCCAAACTCTAGAGGAAACCATCCGCATTCAACAAGAAGGTCGCGTCAAGCGCCGTCAAGCCGAGCATGAACTAGCTCAAATGGAAGACGAACTCAAACAAAAGCTTCTTGATTGGGGTACCAACCCAAGATAATAGGTGACAGACACCACCAAAAAACAAAACTACCAAAACTGTCCACGAAGGGTGTCTGACACCCTTCGTGGACAGTTTGCTCTATTTTGTACGTGTGGAGTGGACACTGAATAATACCTTAAGAGGATTTGCCACCTCCACGTCGGAAGTGGTCTTTTTTTGTCGATTCCGTTTCCAAAATATATCAAATCAAGTAAAATAAATTGTAAGATTATCAAAGTATATGGAAGATATTGGAGGAAAAACATGATTTATCGTGTACAGTTGTTCCGTGGATTAAAAGAACCATACATCATCGGACACCAGTTAACAAAAGCTGAAAAAATGGAAGGAACCTGGAAGTATACGATCATCCTTACCTTTGCTAGTTTCCTACTCTATTCAATTAGTGCATACCTAGGTATAGGGAGCGAGGGCTTATCAAAACAAATCTATCAACTAACCAGTTCCGAGTACGAAGCAACGAAGCTTCTCTTTGCTGCTGGACAAGTACTTATAGGGGTTCTCGGTACCCTTCTCTTTATCTATATCCCTGCACTTGTCTTCTGGCTCTGTTCAGACAGCTACTATATCAAACTAGTGAATATCCAACTTATCGTCACGACCATTATTTTACTCGAGAAAGCGATCAGCATCCCGTTTCATTTCTATCTCGGCCTTGATGCGGTTTCACTTCCCTACTCATTAGGAATCATTGCTCAATATATAACAGAATATCAATATATAATTCTGTTTTTAGCGCAAATTACTTTCTTTCAAATATGGGTTATCACTCTACAATATACATACGTAAAAAACATAATTGAGCTGAACAAAAGAATTGTATTAGCAATTGTCATCTCAACAAACATCTTTATATGGCTAGTACTTGCGCTATTTGCCTACATCGACTTTGAAAAAATACTATAAAGGAGTTGCTAGATTTATGAGCTGGAAAAAGTGGACAGTCATCCTTGTTAGCGCTCTATTCATGATCGGCAATCTTTATCTAATATACAAAAAGGATAGTGAAATCAAGAGGCTTAGCTATGTGGATTCATGGACAACCGTCAAGGAGCAGAACTTAGTAGAATCACATACGGATAAAGGTTTAATGAAACCAGTAGAAGAGGAATATATTTATTATGAAGAGCACACAGGTGATTTTGAGGCCTTCCTAGTAAAAGAGGGAGATCAGGTTGAAGAGAATACGCCTATCTTAGAACTTTCTTCTGTCAATATCAATGCGGCAATATCCCAAAAAGAATTAGAAATTTCTAAGCTCGAAGACGAGATCACAGCACTAGAAGACAATATTGACAGCTTGGATGATTTATTAAGCGACATAGAGAGTTCAACAACCGAGGAAAATCAATCCTCTAACACTATTATGGCGAACTCTTTAGAAATTGAAATTTATGAAAAGGAACTACAGTTAAGTAGGCTAGAAGCGGAACTTAACAAGCAAGAAACAACACTAGCAAGTTTTGATGGAAACTTATCGAGTCTTACCATAAATAGCAAAATTTCTGGTACTGTCAAGGAAATTCGTCACGATTTAAATAACCCACTTGTTACGATCACATCTAATGACGTACAGGTAGAAGCGACACTCATGGAAAAAGAAATGGCTACTATTGATGAGGGAATGAAGGTGTTTGTAACTTCTAAACTACAAAAAGACAAAATAGAAGGAACAATCGCAAGCATATCACCTCTTCCAAAGAACGAACCAAAGGAAGGGAAAGAAACAGAGTACACATACCAGATTCAACTGAACGAGCAACCACAGATTCCCCTTGGTTCAAACGTTGACCTGAAAATAATCACAAATGAAGTAATTGATGCCCTTACTGTAACAACACAAGCTATAAAAGAAAAACAAGCACAATCATACATGTATGTGATGAGGGCAAACGGTACGATTGAACGACGCCAGATTGAAACGGGATTACAACTCAACCATGTAAAAGAAGTCAAAGCAAATGCTGAAGAGGGGGAAAAAGTGGTTCTCAATGCGAACACGCTTAAAAACAAATCCAAGTTCTTTACCTCACTTCAGCCAAAGCAATTAAAGAAAAAGGATTTCAAGGAAATGGGAAAGAGAAAGGCACTGAAAACAGCACTAAAGGGATTTGTTAGTTAAAGGGAGGGGAAGGCTAAGCTTTCCTCCAAAAAAATAGCCCCGTATCAATCGAGGCAACACAGACTATCTAATAACGGCACCCGTGCTAGGATGTCCATAAATCTTCACTCTTCCAAAGTCAGCGGTATCAATAATATAGGTGTCCGGTTCATTTCCGTTGGCCACAATTTGATACGATAGTCCACCAAACTTAGATGGTCTCAGTTGACCGATGGCATTTGCCCTAACAGGTGCATCATTTACACGATAGATTCTCCAAGTATCTGCTGATGCTGGGAGATTTATCGTTCTGCCTGTTGAAGTGGAAGGGGCTGGTGATGGCGCCGCAGCAAAAGTAGAGTCTGCTAGAGCATTCCCGGTTCTTGTCAGATTATAGATTCTTTCCAAGCCGACCACATGACCTCTAGCTACTTGCTCAATCCAAGCTGGATCCTTCATTTTTGTTGCATCACCGGCATTATCAATGAACCCGTTTTCTGTTAAAACAGCATCCATATTGGTTTCACGGAGCATATGGAAATCAGCTTTCTTCATGCCTCTGTCATTCATATTGTTTCTAGCCATAATTTCTGAGTGTATGGTCCGTTGCATTTGAGCAGTACGAGAACTGCTAGATAAGCGGCTGTATATATAATCTTCGTAGCCCATTCCTCCACCTGAGTTCACATGAACCGAATAGAGAAAGTCTGCACCCCAAGAATTTGCAGCATTTGATCTTTGATTTAATGATACAGTTGTATCTCCCGTACGACTCATTCTTATCGACACATTTGAATACTCTCGTTCAAGAATGTCTCTCATTTTTAGACCGATTTGCAGGGTCACATTCTTTTCTCGAATTCCATTACCCACAGCTCCAGAATCAGACCCACCATGTCCAGGATCAATAAATATTTTGACCATTCATTTCACCTCTTCTTTTTTATAGTGTTCTTTTCCCTTTCAAAGGGTGTTCACAAACTAGACAAGCGCGGATTTATAAGTGAAATTTACAGGAATATGGTAAAATAGAATAATGAGGTTTAAAGGAGGAGAATCATGAAGAAGTCACTATGGCTCCTAGCCATAATAGTACTATTTGTCCTAACGAGCTGTAACAAAGAGCCACAGCCGGAGGATCGTTTTGTAACGTATGTAAAGCTTTGGAATGATCAAAAGTTTGAGGATATGTATAGCTATCTTTCAGCTGAAGCAAAGGACAGCATTAAAGAGGATGAGTTCGTTGAGCGTTACAAGAAAATATACAATGACCTTGGTATCACCAACTTAAAAGTTTCATATGAAAAACCAACAGAAGAAAAGGAACGTGACAAAAAGGTCACAGAAGCAAGTCTTCCTTTTACCGTTAGCATGGATAGCGTTGCCGGTGAGATTTCCTTTGAGCAGGATGCTCGGTTAACAAAGGAAGAGCGTGAAGATAACACAAACTGGTACCTTAACTGGGATACTACATATATATTTCCTGACCTAAAAGACGGTGACAAGGTCGGAATTAACACCACCACACCGAAGCGGGGAGACATTCTGGATCGTAACGGACTTGAGTTAGCAACAACCGGAACAGCACTCGAGATGGGGGTAGTACCAAAAGAGATTGAAGGACAGGAAGCAGCAGTTATTGATCAACTTGCGACCGTTCTCGGTATGACGAAAGAAAGCATAGAAAAAGCTTTGAATGCTAGCTGGGTTCAACCCGATTATTTTGTACCACTAAAAACGATTTCTGAAAATGATACGGAGCTCAGAGCGCAGCTTGGTCAAATTCCCGGTGTTCAGAGAAAAACAGTCGAAGCCCGTGTGTATCCATTCGGTGACGCAGCTGCCCATCTGATTGGGTATGTAGGAGCGATCACAGCTGAAGAATTGGAAAAGCAAGATCCAGGCACATACTCTTCGAATGATGTGATCGGTAAAAGAGGACTCGAACAGGTATTGGAAAAACGTCTAAAAGGGGAGTCAGGAGTACAGATTCTAATTCAAAAAGAAGATGGAACAGAAACAGTACTAGCTGAAAAGCCTGTCAAAGAAGGCGAAAATGTAAAGCTAACAATTGATGGGGCAGTTCAAAAGGATATGTATATAGAACTCCAAGGAGAGGCGGGAATGGGTACGGCCATTCATCCAACAACAGGAGAAACGCTCGCACTTGTGAGTAGTCCGAGCTTTGACCCTAACAAACTATCCCTTGGAGCAACAGCAGCTGATTGGAAAGCACTAGAGGAAGATCCAAAACAGCCACTGCTCAATCGTTTTAAAGCAAATTATGCACCGGGATCTGTCATAAAGCCAGTTACAGCAGCCATTGCCCTTCAAGCAGGAACAACCGATTGGGAAAAAACAATGCAGCTGAGTGGGAAGCAATGGCAAAAGGATTCCTCATGGGGAAGCTATTATGTCACAAGAGTGACCGATCCGAACGCACCAGTCAAATTAGCTGATGCACTTCTCTTCTCGGATAATGTGTACTTTGCTCAAACCTCACTAGACCTAGGGAAAGATAAATTCGAGGAAGGCTTAAAGGCATTTGGATTTGAAGAAGAATCGGGATTCCTATTCCCATTAGAAACCTCCACCTATGGAGACATGAGTTCTGAAGTGACATTAGCGGACTCAGGATACGGCCAAGGTCAAGTCGAAATGAGTGTACTTCACCTAGCAAGCACGTACACCACGCTAGTGAACAACGGAAATATGATTAAGCCAACCCTACTACTAGATGATGAAGACAGTCAGGTGTGGAAGTCAGGTCTACTCGACCAAGAGAATGTAACTAGATTAAATGAAGCACTAAAGCAAGTGGTCGACAATCCAAGAGGGACAGCAAATGCTGCCAAGATGGAAGGCTACCCTCTAGCAGGGAAAACAGGCACAGCTGAATTTAAAGAAAAGCAAAACGAAGCCGGCAAAGAAAACGGCTGGTTCGTAGCCTATAACACTGACAACCCAAGCCTACTCGTTGCAATGATGATTGAGAACGTGGAGGGAAGAGGCGGTTCGAAGGTAGTCGTTGAAAAGGTAAAACGAGTGTTTCAAACAGAATAACTAAAATGGCCCCTCTGAAAAAAGGAGGGGCCGAAATTTTGAAGAGGTAGGGACAAGATATGAAACTAAACAAAATTCATCACATTGCAATCATTTGCAGCAACTACGAAAAATCAAAGAGATTTTATATCGAAATTCTCGGTCTAACGCCGAAAAACGAAGTGTACAGGAAAGAGAGAGACTCCTACAAGCTTGACTTAGAGGTGAATGGCCACTACCAAATTGAACTCTTTTCATTTCCAAAACCCCCAGATAGACCGAGCTTTCCAGAAGCAGCTGGGTTGAGACATTTGGCATTTGAAGTTGAGAACATTGAAGAAGCAGTAGAAGAATTAGGCGCGAAGGGAATGGAAGTAGAACCGATAAGAGTGGACGAATTTACGGAGAAGAAGTTCACTTTTTTTGCCGATCCGGATGGTTTGCCAATTGAGTTGTATGAGAGATAAATTATCAACAGACCCTTTCCAAATAATTCTCAGGGTGTTCAATAAAGATGTTAAGCCATATAATAATTACTAGATTTAGAGAATTATATATTTGGGAGAGAAGAATACGTGAAAAAGCAAAGGTGGTCTACATTTTTTCTACTTCTAATCTTTATTCTTTCTGGTTGTGGGAAACAAGCAGTTAACGAAAAAGTTGTAGAAGATGAAAATAGAATAATAGAAGCTGAGGAAAAACAATCTGTATTAGCTGATATCCCTCAAGTCGCACATGGTCTCGGTTTTATAGACGGTCATTATGTAACAAATACAATGGAGGCGTTTGAAGAAAATTACAAACGCGGGTTTCGAGTGTTTGAAGTAGATTTGATTATGACATCGGATAACCGTCTAATTGCCCGTCATGATTGGACACTAGGTCATTATGGCTGGCTAGGACAAGAGGCACCAGTTGTTGAAGAACCTCTTTCATTTGATGAGGTAATGGACCTTAAAATACATGGAGAGTACAACGCACCTTCATGGGAGCAACTCTTGGAGGTCATGCAGAAATATCCAGATGTTTATTTTGTAACAGATACTAAAAATAAAGATGAGGCAAATGTACGAAAAAGTTTCTCATATATAGTAGAAACAACTAAAGAGGTTGATCCATCCTTGCTAGATAGAATTATCCCACAAATCTATGACCAGCCAATGTTAGGGTATATTAATTCGTATCATGTCTTTAATGAGGTCATCTATACGCTGTATCATCATACAAATGAGGATATACCAACTCCAGCAGAGCTGTCTGAGTGGTGTGTTCAGAATCATGTAACAGCGGTTGCAGGACTTCCTTTCCGTCTCACGGAAGAAATGCAATCTGCATTAAATGAGAAAAATATTGTCATGTATACACATACGATTAACGATCCTGAAGAAGCAGAAGCTTTTAGAACTAGGGGTATTGGGGTATATACGGATTATTTATTTTATAATGGAGAAGAATTTTTAACTCCGTAATAAATGAAAAGCTGACTAACAGAGAGATTAGTCAGCTTTTTCCTTGTGATTAAATTAATACAATCGGGGGATCAATTCCTAATACAGGTTGTCCATTTACTGTTAACCAAATATAGTAGTGATCAATTTCTTTATTAATAATTGTCTCAATTTTAGCAATCATCGCTTCTTGTACTTCAAACGAAATTCTAGCAGTTTCCTCACCTAGCGGAACATCCTTTAAGCCTAGTAAATCGGCAATAGCACGAGCTTCTTCATAAGAAACTTCTACATATTGATCATATTCTGGTAAATAAGCTGCCTTCGCAGGTGAAACAGCAACACTAATTGCCAAAATCAATACAGCTACCATTGATAATAATACTTTTTTCACTGTTCTTTCACTCCTAAAATAGTATCTTTTAATTCTATAAACTTATCAACAACATCAGGGTGATACATGGTGCCACGACATTGTAATAATTCGTTAAATGCATAATCAGGAGATCTACGTTCCTGATAGACTCGGTCGGTTGTCATTGCATCATAAGAGTCCACTACGGAAATGATGGATGCTTCAAGAGATATTTCATCACCAGCCAGTCCATGTGGATAACCCTTGCCATCAAATCTTTCATGATGCTGTTCAACGATTAGACCTGCAGATCCAACAACTGGAATAGTACATTCCTCTAATATAGTCCTTCCGTAAGTCGGATGTTTTTTCATGATTGACCATTCCTCAGGTGTGAGCTTTCCAGGTTTTTTTAATATTTCATCCGGAATTTTCACCTTCCCAATGTCATGGAAAAAAGAGCCAAGATTTAACCTCAGTATTTGCTCGGAATCCAAGCCGAGTGACTCACCAAGGATCATGGATAACCTTGTAATTCTTGTACAGTGATTCATCGTATAACCATCTTTTGCTTCAATCGAGCGAACCAATTCAACCATATCTGTAACAGTTTTGCTATATCTATGAAAGATAGGTTGAGAAGAAACATATATAAACTCAGTAGTACCAACTGCCTGAAAGGTATAATGATCTCTAACTGGATGCCTTAGAAAAGAATCTCCAGCTTTAATAGAGCTGTATTTTTCATATTGAGGGAATGTCTTAAGTTCACCTTTAAGTACTAAGAAGTATTCTAATGCATTCCACCCTTCTTCTGGCCCTAAAGCCCAATTAGCACCATGTTCAAGTCTATGGTGAATAATCTCTGCGGTGTTACTAGAGGCTACCAATGAAACCTGTAAACCTTTCATTTGTACAGTCTCAATAAAATCCTTTTCATTTAT
Organism: Robertmurraya sp. GLU-23; assembly: GCF_052983275.1. Classification (NCBI taxonomy): domain Bacteria; kingdom Bacillati; phylum Bacillota; class Bacilli; order Caryophanales; family Bacillaceae; genus Robertmurraya; species Robertmurraya sp. GLU-23. The sequence continues at coordinate 300,485 of NZ_JBRKCV010000003.1, forward strand.
AGTAATCATTGAGAATCCTCATTTCTAGTAAAAATACTTATGCTACTATATTACATCGGAGAAGATTCCTATTTTTTAATAGTATAACTTTAAAAAACTTCCAATCTACTAGGGAAAAACAATCACAAATCCATTATATAGAAAAAAAATCATGTAGGAAAGTAGGAATATAATTCCTTTTTAAAAAGTTTGTGAATATTCATATAATTGATCGTATAGAAAAACACCTCCGTTATATATAGGAGGTGCTTTCTGAAGCTTCTAGTAAAATCTCTTAAACCCATCAAATCGTTGCTTATAATACGAGTTGTCAAGGCTAGTAATCATAACACCCTTCGTACCATCTGCATGAATAAACTCATTGTTTCCTAGGTAAATTCCCATATGGGAGATACCAGCTTTGTATGTATTTTCAAAGAATACTAGGTCACCAACTTGAGGTTGGTCTACATAATAGGAGCGACTATAGTAACCTTCGGTAGAATAGCGTCCAATCTTCGTTCCAGTCTGATTGAAAACATAATGAATAAAGCCGCTGCAGTCAAAGCCAGAAGGAGTGCTTCCTCCCCAAACATAAGGAATTCCCATCAGAGTTTTTGCAAAATCAACCACTGGTGTAGCCGTAGGTGTTGGAGTTGTTACCGCTTCTGTAGGTGGGGTTGAAGCACCCGCCTTACTTACTAGTAATTTTTGACCAACATAAATCCGATCAGAAGTTAGTCCATTAAGTGTTTTTAATTCTTGGACCGTTAGCCCGAACTGTGGAGCAATTTTCCCTAAATAGTCACCGCTTCTTACAATATATTCGCTTACAGATGGAGTAGTTGTTGGGGTCGTAACAACTGGTGTAACTGGCGCTGGTGTAGAAACAACAGGTGCAGTAACAGGTGAACTTACTGTACTAGAAGGGGCTGATACCACAAACTTCTGTCCAGGATAAATTAAATTATTTGTTAGGTTATTCCATTTTCTGAGATCATTTAAAGAAATATTATAGATTCGAGCAATCTTGCTTAAACTATCTCCAGCTACAACAGTATGGGTTTTTACTTCAGTTGTGGTTGGTGTAACAACTGGAGTCTGTACGGTTTGAGTAGGAGATGAAGCTTCGACCACCTTTAAAACCTGGTTAATATAAATCATATCAGTAGATAACTGATTTAAGGATTTTAATGACGAGACAGTGGTATTGTGTTTCACTGCAATACGAGTCAAGGTATCTCCTTTTTGGACAGTATAGGTGCTAGCAAGTGCTTGAGTGGCAAAGGTAGAAGTTAGTAGAACAGCGGACGTAAGAGATACGACTTTTTTCTTCATTTTTTGACAAATCCTCCTAATCTATGAAAAATAACTACTTCTATCTTACCATATATAAGAGAAAATAGAGGATTTTGTTGGATAAACAGGATAAATGTTCTAGAAATATAGAAGTATACAAAAAAAGACAGCAGATACCATTATCTACTGTCTATCTATTTATCGGCTAATAAACCGCCCGAGTAAATAATCTGCCCATACGCGATGTCCTTTTTCGTTCGGTTGATTGTATTCATTTAAGTACTCCCGTATCTGCTCAGACATAGGATCAGGCCAACTTGTCCAGTGATCAAGATAAGGTATTCCTTGTGCCTCAGCGAATGCTTTTAACTCCTCTACTTGTGTTTTATATAGCTTTGGTTGGTACAAGGGATTTGGAGGCTGGAGAATAAATGTTGTATTCGGATTCGATTCTTTTACCTCATTAATCACAGATGAGATATTCTCTAGGGTCGCTTCAATCGGAACTACCGCATTATCACTTAAGATAAAAGGCTCCCAGATAATCAGGTCTGCTTGATTCGCAATAAATTCTGCTTGCTTTCCAGATTCAACAAACTCTGATGTAGTTTCTGTGTAGGTCCTTGATTCAATAGAAATAACATTTTCTCCATATGTAGCTACCACTTCATTCTGAAATAAAATAGGCCAAGAAGATTCACCTTCACCTAGTTGTTCTGATCCAACAATAAGAATATGATAGGGACGATTTTCAGATAGAGCAGTTTGGAAATGCATTTTTTCTTGCTCAGACCAATTGTTTGTGTAATCTAGGACTGGCTCCACTTGCGCGAATGCTTCCGAACCTTCCTCTGAAACAGTAGCTTGTTGACTTGAACCACTTCCTGTTACTTCGATTTTCTTTTGCCAATGTAAGTTCCCGAGAATAAGTAAAATCAAACATAAAAGTCCAATCATAGTAGTAAAAAAGGCTCGCAAAGTTAATCACTCCTATTGATTTGTTAATTGCTGTCAATTTAAAAAGAGTACTAGGATTTTATAAAAAAATCGTTATGATTAAGAAAGACGAAAAAATGATTCAACAAAATCATATAAAGTATGACAAAAAACACCAGATTTTACAACAATATATGATATAATACTATGAGTTTTTCATTTTAGGAGGATATGATGGAAGAGACAATAAGTTTAAAAGAACTATTTCTAACGTTAAAAAAACGTCTTAGTTTAATAGCTTTAATTACGATTCTATTTGCAACGATAAGTGGATTAATTAGCTTTTTTTACCTTACTCCGATTTACCAAGCTTCAACGCAAATTCTTGTCAACCAGTCAAAGGATGATCAAGCCGCTTATAATGTAGGAGAAGTGCAAACGAACCTGCAGCTAATCAATACGTACACGGTTATTATTAAAAGCCCAGCGATACTAGATTTAGTTATTAAAGAATTAGATTTGAATATGACAACAGGCCAGTTAAATGGAAAGATTACCGTACAAAGTGAGCAAAACTCACAAGTTGTAAACATTTCTGTACAAGATTCAGATCCTAATCTTGCGGCAGATATTGCGAATATGACAGCATCTGTTTTCCAAAAAGAAATTAAAAACATCATGAATGTCGATAACGTGAGTATTCTGGCAAAAGCAGTGGTAATAGATAATCAATCTCCGATTAAGCCCCAGCCTTTAATGAATATCGCTATTGCCCTTGTCGTAGGGTTAATGATCGGTGTTGGGCTAGCGTTTCTAATGGAATACCTTGATAACACAATCAAGACAGAACAGGATATTGAGCAAACACTAGGACTACCAGTACTTGGTGCCATCCCAACGATTCAAGAAACAGTGCCAGAAACAAGCCGTTCGAGTAAAACACGTACAAGAGGTGAGAGAGTTGGCGTTTAAAAAAGAGAAAAAAACAAAGGTGTCGGACTTTAAACGTAAGCTCGTGGTAAAGAACGATCCGAAGTCACCTGTATCAGAGCAATATCGTACAATTCGTACCAATATTCAATTTTCACAAATAGATAATGAAATCCGAACGTTAATGGTTACTTCATCTGGACCTGGAGAAGGGAAATCTACGACTGTAGCCAATTTAGCAACTGTGTTCGCACAACAGGGAAATAAAGTCCTGCTGGTCGACGCGGATATGAGAAAACCAACCGTTCACTATACTTTTAGCATTACGAATACATTCGGGCTAACAACTGTACTAACCAAGCAATCCGACTTAAATGATGCCGTAACACAAATTGATACATCAAATTTATATGTGTTACCTTGTGGGCCAATTCCCCCGAATCCATCCGAACTACTTAGCTCACGTTCCATGGATGAGTTTTTGGAGACAGCTTTAAAAGTGTATGATCTGGTAATATTTGATACACCACCTGTATTAGTCGTAACAGACGCTCAGCTATTAGCGAATAAGTGTGATGGAACGGTTCTAGTTGTTTCATCAGGTTTCACAGAAAAAGAAAATGCGGTAAAAGCGAAAGAACAGCTAACCACATCAAAAGCCAAGTTATTAGGGGTTATATTAAACAATAAGAAGCAAGACCAATCTCAATACTATTACTATTATGGTGGCAAATAGGAGTTAATTGCCAGTTTATTAGGTACATGGTATGATGTGTATCGGTATTGGGAAATCTCAGATTAAAATATTCGGAGAGTAGTGAATGATATGATTGATATCCATTGTCACATCCTCCCATCACTTGATGATGGAGCAAAGGATATAAGCGAGTCCGTTGCAATGGCAAGAGAAGCGGTAAAAGAAGGTATTGATACAATTATCGCTACTCCCCATCATAAAAATGGGCGATACGATAACAATAAGCAAACGATTTTCGAAGAGGTAACCGATTTGAATGAGGTGCTTCAGAAGCAACAAATTCCCTTAACTATTCTCCCTGGCCAGGAAACGAGAATCTTTGGTGAATTTTTAGAAGAAGATGAGCTTATTCATATTCTCCCTTTAAATCAAACTCAATATGTATTCGTGGAGCTCCCTTCAGGTCATGTTCCTAGATATACCGATCGATTACTATTTGATATTCAGCTAAAAGGATTAATACCGATTATCGTCCATCCAGAACGTAACACAGAAATCATCACGAATCCGGATATTTTATACAACCTCGTCAAGAAAGGGGCTCTTACTCAAGTAACAGCTTCAAGTGTAGCAGGATATTTCGGGAAGAAAATACAGAAGTTTTCTATACAGCTGATCGAGGCGAATCTTACTCATTTTCTAGCATCGGATGCACATAATGTGAACAATCGAACATTTAAGATGATGGATGCCCTTGATATCGTGGAGTCTAAGTTCGGAAACGATATGGTCTACTTCTATACGGAAAATGCTGAACTATTAATTGAAGGAAAGAATGTGATGAAAGAGATTCCTGAAAAAGTGAAAGTGAAGAAATTTCTAGGAATCTTTTAATTGGAAGCCAAATATCTAAGAAAAAATATATGGAATATATGTCTTTTCTTAGATATTTTTATGCTCATAACACTTTAAAGCGGTGCTTCGAGCAAATATTTAGAAAGGGGAGGGTACGATTGTCTTTTCAAAAAAGGTTAACGTTTTTAACCATGCTAGACTCACTCATCGTTTTAACAGCCATCTATATAAGCTATATCATACTCCATCCGACAGTCCAGGTCTTTACATACAAGACCCTATTGATCAGTTCCGTTACCTTACTGGTTAGCCATCATATCTTTGCATCATATTATCGTTTATATCAAAAGGCCTGGCAGTATGCGAGTGTCGGAGAACTAGTAGCTATTGTAAAAGCCGTGAGCTTTGCGGTGATGTCAGCAGCAGTTGTTCAATTAATCTTATTTCAGGACGTCTATGTAAGGGCGTTATCTCTTGCATGGATGATGCATGTATTACTAATCGGTGGCTCAAGGTTTTCATGGAGAGTATACCGAGATCGTTATATTAAGCCGAAAAATGAACAAGAAAGAGCGCTCATCGTTGGCGCAGGAGCAGCGGGGACTCTACTTGCACGTCAATTATTAAATAATCAAGATGCTGGAATTGTTCCAGTAGCTTTTATTGATGATAATACCCACCTACTAAAGCTTGATATACATGGAATACCTGTTGTTGGGACATCAGTGAATATTCAAGAAGCAGTAGAAGAGTGGAATATTGATAAAGTGATCATTGCCATTCCATCTCTTAGTAAAAAAGAAATGAATAGCATTTTCCAGGAATGTGCAAAAACCAAGGCAAAAACAGTAATTATGCCTAAAGTGGAAGATGTTATGATCGGACGAGTTTCTGTAAAACAATTCCGTGATGTAGAAGTGGAAGATTTACTTGGTCGTGACCCAGTCGAGCTTGATATGGAAAGTATCTCGAAAAAGATTACAGGCAATACCATTCTAGTCACAGGAGCTGGCGGATCAATTGGTTCAGAGATTTGCCGACAAGTAAGTAAATTTCAGCCAAAAAAGCTTTTGTTATTAGGACACGGAGAAAACTCCATTTATCAGATTGATATGGAACTTCGAAACAAAAACCAAAATGAGTTTGAAATCATTCCGATTATCGCAGATATTCAAGATCGTCATCGTATCTTCGAAGTGATGGAACTACACCGACCAGATGTGGTATATCATGCAGCAGCACATAAGCATGTTCCATTAATGGAGTACAATCCAAAGGAATCTGTGAAAAACAATGTCATTGGTACAAAAAATGTGGCTGAAGCAGCAGATACGTTTTTAGTTGGAACGTTTGTGCTTGTTTCTTCTGATAAAGCAGTAAATCCAACTAATGTGATGGGCTCCACGAAGCGGATTGCAGAAATGGTCATACAACATTTGGCACAACATAGCGAGACAAAATTTGTGGCTGTGCGATTTGGGAATGTACTCGGTAGTCGTGGAAGCGTGATTCCGTTATTTAAAAAGCAGATTCAAGCTGGTGGCCCGGTGACAGTGACTCATCCTGATATGACTCGTTATTTTATGACGATTCCTGAGGCTTCGAGACTGGTGATGCAAGCAGGTGCCTTAGCTCGTGGTGGAGAGATTTTTGTTCTTGATATGGGTGAACCGGTGAAGATTGTTGATCTGGCGAAAAACCTTATTAAATTATCGGGATATAGAATAGAAGAAATCGGGATTCAATACTCAGGAATTCGCCCAGGAGAGAAGATGTATGAAGAGCTTCTTGGGGAGAATGAAGTTCATAGTGAAGCGGTGTTTCCGAAGATTTTTATTGGTAAGGCTGTTTTGGGTGGATATGATGAGGTTGATTATTTGATTAATGGGTTTGTTCAGATGACTTCTTTGGAGATTCAGGAGTATGTTTTGGGGTTGGCGAATAAGAAGAGTGTTCAAGAGAGTGTGTTTGTGAGTTAGAATGATTCTTTATTCTAGATATACCGAATTTGCTGGTGTATCTAGAATATTTTTGTGAAAAATATTTTGGTGATGTCTCCTTACCGTTATCAATGGAGGCACTCGGCTATGCTGTGGGTGGAAACACCTTAGACACGATTGTTGTCATGGGTATGGTGTGAGGTGGGGTTTGATGCCCTTGAAATATTTATTTGGAAAAGCTTAATTTGTATTAGTGCATGGAGGTGTTTTTATATGACCTCTAAGAAGAAGACAACCATGAATTTGTTGAAAGAAAAAGGACTTACATTGATTGAATTACTGGTCACCATTGTAATATTAGGAATTGTTGCAATGATTGCAGTTCCAAGTATAGTTGAGTTGTTAGAGAAGGCTAAAGAAGAGGTTTGCATAGCTAATCGTTTAGAGTTGAGGAATAATTATACAACTTATATTCAGCTAGAGGGGATTCCAGACTCATTGGTTGTGTTTACTGAATATGTTAATAATTATGATGTTGAGATATGTCCTGAACATGGAGTTGTTATCTATAAAGATGGTGAGATATTATGTAGCATTCATTCTGGTGGAGAGAATGAAGATGGGGATGTTCCGTTTTTATAGAAGTAATAACTTCTTTGATGAAGTTAGAGGATTATCTTTGTTAATTTGTTTTGTAGTATGATCGAGTGCTTGATTTTAAGGAATTGGATAGGTGTTTAGACCTGTACCAGCTAAAGTATGCATAATCTTTGAGGTTCAGAGAATTCTACTATATACGAGGTTATTTATTTGCGTATAATGGTCATGTTTTTTTTGTAATAGATAACCTGATCGTTTTTATAAAAATGAGCTCTGGAAAGATTGAGTTTGTCGGGGTTTTTTAATACCTGAAATATGGAAAAATATTGAATGAAGTTATGGGAGTCAGAATGGTTAAGAGATAACCACAACATATTGCGTTGAAATCAGCGAAAAATCATGAAAACATACAATATATAGGATTTATCTATGGAACATACTGCCATTTTGTTAGTATATAAAGATAAAACGGGTAAAATCAGATGTTTTGAATTTGGAAAACGTTGGTTTGACGGGCTTTTCAGCAACCTAAAATATGGGGAAACATTGAATGGAGTTAAGGAACTGAGTATCGTACTTAGATTGAGTGCTAGATACCTTGCGGGATAAGGGTTTGAGGCGCTTTTAGTGAGATTTATAGATTGATTGAATGGTATATATAATAGGAAGAAACTCGGATTGTAGCGCTAAAACAGTGAATATCTATTTCGTATTTGCTTGGTAGATTGAATAGATATTACGAGGTGGCTATCAGATATAGATAAGTTTTAGTGGTTTAGTAGTTGGTTGGAATTCAGGAATAAGAGATTCTAATTAAGTCCTAATCTACTAAAGAACAAAACTTTAAGGAGTGTAGCTGGATGTATATGAAGGTTAAAAGATTGATAGATATTATTCTTTCCTTAATAGGACTTATTGTCTTATCCCCCATTTTTTTGATTCTAATAATTGCTATTAAGATGGATTCAAGAGGCCCCGTTTTGTTTAAGCAAAAACGTGTAGGAATCAACAAGACTCATTTTAACATATTAAAATTCCGTACTATGAGAATAGATACACCGAAGGACACTCCAACTCACTTATTAGGTAATCCAGAACAGTATATCACAAAGATGGGTAAATTCCTGAGAAAAACCTCACTTGATGAGCTTCCACAGATTTGGAATATTTTTGTGGGACAGATGAGTATTATTGGGCCAAGACCAGCACTATGGAATCAGTATGATCTGATTGCTGAACGGGATAAGTATGGTGCTAATGATGTACCACCTGGATTAACTGGTTGGGCACAGATTAATGGTAGAGACGAGCTTCCTATTGAAGTGAAGGCGAAGTTGGATGGGGATTACGTTGAGAAGATTAGCCTCTGGATGGATGTAAAGTGCTTCTTCGGGACCATAGTTAGTGTAGTGAAGAGTGACGGGGTTGTTGAAGGTGGAACTGGTGTTAAGAAGGAAGTTGCGAGTACTAAGGAGACAGAAACTTCATGAGAGTAAATAGAGTAATAGAGGTGTTGAAATGCTTTTAGTCACCGGAATCACTGGTCATACGGGGAAATACTTTTTACAAGAACTTATTAATAATAAATATGAAGGTTCTATACGCTGTATTGTTAGGGAAACATCCGATACTTCTCTTTTGGATAAGAGCGGCTTAAACATAGAAAAGGTTGTAGGAAATTTAGATAATCTAGACTTTATTGATAGTGTGATGAATGGTATTGAAACGGTAATGCACATCTATAATATTCACCATTCACCAATGATAGTTCAATCTGCTATTAGGAATGAAGTAAAGAGGACTATATTAGTACACACCACAGGAATTTATTCGGAATTTAAGTATGCCTCGGAAGGATATAAAAAAATAGAACAAAAGATTCAAGAGCTAAAAAGTGATCCTGAGTGTCCAACAAATATTACAATTCTGAGACCTTCTATGATATATGGAGATCTTTGTGATAGAAACATGAGTAAGTTTATTAAGATGGTAGATAAACTTAGAATTATGCCTGTCTTCAATGGTGGAAATAGTTTAATCCAGCCAGTCAATGCTAGAGACTTAGGTAAGGCATTTTTCACTGTATTAATTTCTCCGCAAGAAACTGATGGTAAAGCTTATGATCTATCAGGAGAAAGGCCAATTAAAATGATTGATGCATTCAAATTAATAAGTAAAGAACTTAATAAAAAGACAATCTACATCAATATACCCTTGAATCTAGGTGTGTTGATGGCGAGGGTTCTTAAAACTATGACATTAGGAAAAATTGATTATATCGAGAGAGTCCAGAGAATGGGGGAAGACAGAAGTTATTCACATAATAGCGCTACAAATGATTTTGGATATAACCCTATGAAATTTGAAGAGGGGATAAAAATAGAGGTACTAGAATATATTCGAAAGTCTAAATTAGAGAGATAATTCCATCAGCATAGAATCTAATAGGAGATTTTAAAATGAAAAATACTAAAGGGAATTTTAAAAAGAAAGCTTTAGTGGTAACAACTGTAGCTTCGACTTTGGATCAATTCTGTATGAACGATATTAATATACTACAGAAATCATATAACGTTCATATTGCTGCAAATTTTGAAACAGGAAATAATACTTCGAAAGAAAGGGTAAAGGAATTTAAATCCGAGTTACAGAGAAAGGATATTATAGTCAATGAAGTGAATTTCAATAGAAATCCATTCAGTAGGAGTAATTTAAATGCATACAAAAAAATTAAAAGACTGATAGAGTGCAGTTCATTCGAAATAATTCATTGCCATACTCCTATAGCAGCTATGCTTGTTAGATTAGCGGCACGCAAAGTTAGAAAAAAAGGAACAAAGGTATTTTATACTGCTCATGGATTTCATTTTTTTAAGGGGGCTCCTTTAAAAAACTGGTTGGTATATTATCCAGTTGAACGATGGTTAGCGAGATATACAGATGTACTTATCACTATTAATAATGAGGATTACAACAGGGCTAAGAATTCATTTAAGGCGCTAAGAATTGAATATATTCCAGGGGTAGGGATTAATACTAATAAATTTAGTGATTTGACCTTTGACCGAATAAATAAACGTGACGAATTAGACATCCCTGAGAACGCTTTTGTTGTTCTATCAGTTGGGGAGTTAAATAGGAATAAAAATCATGAGACAATTATAAGGGCTATCTCAAAGTTAAATAATTCAAATGTTTATTATGTTATATGTGGCCAGGGAAAGTTGGAAAATTATTTAAGGAATTTATCACAAGAAGTTGGTTTAGAAAAACAAATAAAGCTTTTAGGTTTTAGAAATGATATAGCTGAGATTTGTAAGACTTCCGATGTATTTGCTTTTCCTTCGAAACGTGAAGGGCTTGGCTTGGCAGCATTGGAAGCTATGGCTTCTGGTCTGCCCATGGTAACGTCAAATATTCATGGGATTGTAGACTATTCTGATGATACCGTAACTGGTTATACATGTAACCCAACAGATGTAGAGAGCTTTGCTTTTGCGTTGAAAAAACTGATTGAAAATCCGAATTTAAGAAAAAAAATGGGCCAACAGAATTTAGAAATTGTAAAAGATTATGATGTTAGTAATGTAAATAGAATAATGACCAATATATATGAAAGTGTTAGGGAGAAATCTAATTAATTTTTAGTACAAGATAATTTCCGGTACACAATAGAAATATAAACTTCAGGTTATCTTCAAAATTATTATATTGCTATTTACTTCTGCGTTTAAGGTATCGGTAAAATTATCTGAAATATATTCTAAGAACATAATAGCAAAACTTTATATTATCAAACAATATTTAAGATACCTGAAAATACCAAAGGGAAAAATAGGAGTTAGTAATGACACAAATAAGAGTTTTACACATTTTGGATGGTTTAAAAAGTGGTGGCGCAGAATCTTTTATCATGAATGTATATAGGGAAATAAATAGAGATAATATACAGTTTGATTTTTTAATAAGGACTTCGGAAGATAATATTTATATTGATGAGATTAGAAAGTTGGGTGGTAGAGTCTACTATTTGCCCTCGTTTCCGAAGGAGTTTTTCAAGAATTTAAAAGCTCTAAATTCCTTTTTTAAAGAACATACAGAATATAGGACCATACATGTACATGCAAATTCTTTAATATACATCTTTCCTCTAATTTTTGCTAAGAATCATGGTATAAAGAATCGAATTATTCATTCCCATAATACACATGCTAGTACTAAACTTGCTTCAATATTACATTATATTTTCAGGCCATATGCTAATGAAATTGCTACTCAGAAGTTAGCTTGTTCAAAATTAGCAGGTAAATGGATGTATGCTAACAGACAGTTTGAAGTTATAAATAACGCAATAGAAACTAAGAAATTTAGATTTGATAAAAATATAAGACAAACAGTAAGAAATGAACTAAAAGTAGACAATAAACTTGTAATAGGACATATAGGGAGATTTGTTGCACAAAAGAATCACAAGTTTTTACTAGAAATATTTAAAGGTATGCATGAAGCAAATAAGGATACTATTTTGGTACTTGTAGGAGATGGGCCATTACAAAAAGAAATTAAAGAAGAAATTGCAAGATATGATTTACAAGATGCTGTTTATTTATTAGGTGTAAGAACAGATATCCCTAAATTATTACAGGCGTTTGATTTATTTTTATTTCCTTCATTATTTGAAGGGTTACCCTTCACTTTAATTGAGGCGCAGGCAGCTGGAGTGCCATGTGTTATATCGGAATCAATTACAAATGAAGTAGTTTTAATAAATAATGTCAAGAAATTGCCTTTATCTTTAAATGCGAAGGAGTGGGCAATTGAATCGGTTGATATGTTGAAGGATTCTAAGCACTATGATACTTTTGACGAAATTTCCAATTCTGGATTTGATATTCATAATACAGTTAGGGAATTGGAGAAAATTTACTACGGTGAATATTAGGATAAATTAGGGGAATGACTAATGAACATTAGATTAAGATATAACAATAAATTTATCACTATATTTTTCCTTGTCTTACTTATGCTTACATTCCAATCAGTAACTAAAGTGAGTAGCTTCTTTATCGCTATTATATGTATATGCATAATGTACGCGCAGTCAAGTAAAAAATATGATAAAAAAACGTTGAGTTTTGCACTTTACTTTTTGTATGCAATTTTATTTATCTTTATACTTCAATATATCTTAATAGAAAATTTTAATTTGGTATCTAATATATATATATATTTCAATATTTATATAGGTCTATTTTGTTATTTATTGCTGAAAGATTCCTTATCTAATAAAAACGCATATTATGTTGCTTTAATAGTAGTATTACTTTATTACAATTTAAGTACTTTTTATCAATATACTCAATTGGGATATTTAAGAGGTATTTCAAGCACAGGAAGTTCAATTAACTATATAGCAGCACTAAACATATTAACTTTACCCTATATAGTTTACCAAATAATAACTTTTGGGAGAAAAAAGAAAATTATCACAGTTCTAAATTTTCTTTTTTTGGGGATTATGTTGCTCGGAATTTTTCTTTCTGGATCAAGAATTGCATTTGCCGTATTAATAATAGAAGCTCTAGTAATGATATTGATTACAATACGATACAGGCTAGTAAACTATAAATCTTTATACTATGTACCTATTATAATTCTATTAGCTTTGTTATTTTTTAATTTTAGCAAGGATTTTGGAAATGGTTGGATAAGTAGTGGGTGGGAAAGGGCGTTGACAATATTTGATGGTGGTTATAAAGATAGCGCTCGAGAAACGTTGATTGATTATGGGATTGAAGTTTTTAATAGATCTAACATTTTAATCGGAAAGGGTGATAGTTTTTTATATGAAATAAATGTCTCCACAGAAGTTTTCGCAAGAACGTATCCACATAACTTTATTTTAGAAATACTCTTGCATTCTGGTTTATTGGGGTTGTTAAATTTTTTATTATATTTCTTCTTTTTTATTAGTGTGATTTTTATTAAGCTAAGAAATTCTAGAATAGAATTATATATATCTCTTTTGATAATTGGTTCAGGATTTGCTATAGCATATACGCAACCTTTTATGACTTCAGGTGTACTATTTAACTTTATTATTTTTAGTAATGTATTCTCAATTATAAGCGAGGTGAAAAATAATGAAAAACTTATTTCTAGTCGGCACTCCGTATAATTTATTTAATACTATAAATTTAATTCAAACTAATTATGTTAATTCTGTTAATGATATTTTTATTTTTAACTTTTCTAATTTAGATCAATATATTAATAGATTAGAGACACTAAGTGGTGTTAGTAATATTTATTATATCAATTGTAATAATAGATATAGTAGAAAAAATAAAAATAAATTTGTTGGCCATTTATTGCTCTCATATGATTTATTTTTTAGTAATTCGTTGAAAAAGGAATTACCGAATATAAAGTATGACCAATTATTCATACCTTCAGATAATCTGGCTTATCGAATAATTTATGATGAGTATCTTAAGAAAAATAACCAAGTAAGATTGTCATTTTATGAAGATGGATTATTTACGTATTACAATGTATTTAGAGACAGGAATAAACTTGGGGAAATCTTATTTAAATTGAAGTTTTCTTATAATTTTATTGATAATATAGATGAAATTTTTATATATAAAACACAATTAATTAGAAATTATAATAAAAATATTCATTTGAAACCGATACTTAGCATGACGAATAATGAATCCATTAACTACATTTTTAAAATTGATCCATCGCTCAAAGAGATTACAGATATAAATAATGCAGGATTAATTTTTTTCGACCAAAATTTACACAAATTAAGATCTAATAACATATTCATGAATGATGTTATGAATCTTTTTACTGGTATAGATAAATTGGGTGAGTTACTCGTGAAAATGCATCCACTAAATAAAGATAAGGATACTAAAAATAATGTTAATTATATGTATTCTTCTCTACCGTTTGAAGTGATTATTAATAATATAGAAAATATAGATAATAAAATTTTAGTATCTGTCTATTCTACTGCCTGCTTAACTCCTAAGATAGTATATGATAAAGAGCCATACGTGATCCTGCTATTTGCATTGTTTAAAGAGTCATTACCTAAAATCAATTATGAATTCTTTACAAATGTAAAATCATTGTATCGAGATAAAGATAAGGTTTGTATTCCAAAAAGTATTGAGGAGCTTGAAAACTTTTTGAAACAAATAAACTGAGTATAACTGTTTAGGAATAGCAACTATAACTGCTCAACAGAATAAAACTAAAAATGGATTGTTGAAAAAAACCTTTATATATTTCAAATGTAGATTACTTTAATGTCAAAACCTATTTTAATTTAGGAGAGAGTTATACTAGGGAAGTTACAAAAAATTAATAATTTAAATAAGAGAGGTAAGTCCATGTCTAAAAAAGTATTAGTAACAGGGGCCGATGGTTTCATCGGTAGTCATTTAACAGAAGAACTTATAAAGAAAGGCCATAAGGTTAAAGCATTTGCATATTACAATTCATTTAATTCGTGGGGATGGTTAGATACAATTCCAAAGGAAATTATGAAAGACGTTGAAGTATTTACAGGAGATATTAGAGATCCTAATGGGGTAAAAGAGGCGGTTAAAGGAATGGATGAAGTATATCACCTAGCAGCTCTTATCGCTATTCCTTTTAGCTATCATTCACCAGATACTTATGTTGATACAAATATTAAAGGTACGTTAAATGTATTACAGGCAGCGAGAGAATTAGAAACATCTAGATTACTTATTACATCAACCTCTGAAGTTTATGGAACAGCTCAATACGTTCCGATTGATGAGAATCATCCATATCAAGGACAGTCTCCATATTCTGCCACAAAAATAGGTGCAGATCGGTTAGCAGAATCTTTTTATAGAAGCTTTAATATGCCAATTACAATAGTAAGACCATTTAATACTTATGGACCACGTCAATCTGCACGAGCGGTGATTCCAACTATTATTACTCAATTACTTGCAGGAAAAGAAGAAATTGAACTTGGCTCTTTAACTCCAACTAGGGATTTTAACTTTGTAAAAGATACGGCTAATGGATTTATTGAAATTGCAAAATCAGAAAAAACAATTGGTGAAGAAATTAATATTGCTACACAACAGGAGATTTCAATAGGTCAACTTGCAGAAGAATTAATTAGGCAAATTAATCCAAATGCAAAAATCATTTGTGATGAGCAACGTTTAAGACCAGAAAATAGCGAGGTAAACAGATTGTTAGGATCAAATGAGAAAATTAAACGCCTGACAAATTGGACACCACAATATACTTTTGAGCAAGGTCTTGCAGAAACAATTGAATTTTTTAAACATAATTTAGATAAATATAAAACAGACATTTATAACATTTAGGAGCGGAATATATGAGCCAAAAATTTATCCCTCTATCTGTACCAAATCTAAAGGGAAAAGAATTAGAATATGTGACTCACGCTGTGGAGACAGAGTGGGTATCAACGGGTGGACCCTATGTTAATGAGTTTGAAGAAAAAACTGCTAAATATGTGAAAGCAAAGGGGGCTGTTTCTGTTCAAAACGGTACCTCCGGCTTACACATAGCACTTCAAGTTTGTGGTGTAACGAAGGAAGATGAAGTAATTGTACCAACACTAACCTTCATCGCTGCAGTGAATCCAGTCAAATATATTGGTGCCGAACCTATTTTTATGGACTGTGATGATTCTCTTTGTATGGATGCGGACAAGCTTATAGAATTTTGCCAGGAACAATGCAGTTTTATTGATGGTAAGCTTATCAATAATAAGACAAAGAAACATATTAAAGCACTTATCGTTGTCCATGTATTCGGTAATATGGCTGATATGGAAAAAATAATGGAGACTGCGGCAAAATTTAATCTAAAGGTTATTGAAGATGCTACAGAAGCTATTGGAACATATTACACTGAAGGGAAATATAGGAATAAATTTGCTGGGACGATAGGTACAGTGGGTGTTTACTCCTTCAATGGAAATAAGATCATAACCACCGGCGGTGGTGGGATGATTGTTTCCACTGATGAAGAGTTATTAAGAAGTGCAAAGCATCTTACAACCCAAGCTAAAAGCGATGAGCTATATTATACACATGATGAAATTGGTTATAACTATCGTATGACAAATCTTCAGGCTGCACTTGGATTAGCTCAATTAGAGCAACTGGAGACATTTATTCAAACAAAGGCAGATAATTATAAACAATACAAAGAGATGATAGAAGAAATACCGGGACTTTCGATACTCGATTTCAATAAAGATATAAGAAGCAATCATTGGTTCTACGCTTTATATGTTGATGGAAATTATCCGTTGAATAGAGATGAAATTATTACCTATTTATCTACAAAAAAGGTTCAAGTAAGACCAATTTGGGGCCTAATCAGTGAACAGAAACCTTATTTAGGCGATCAGACATACAAAATAGAAAAAGCAAAGACCTACTTAAAACATGTTGTGAATATTCCATGCAGTTCTAATTTAAGCATAGATGATGTTCGATATGTGGTAGATTGCTTAAAGAATTCAGCGAAATAATCATAAAGAGTTTTATTAAGAGGTGAATAGGTTGGATGTTAAAGATTTCTTAATTGACGAAGAAGCCACAATGCTAGAAGCAATGGAATTACTTGATAGAGTAGCCAAGAAAGTGCTGTTTGTTGTGAGACAAGGACAATTTGTTGCAGCAATTACTGATGGTGATATTAGAAGGTGGATCCTAAAAAAGGGTGATCTTGATGCAAGGGTTAAAGAAATTGCCAACTATAACCCAAAATTTTTAAATGAAAAAGATAAGTTAGCTGCAAAAGAAATTATGCGTGAGCTATCTATAGAAGCATTGCCTGTTCTAAACGAGTACAAGGATATTGTATCTATAGTGTTTCGAAATGAAGAGGAAATCAGCGACTCTAAAAACCTATATGTTCCTGTCGTGGTTATGGCAGGAGGGTTAGGTACAAGATTATACCCGTATACAAAGATTCTCCCTAAACCTCTGATACCTATAGGGGATTTACCTATTGTAGAACATATTATTAACCGTTTTAACAAATATGGAGCAGATCAATTCTTTCTAATTGTAAATCATAAAAAGAATATGATTAAAGCATATTTCAACGAGATTGATAAAAATTATGAGGTGAATTATGCTGATGAAGATCAGCCGCTAGGTACGGGTGGGGGGTTAAGCCTACTGAAAGGTAAAATTAATACCACATTTATCTTAACAAACTGCGATATCCTTATTGAAGAAGATTACGAAAAGATTTATGAGTATCATAAAAAAGAAAACAATCTAATTACAATGGTATGTTCGCTAAAAAATATTAAAATCCCATATGGTGTAATTGAAATAAGTGAAAATGGTGAAATAGAAGAAATGAGGGAAAAACCCGAATTCTCTTTTTTTACAAACACCGGTATGTATATTGTGGAACCAAAAGTAATTGATGAGTTAGAAGAAAATACATCAATAGGTTTTCCAGACATTATTGAAAAGTATAAGAAAGCTGGTGAGAAAATCGGTGTGTATCCCATCAGCGAACATTCATGGCTTGATATGGGGCAGTTGGATGAAATGGAAAAAATGAGAAGAAGGTTAGAATAATTAGTATATGGGGACCAACGTATTGAAAAAAGACTACAAACTGAAGAAGGTTTATCATAATTAAATTTTATAAACTCCAAACGACGCTACATTCAAAACATGCTTATGTAATTCGGTTTTAAAGGGGCTCAAATGTGAAAAATATTAGGATTTTGATTATTTACAGTCGAGATATTGAAATAAATGATTCAGGAGCATCTAGAACAACTATACAATTGGCTGATTATATATCTAAAAAAGAGGGATTTGAGTGTTATTGTTTCTTTAGGATTATCAATGGTCAGAATAAAAATATTACTGAAATCACTGATAGAAAGTTATCAATAGACAACTTAAATAAAGTTATTAAGGAAAAGGATATTGATATATTACTAGTGCCAGAAGCGTATAGATTTGCAAAATTAGCACATGATGCAGTAAAGGGAACAAATTGTAAAGTTGTATCTGCACTGCATAGTAAGCCTGGTTATGAAAGAATCGGAGTATTTACTCTTTTGAAAGAGTCAATGCTTTACAATGAGCATTTTATTAGAAGAATAAAAGCTTTAATGTTAATTATGATTTACCCAATTACTTATTTTCTTTATACAAGAAGTATTGGTTATCATTTTCGAAAGGCCTACGAGTACTCAGATTATTTAGTGTTATTATCTGAAAGCTATTTTAAACAGTTTCAAAATATATACAAAATAATAAATACCGATAAGTTTATATCTATCGGAAATTCTTTGTCGTTTGATTATTTCGCTACAGAACCTGATATCTTAAAAAAGAAAAAGAAAATATTAGTTGTTTCAAGGTTAGACGAAAGAACAAAGCGTTTGTCATTAATATTAAAGGCTTGGAAAAAGATACAGGGAGAATATCCTGATTGGAGTTTGGACATTGTTGGGTTTGGACGGAGCCTAAGATCCTATTTGAAATTGGTAAAAAAGTTGGATTTAAAAAGAATTCAGTTTTTGGGTAAAAGGCAACCGGAAGTTTTCTATAAAGAGTCTTCAATTTTCTTAATGACTTCTGCTTTTGAGGGCTGGGGAATGACAATAACAGAGGCACAACAATATGGTTGCGTACCAATAGTTATGGAAAGTTTTTCAGCTGTACATGATATCATTGAGTCTGATGTAAATGGGATTATTTCTCCAAATTCTGATTTAGACTCCTTTATTTCAAATATAAAAAAGATAATTGAGAATGAAGAGTTAAGGATACAAATGGCATTAAATGGAATTGAGGGATCGAAAAGGTTTACAAAAGATATTGTTTGTGAAAAATGGATAGAATTGTTCTTGAAAATAGTTTATGACGAAGATTCATCTAAAATAAATGATAAAGAAACGAACTTGGAGTGTTAAGTATTTTGATTAGTAAATAGAGGTAAATTCTACTCGAAAGTTTATTCATTTATATTTTTTTGTGAAAATTATATATTTCAATTATTTGGTATATATGGATTGGTTCAAAAGTTAACGGGAATAACATGAAGAAGGTTGAATGTGATGGCAAAAAGGATTCTCTTGGTTGGCGGTGGCGGGCATTGTAAGTCTGTTCTAGACAGTCTCCTTGAACTAGATGAGTACTCTGAAATAGGTATAATTGATGTGAAAGAAAATGTAGGGAAAGAAATTATGAATACCCCTGTTATTGGTTGTGATGAAGATCTTTTTGAGTTGTTTGCCAAGGGATATAAACATGCCTTCGTGACAATTGGGAGTATTGGGGATCCGAAGCTTAGAATAAAAATTTTTAATCTCTTAATTGAAATAGGGTTTGAAATCCCTAATATTATAGATCATTCTGCTACTGTAAGTCGTCATGTGAAAATGGGAAATGGAATTTATATAGGTAAGAATGCAGTAATTAATGCTGGTTCCTTTATTTATGATGGTGCCATTATTAATTCGCTCGCACTAATAGAGCATGATTGCGTGATAGAAGAGTTTGCTCATATTGCTCCTGGTTCCATTCTTTGTGGTGAGGTTCAAATTGGGAAAGAAACGCATATTGGAGCCAAAAGCGTCATAAAGCAGCAAATAAGGATAGGATCAAAAACAGTAATTGGAATGGGCAGTATTGTGTTAAATGATATTAGGGATAATATCATTGCATTTGGTAATCCGTGTAAGGAGGTCAAATCGAAATGAGTGTATACATTATTGCGGAAGCCGGCGTAAATCATAACGGGAGCTTAGAGCTTGCAAAAAAATTAGTAGATAGCGCCAAGGATGCTGGTGTTAATTGTATAAAATTTCAAACATTTGTAGCGAAAAATATTGCTTCTAAAAATGCTGGTAAAGCAGAATACCAAAAACAACTGACAAAATCTGATGAAAGTCAATTGGAAATGCTGAAAAAGTTAGAGTTGTCCTTTGATGAATTCATTGAATTGAATAATTATTGCAAGTCAAAAGAAATTGAATTCCTTTCAACCGGTTTTGATTTTGATAGTATCGATTTTTTAAATAGTTTAGGAATGAATACATGGAAGATTCCATCAGGAGATATAACAAATCTTCCTTACTTAATGAAAATTGCTAAATTAAACAAACCTGTAATCCTATCAACAGGGATGAGTACGATGGAAGATATTCGTGCAGCGTTAGATGTATTAATAGAAAATGGAGCAGGAGAAATAACCGTGCTTCATTGTACAACAGAGTATCCTACTCCTTTTGAGGATGTCAATTTAACTGCTATGAAAACAATCCATACAGAGTTTGAAGTACCCATTGGTTATTCTGATCATACAAGAGGGATTGAAATTCCAATTGCTGCTGTTGCTATGGGAGCAACTGTGATCGAGAAACACTTTACCCTTGATAGAAATATGGAAGGGCCGGATCATAAGGCGAGTTTAGAGCCAGATGAGTTGAAAGAAATGGTAAGTGCAATTCGGAATGTGGAAAAGGCAATAGGTAATGGTGAAAAAAAACCGGCATTTTCTGAAACAAAAAATATGGCGATAGCTAGAAAAAGTATAATTGCAAACCGCACCATCAAAAAAGGTGAAATTTTTACAGAAGAAAATCTTACGGTTAAACGCCCTGGTAATGGAATCAGTCCAATGAAATGGTTTGAGGTAATTGGAAAACAAGCTATTCGAGATTTTGAAGAAGATGAGCTGATTGAAATATGAAAAAGATAAGTATACTAACTGCTACTAGAGCGGAATATGGTCTTTTAAAACCAATCATTGAAAAATTATACGAGGTTGCAGATTTTGATGTGCGTGTAGTAGTTACGGGCGCACACCTTTCACCAGAATTTGGCTTAACCTATAAAGAAATTGAACAAGATGGTATAGTCATTGATGAAAAAATAGAGATGCTTTTAAGTGCAGATACACCCGCTGCCATTTCTAAATCAATGGGCTTAGCTTTGATAAGTTTTGCGGATTATTTTGAAAGGTTAAAGCCTGACATGCTAATCGTTCTTGGAGACCGTTATGAAACATTAGCGGTTTGTATGGCGGCTATGAATCAGAAAATTCCTATAGCTCATCTATATGGCGGAGAAACCACAGAAGGTGCTTTAGATGAGTCTATTCGTCATGCCATAACAAAGCTAAGTTATTTGCATTTTACAAGTACAGAAGAATATCGTAAGCGTGTTATTCAATTAGGAGAACAGCCTGACAGAGTATTCTCTGTCGGTGCTTTAGGAATAGAGAATATTCTTAATCAAAAGTTAATGACTAAGAGCGAGTTAGAGTCCTCTATCCAGTACTTATTAGATAAACCATATGCAATGATAACATTTCACCCAGTAACACTTGAAGATGAAAATTCTGAAGAGCAGTTTCAGGCTTTATTAGATGTTTGTAAAAGGTACCAGAATATGAAATTTATTTTTACAAAAGCTAATGCGGATGCAAACGGTCGGATTATCAATAAAATGATTGATGTCTATATAAAGGGAAATGACCATGCTATTGCGTTTACCTCATTAGGCATGACAAGATACTTAAGTGCTTTAAAATATTGTACTTTAGTTATAGGGAATTCTTCAAGTGGGCTACTAGAGGCACCGAGCTTTGGGATACCTACAATAAACATAGGTGATCGTCAAAGAGGTAGACTACAAGCAAATAGTGTCATCAATTGTAAACCTAATATAGACGATATCGAAAAGGCAATTAAGATTGCTTTATCAAGTGAGTTTCAAAGAAAAGTAAAAAATACAATTAATCCATATGGAAATGGCAACACTTCAGAGAAAGTAGTTTCTGTGGTAAAAGACTTTCTGTCAAACGGTAAAATTGAGCTTAAAAAGAAATTCTACGATTGTGAGGTGAGATAAGATGAAAGTTGCAGTAATTGGATTAGGTTCAATGGGGAAGAGACGAATTCGCTTGATCCAAATGTATGATAAAACAATTGAAATTATTGGTGTAGATACAAATGAGATACGTAGAAAAGAATGTAGTAAGGAATACAATATAGAAACTTATGAAAGCCTGACTGATTTGACTCTTGTAAACCAAGTGGATTGTTCTTTCATTTGTACATCACCATTATCTCATTATAAGATTATTTCTCTATGTCTTAAAAAAGAAATACATGTTTTCACTGAGTTGAATTTGGTGTCTGATGGCTATGATGAGAATATCGCTTTAGCAAAAGAACGAAATTTAGTTTTATTTCTCTCATCTACATTTTTGTATAGGGATGAAATAAAAAAAATAAAGTCTTCAGTTGAAAATGTAAATGGTTTATTGAATTATACTTACCATGTTGGACAATATTTGCCAGATTGGCATCCTTGGGAAAATTATAAAGACTTTTTTGTAGGGGACAAGCGCTCAAATGGATGTAGAGAAATTTTTGCTATTGAGCTCCCATGGTTAACAGATGTATTTGGAGATATCATAAACGTAAATGTAGTAAAAAACAAAATTAGTAATTTAAGTATTGATTATAACGATAACTATTTAGTTATTATTCAACATAATACAGGGCACAAGGGAACGCTTGCAGTGGATGTATTATCTAGAAAAGCAGTAAGAAACTTAGAAGTTTTCGGAGAACAGTTATATCTTAATTGGGATGGTTCACCAACAGGACTTAGAATTTATGATTATGATTTAAAAAAGGATATTGAAGTTCAATTGTATAAGGAAGTTGATCAATTGGATAATTACAGTAATTTCGTGGTGGAGAATGCCTATTTAAATGAAATAGTTTCTTTTTTTGAAACTATAAGAAATAAAGAAGTTCCATTGTATAGTTTTCAAAAAGATAAAGAAATATTAAAAATCATTGACGAGATTGAGGCCTGACATGAATAAAAACTATAAAATAGGCATAATTGGTCTTGGATCAATAGGAACAAGGCATCTGCATAATATTACACATGTATTAAAGGAAAAAGACTATTCTTATACGATTGACCTGATAAGAAGTGGTTCAGGTAAAAGCATGGACAAAGAAATTGAACAAACAATAAACGAAATATATTATTCCTTTGAGGATGTTCCTAATAATTATGATATTATCTTTGTTACGAATCCAACTTATTTACACTTTGAAACTGTAAAGCAGTTTGTTCCCAAGACGAAACACATGTTTATTGAGAAACCTGTGTTTGATAAAGAAGATAACTCTATAGATGATCTTTCTTTGAAAAAAGATGCAGTTTATTATGTTGCTTGTCCATTAAGGTATACCAATGTGATTCAATATTTAAAACAAAATTGTGACCTAACTAAGGTATACTGTGCAAGGGTAATATGTTCAAGCTATCTTCCAGACTGGAGACCGAATGTAGATTATAGGACAACTTACAGTGCACATAGGGATCAAGGTGGCGGAGTATCAATTGACCTAATCCATGAATGGGACTATTTATATTATTTGTTTGGACAACCCGAACAACTATATAATATTAGAGGTCAATTTTCTAATTTAGAAATAGATAGTGATGATTTATCTCTTTATTTGGCAAGATTTAAAAACATGGCTTTAGAGGTTCATTTAGATTATTTTGGCCGTAAACCTATTAGAGAAATTCAACTATTTACTGACGAAGATACCGTAGTTGGAGACTTGATAAATAGTGAAATACGTTATTTAAAAAGTGGTAGAACTTTATCATTTAAGGAATCGAGGGATGACTTTCAATATAAGGAAATGGTATATTTTTTCGATGTTTTGGAGGGAAAAGCAATAAATCATAATGATATACCAACTGCATTGAAGACTCTTAAGATAGTAAAGGATGGAAATTTGTAATGAATATATTATTTACTATATGTGGGCGGGCTGGATCAAAAGGAATCAAAAACAAGAATTTAAAAGAATTCTTAGGATATCCATTGGCTTTCTACACAGTTTCTGCAATTGATTTATATAAAAAGCATAATCCCGATTCACATTGTGATATTGTTTTAAATACAGATAGTGAAGATCTTATTAAATTATTTCAAGATAATTTGAAGGTTAAAGTATATGTTATCGAAAGAGATATATCATTAGGGTTGGACAATACACCCAAAGTCGAAGTGATTTTAAATAGTCTTGAGATAATGCAGAAAAGGAAATTAATTGCTTATGATACAGTTGTTGATTTGGACATTACTTCCCCATTAAGGACTGTACAAGATATTGATCGTCTGCTTAAACAAAAGAAAGCTTCGGAAGCGGATGTTGTATTTTCCGTCACTGAATCAAGAAGAAATCCTTACTTCAATATGGTGAAAAAAACGGGTGATGGTTATACAAGAGTTATTGAATCGTCATTTAATTCAAGACAAGAAGCTCCAGAAATTTTCGATATGAATGCATCTTTATATGCATACTCCCCTTCGTTTCTTGAGAGTGGTAAGGGAATATTTGAAGGAAAATGTGAAGTAATAACGATGACTGATACCGCAGTATTAGATATTGATCATGAAAAAGACCTTGAATATATGCAGGTTATTGGTAAGCATTTATTTGAAAGCAATAAAGACATGTTTAAAATAAGAGAAAATATTATTAATATTTTGAAATGAAAATGACAGAAGAATAAGCAGTCAAAATGGAAATAGCGTATGTTTTCCTCTTAAGAATGTGGAGAGTTTGATAAATAGATGAAGAAGATTACTTTACTATTAATGGTGATTACGGTTTTTTCAAAAATAATTGGATTTGGGCGGGATATAATACTTTCCTTTGTATATGGAGCTTCAAGTACCAGTGATGCTTACCTGATTTCAACTACTATTCCGAGCGTAATATTTGGATTTATAGCGGCGGGGTTAGGGGCTGGGTATATTCCTATATATACCAAAATAATAAAAGATGAAGGAGAAGTAGAAGCTAATAGGTTTACAAACAATCTTATAAATATATTGATTATACTATGCACTATAATAATTATTGTATGTTTTTTATTTACAGAGCAAATTGTAAAGATATTTGCTTCGGGATTTGAAGGAGAAACCTTAGCCTTAACAGTGCAGTTTACAAAAATTAGTTTATTTGCAATGTATTTTACGGTAATTGTATCAATATTTAGTGGATATCTTCAAATTAAGAATAATTATATTGCTCCTGCTTTGATAGGAGTACCACTTAACATTGTTGTAATAATATCAATTATATTGAGTTACAAGATTAATGTTTTATTCCTAGCGATAGGATTCGTAATTGCATCGGCTTCTCAAATTCCTATACTGATACATTATATAAAAAGAAATAAGTATAAATATAAATTAGTATTTGATCTAAAAGACAAGAATATAAAAAAAATGGCATTTATAGCTTTTCCAGTAATATTGGGAATATCGGTTAATCAGATTAATTTATTAGTTGATAGAACTATAGCATCGCAAATAGTTCAGGGGGGAGTTTCGGCCTTAAATTATGCTAGTAAGCTTAATGTATTTTTGCAAGGAATATTTGTAATGTCTATAGTTACGGTTTTATATCCCGTGATGTCAAGAATGGCAGCGGAGAAAAACTTAAATGGGTTAAAAAATTCTTTATCTAAAGCTATAATTGGAATTAGTTTGTTGGTTGTGCCAGCAACTTTACTTTCAATGATATTTTCTAAGCCTATAGTTATTTTTTTATTTGGGCGAGGTGCATTCGATATAGAAGCTATATCAATGACCTCATATGCATTATTTTTCTACTCTATTGGTATGGTTGGTTTTGGAATGCGAGAAGTCCTATCAAGAGTATTTTTTTCAATACAGGATACTAAAACACCGATGGTCAATGCAGCAATTGGAATGGTTATTAATATCATTTTGAATGTTCTTTTATCAAGGTACTTAGGTATAGGAGGCATAGCATTAGCAACAAGTATTGCAGCAATTGTTACGACTGTACTTCTATTTATTAGTTTAAGAAAGAAAATTGGTTCACTAGGAATGAAAAAGATCAGTATTTCATTGCTAAAGATTTCTTTAGCTTCATTAGTTATGGGCTTATTAGCCAAACTATCATTCGATTTTATGCTAACTACACAAAGCCCAATTTTGTCTCTATTAATTGCAGTTATTATAGGAATTATATCATACTTTTTGATTATCTATTTTATAAAGATTGATGAGGTTAATATAATTGTGAAAGCAGTTAAAAGGAAGTTTAAAAAAACAGTTGTGTAATAAACTTTTAAAGGGGTCAAATAAATGCAAGTACTTATAACCGGAGGGGCAGGCTATATTGGTTCCCATACAGTGAGACATTTTTTAGATCAGAATGAAGATATAGTTGTTGTCGATAATCTCCAGAGTGGTCATAGAGCTGCAATTGACTCAAAGCATTTTTATGAAATTGATCTCAGAGATAAAGAGACATTGGATAATGTCTTTAAGACTCATAATATCGAAGCTGTCATTCACTTTGCTGCTAACTCCCTAGTTGGCGAAAGCATGGAAAAGCCATATGAATATTATCATAACAATGTTTATGGCCTGATGTGTCTATTAGATGTAATGAGGGATAATAATGTTAACAGAATAGTATTCTCATCAACTGCAGCTACTTATGGTGAACCTAAGAACATACCAATTCTTGAAGAATATGAAACCAATCCTACAAACACTTATGGTGAGACAAAATTAGCAATGGAAAAGATGATGAAGTGGTTTGATCAAGGTTATGGGATTAAATATGTATCTTTAAGATATTTTAACGCTGCAGGAGCACATGAGAGCGGAAATATTGGAGAAGATCATGATCCAGAAACTCACCTTATTCCTTTAATTCTACAGGTGCCTCTAGGACAAAGGGAAAAGATTTATATGTTTGGTGATGATTATCCGACAGAAGATGGAACCTGTATTAGAGATTACATTCATGTAATGGACTTAGCCTCAGCACATTATCAAGCATTAGAATACTTAAGAAAAGATAATCCTAGTGAAACTTTTAATCTAGGTAACGGTAATGGTTATTCAGTCAAAGAAGTAATTGATGTGGCAAGAAAAGTAACAAATCACCCAATTCCAGCAGAAGTTAAAGAGAGAAGAGCGGGTGATCCAGCAGTCTTAATTGCTTCATCAGAGAAAGCAAAACGTATCTTAGGTTGGAGACCACAGTTTGATTCATTAGAGAAAATAATTACCGATGCATGGAATTGGCATAAGAATAATCCAGGGAGAAGCACGGGGACGGTTCTCGTGCTTCTTTATTTTTGCTATCTCAAGATGACCAAAAGTTGACGGTGTTGCCTGTCAAGAATAAGACGGTAAGTATTGCGGATAGATTAAACCACTGTATGCGGACATCTGAGCCAGTAAGTGCGGGGAAAAAAAGCCAGTGTTATCAAACTACAAAATAATTAAGAGCCATTAGAACAGAGTTTGTTCCAATGCCAGTTTTTATTATTTAAATCTTTTGTCTCCTATTTGCTCATCAATAATCTTAGTTGCCCAACTATAAATGCTAATTTAAGAATGTACAGAAGTGATCACATAAGTATGTACAGTTTTGATGGTTCAACTGCATAATATTCTCGAGGTAAATATTATGCATATGCGAATAAACATTAATACCGATATCGAAATTAATAGTCTTACAGATTTACCTAAATTAATAATGTTAATGGAGAGCTGTAACCGTCAAGTAGAAATCAACAGTTTTTCACAAATAAGTTTGAACAGTTTTCACCAAATAAGATTAAACACTTTGATTATCAAATAAGATTAAACACTTTGATTATCAAATAAGACCTTTCGATATTTCATTCTTATACTGTCTTGATCCTCTTTGAAGCTTAATATCTCACTTCGGTGTAAAAGACGATCCAGTATTGCCGTCGTAAGTGTTTGGTCCCCTAGGAATTTTCCCCATTCTGCTGGACCTTTATTTGATGTAAGGATGAATGCTGCCTTGTCATACATCTCGTAAATGAACTGAAAGAACAGATGAGCTTCTTCTGGTTCAAAAGCGACATACATTAAATCATCTATAATGATTAAGTCAGAAGACGTTATCCTTTTATACCTTGTTTTAGACTTACTTATATGCTCTTTAGACTTCAGCACATAAATGAGTCTCTCCATCGATATAAATGATACCTGGTACCCACGCTCAATGGCGTGGATACCGAGGGCTGTTGAAAGGAACGTCTTTCCGACACCTGTAGGGCCCATCATTATCAACGTAAAATATTCGTCAATCCAAGACAATTCCTTTAATACATTTAATTGCTTCTCTCCAATAGCTGATTGTTCTTCTATTCGGAAATCTTTGAATGTAACTATTTCCGGAAACTTGGAAGCACAGGGACGGTTCTCGTGCTTCCTTTTTACTTGGCTTGAATAGTAACCGGGTCATTTAATATTAATGTATTTGATCATTTAAATAGAGCCACTCCGACCGAGAAATCGTAAGCCACTCAATTTCCAGTTTGAACACTTCTTGATTTGGAGTGAGAGGTATGATAGGCTCGTTGCCTACTCGAAACACCTTGTTGTGTCGCCTTTCGAGCTAAATCATACCTCTGGAGGCTCCATGTCAAGACATTCCAGAATCTCCAGAATCAACGTGCCAAGTGGCTCACTTTTTGATGATCGGAGTGGCTCAAAGTGAAGTTAGCAAAAACAATTAAATACTAAAATTTACGCTAGTTCTAATTAGTATTTGTAAGTAATATATCTTTTGAAAATAAATCAGCAGTGTACAACATAATAGTCTAGGGTGGAAATTTGTTGTTTGCAAAGTGGAAAGGTGATATTTTTGAGTAAAGGAATTATTAAATGGAGGGGAATAATAGTGCTGGAAGTTAAGGAGTATTTTAAACCAAAGCTAGAAGAGATTCTGAGATTAGCTGAATCAGCCGAGGATAAATTAGAAGGATATTTAAAGACAACGACAGAAAAGCCAGAAGTGAGTGCTGAGTTATTAAAAATATTCTATCTTAGTGATGAGTTTGTTGAACTTTTTAATCCTTCTAAAGAAACCGGTGAAATCCATGGGTTGCCAAAAGAAAATGTCTTGGGAGCAAGATATGCAAAACAGATAACAACAAAAGGTGAAATGGACTTTACTCCATGGTTTACTGAAAAGACAAATAATATTAAAAAAGGGGTAAAAAAGACCATTAAGTCATTAGATCTAGACCCCTTAACTCTCAAGTTAACTGAAGATGCCCCTATGTCAGTTGAGGAATATATTCTTTATGGAATAGAGTCTGGGTTGCATGAAGTTAAATCTTATTCAAATACTATCTTAAAAATGTTAGAAAAGAGTGAGTAGCACGGGGACGGTTCTCGTGCTTCTTTGTTTTTGCTATCTCAAAATGACCAAAAGTTGACGGTGTTGCCTGTCCAGAATTAGACGGTGAGTATTGCGGATAGATTGAGCCACTGTATGCGGACATCTGAGCCAGTAAGTGCGGGGAAAAAAGCCAGTGTTATCAAACTACAAAATAATTAAGAGCCACGAGAAGCACGGGGACAGTTCACCTGCTTCCTAGAGTAATGAATATTACTTCACTTCACTCTTTAGTCAAAAAGAATATATTGATTTTTCAAGCTTGTAAGTTATGATAATGGTAAACCCTAAAACGTGCCCCAACCCTCATCTGAAAAACCAAACATCCATTTATCTTATTATTCAATCTATACCTTTCAAATCTCACACTCACAAACGATATAATAAGTAACATACAACATTTCCTAAGAATTATTACTATACGGTATTGGAGGACTGATAAGGTGTCAGCAAAGGTAATTAGTATTGGCTTAAAAGGCTTGGAGGGTTACCGTGTTCAAGTGGAGGTTCAGATCTATGAGGGTGTGGATTCCTTTGTTATTGTTGGGCTTCCGGATGCATCCGTAAAGGAATCGAAGGAACGGGTAACAGCCGCGTTACATAACATCGGATTTCCGTTAGTGGATCGGAAAGTAACTATTAATCTTTCCCCAACGGAACAAAAAAAGAATGGGCCTCTGTTTGATTTGGCTATTGCGCTTGGAATACTTAAGAGTGGTGAGTTTTTAAAAGATAAGATTCCCGTAGATGCTGGATTCATTGGTGCCTTATCGTTGGACGGTACGGTTCTTCCTGTGGAAGGAATGATAGCGGCTGTACTGGCCGCAAAAAAACTCCGATTAACGAAGCTTTTTCTCCCATTTGATCCCACCCTCCCTAAAGTGGAAATTGACGATTTAGACCTTGTTTATATTGGCTCGATACAAGAAGTCATTGACCATCTCGCCGGACAAGAGACCTTTTCCTTCATTCAACCAAAAACCATTTGTGAAGAAAAAGTTACCTTTGAACGGGACTTAAACCAAATTATTGGACATCTAACGGCAAAACGAGCTTTAGAGATTGCCGCTTCCGGTGAGCACTATGTGTTGATGGATGGTCCACCTGGGTGTGGAAAGAGCCTTTTAGCCGAAACATTTCCTTCTATTTTGCCACCATTGTCCAAAGAAGCACAGCTTGAAAAGATCAGCCTGTATCAGTTAGCTGGTACTTCTTATCCCGCTCTATCCCTACCTCCTTACCGTCATCCTCATCATTCCGCATCCGCTGTATCCATCATTGGTGGAGGAACCAATCCTAAACCTGGGGAAGTATCATTGGCTCACCGGGGAGTACTTTTTTTGGATGAGTTAGGTGAATTCTCAAAGAAAACATTAGATATGTTAAGGCAACCCCTAGAAAACGAGAAAGTCACCATTAGCCGCGTACATTCCACCGTAACTTATCCCGCACAGTTTATTTTTATTGCCGCTATGAATCCATGTCCATGTGGCTATTTGGGATCTAATCTGCAATATTGTACATGCTCTGAAAAACAGATAAAAGCCTATAAGACCCGTGTATCAGGCCCCATCTTAGACAGAATGGATATTATTTTATCGTTAGAACCTGTTAATCTTCAAACCCAAAATATTAGAGAAATAGAATCTTCTCAACGGGTAAAAGAGCGGGTGGTTGCAGCTAGAGAGCGACAATATCATCGCTATGGAAAAGAGATATGTAATGGTAGAGTTCCATTTGAACAGTTGATTTCCAACAGTCCACTAACTAATCAGCAACAGCAATTTCTCCAATCGTTATCTATTAAACAAGGCCTAAGTAACCGAGTGCAAATTAAAATCATCAGGTTAGCCAGAACAATTGCCGATCTGAGAGGGGAGACTAGTATATCAGATGGAGATCTCCATGAAGCAGTGACATTAAGGAAAAGTAATCGTGAATCACCGGTAATCTAACTTGGGAGTTGGTGAGGAAGTGCCAAGACATGCTCGGGAGAAAAGTAGGAGCAGGATTTACCACGTCATATGGAGGGGAGCGAATCGACAGGAGATTTTTCACGATGAAGAAGATTGTATGTTCTTTCTAGATGCACTTGAGAGATATAAAAAGAGAGCCGGGATGCTTGTATACGCATGGTGCCTAATGAGTAACCACATTCATCTACTCTTAAAAGAAGGCAAGGAACCTTTATCAGTTACAATGAAACGAGTGGGAGTAAGCTTTGTAGGATATTACAATTGGAAATACCATACCACAGGTCACTTATTTCAAGACCGATTTAAAAGCGAGAATGTTGAAACGTCCGCTTATCTGATTACCGTTGTTAGGTATATCCACCAAAACCCGGTTAAAGCAGGGATGGTCAGTCGTGTCGATGAGTGGAAATGGAGTAGTTGCCTTGGATACTACGATCAAGAAGTTTATCCCAAATACTTACTAGATCGTAAATGGATTCTCCGTTTATTCTCAAATGATAAAAAAGCGGCTATAGCCCGATTCAGAGAGTATAATGAGAGGGTTAATCATGACCAGTGCTTAGATGTTTATGGCAGAATAAAAATGTAGGGTTCGGCAGTTAATTTATGTAGTTCTTACGGAGCTAGATAAATAAAAAAGTCACTTGTCAACAACTTCTCATACTAGTAAACTCTCTGTGATTGGGCTA